>NZ_JBWKWP010000009.1:0-301838 GCF_059422285.1 Curvibacter sp. GW821-FHT01G03
CTGAGGCGCCTCACCCGGGGGCATGAAGCAATGTCGATCTGTTGAAATGGATTGTGAATACCCCCCAATCAAAAATTAAGTCGGCCTCTGCCTGTGCTGCTTGTCTCTTTTGCGTCGGGTGCTTGTCAGGTTTTTTCTGACAGGCTTGTCTCCTGAACCCGGTCCGGGCTGGGGCCCGGCAGGCGTGCGTCAGGCCGCCTGGGAGGCGGTGCCGACGTTGTCGGTGCTGCCTTGTGGTGCCGCGGGCACCGAGTCGGGGGCGGCGGCGGGCAAGGCCGCCACGGCCCGGTTGCGCCCCGCGTGCTTGGCTTCGTACAAGGCGTGGTCGGCCCGGTTGATGACCTGCTCCAGGCTCTCGTGCGGGCCCTGGCGCTGTGCGTACCCGGCTGACAGCGTGAAGTGCAGGGCTTGGCCGCCGGGCAGGCGCACGCTCTGGCGGGCGGCCTCATTCACCAGTTGCTGGGCCACCCGCTGGGCTTCGGCGAGCGTGCAATCCTTCAGCAACAGGCAGAACTCTTCGCCGCCATAGCGTCCGGCCAGGTCGGTCAGTCGGGTGTGCTGGGTGATCAGCCGCCCCAGCTGAGTGAGCGTGGTGTCCCCAGCAGCATGGCCATGGCGGTCGTTGATCTTCTTGAACCAGTCGATGTCCATCATCACCACGCCGAAGCGCTCGCCACCCGGTCCGGCCACATAGGCATGCGCGGCCTCGAAAAAGGCGGTGCGGTTGAGCAGTCCGGTCAGCCCGTCACGGCGGGAGTGGGTCTCCAGTTCGCGCCGCTGGCGTTCATTGACCATGGCCAGAAAACCCAGCGAGCTGCCCACGGTGAACAAGGCCCCCAGCAGCAGCGACCCCACCTGGGGCAGCATTTGCGAGCTGATCAGCAGGCTGGCGCGCTCACCGGTGATGTTGTAAATGCCGCGCAGCGCCGAGCCGGTTGCCATGGCGGCCAGAATGCCGGCCGCCAGCAGGCCGGCACGGGAGCCGGTGCTGCGATGGCGGCGCCAGATCAACTGGGCGCTGATGGCAAAGTTGCCGCCCAGAGCCAGCGACACCGTGAGGATGGCCACCCCCCGGGGCAGCCAGCCCAGGTACACCGGCATGGTGCCCAGCACCCCCAGCAGGTTGGCCAGCGCCAGGGTGCGCCAGGGGGTGGGCTGTTCGAGCAGGCGCGCGTGCGCATCCACGCAGATCACCGAGCTGAGCAGCACCAGCGTGTTGGCCAGCACAAAGGTCAGGACCAACGGGGCATGGCCGCGCAGGAAGAACAGCATGAACCCCCCGCACAGCGACAGCATGGCCAGCCCCCAACTGCGCAGGCCCATGTCGGCGGCTGGCAGGCCATAGGCCGTGTTCCAGGCGAACACGGCCATGAACAGCGCCAATGCGCCAATCGAGAACACCAGCGTGGGTGTGTCCAACGTCAGGCCGGCGAACAGGTTCAAGAGGCCCCCCGATGCATGGGTCAGTGTGGACCCGGTCTGTCCATGTTTGTAACAGCATCCATCGTGGGGCCGTTTTGACGCGAGAGCCCAAAAACCCCACGCAACGATTGAGAAAAATATTTCAGCGCTGGATCAACCCACGGGCGGGATGGGCTGGCGCATGTCCAGGCCGGCAATCTCGCAGCCGCGGCGGTAATCCTGCAGGTGTTTGCGTGTCCAGGCCTCGGCCTCGGCGGCATCGTGGCGGCGCAGCGCGGCGGTCACCTGCTCGTGCACCTCCAGCAGGCGGGCACCCGACTGGGGCAACTTGGGCGCAATCGCGGCATAGCCCGCCAGCATCAGTTGGCTGATCGGGCCGCGGGCCAGCAGCAGCGCCTGGTTGTGCGTGGCCTGCGCCACGAGGGATTGGAACTCGATGTCGATTTCCACCGGCGAGCCGCCGGCCTGCAGCAGGTCTCGGGTGCGGCGCAGGTTGTCCTCCAGCGCGTCCAGCTCATCGTCGGTGATCTGGGCGGCCGCCAGAGCGGCGCACAGGGGTTCCAGGGCTGAGGCCACCTGCCACACGTCGAGAAAACTCACCTGCCGCATGCGCAGGGCACGTTCGGCGGCCTGCGACAGCGCGCTGTGCTCGGGCGTGGCCGCCAGCAGGCGTTTGCCGTCGCGCCGCAGCAGGCCGTCTTGTTCCAGCTGGCGCAGGGCCTCACGGATGGTGGATCGGTGCACACCGAAGCCCGTGGCCAGCTCGGTCTCGGTAGGCAGGGCATCGCCTTGCTGCAGGGACCCACTCACGATGCGCCGCCTCAGGTCCTCCGAAACCAGTCGGTAGGCGGGTGAGAACTGCAGCTTTTCGATGTCCATGGGCAGGGGTTTGACAAGGCGAATCACGGTGGGGTTGCGCAGTGTAGCCCGTGCTACCGCCCTGGCTGGACGCTGTCCCGGCCGTGACGCTCAGGGTTTCCTCCGGATTGGGCCTTATTGTCCAATTGTCCGACAATGCGACAAAAGGACGGATCATGCCCCCAGAAAACAATGCCAAAAGCCCGCTGTCGCCCGATGGACCTGCTCTGCAGGCCTGGCTCGCACCCCACTGGCCGGCAGCGGCGGCCGGCCTGCAGCTGAGTCGTCTGGCGGGCGGTCAGTCCAACCCCACCTGGCTGCTGACGCCTGCACATGGCGAGCCGCGTGTGCTGCGTGCCAAGCCTGGGCCACAGGCGGCGCTGCTGCCCTCAGCCCACGCCATCGAGCGCGAGTTCGCGGTCTTGCAGGCCTTGCAGGGCAGCGAGGTGCCGGTGCCCCGGGTGCACCAGTTCTGCGCCGACGAGTCGGTGATCGGTGCCGCCTTCTACCTGATGGCTTTTGTGCCGGGCCGGGTATTCCGCGAGGCCTCGCTGCCGGGTCTCTGCGTGGCGGAGCGTGCGGCCATTCACGACGAGGCCAACCGGGTGCTCGCGGCCTTGCACCGGGTGGACTGGCGGGCCCAGGGCCTGCAGGACTTTGGTCGTACCGAAGGCTACTTTGAGCGCTTGATCGCACGCTGGACGCGTCAGTACCGGGCCAGCCAGACGAACGATCTGCCCGCCATGGAGCGCTTGATCGAATGGCTGCCCGCCCACATCCCCGCTTCGGCGCATGACCCCGAGGCGCTGGCCTTGCTGCATGGCGACTACCGCATCGAGAACATGGTGTTCCATCCCAGCGAACCGCGGGTGTTGGCCGTGCTGGACTGGGAGCTGTCCACCCTGGGTCACCCTTTGAGCGATCTGGCCTACCACGCCATGGCCTGGCACCACCCCCCAGGCCCGTTGCAGGGCCTGGCCGGGCTGGATCTGGCGACGCTGGGCGTCCCGAGCGAGCAGGACTTTGTGGCGCGCTACCTCGACCGCATGGGCCGCGACGACCTCGCCGCAGTTCAGGCCGACTGGCCTTTCTACCTCGCCTGCAACCTGTTCCGCCTGGGCGCCATCCTGCAGGGCATTGCCCGCCGCGTGCAAGACGGCACCGCCGCCAGTCCCATCGCGCGCGAGGTGTCGGCCCAGGCCGGGGCCGTGGCCGAACGTGGCTGGCGCCTGGTGGGCGGCTGAGGCCTTCCCTTCTTTTTCTTCCCTCCCCTGAAAGAATCCCATGAACCTGTTCCAGGAACCCGAGAAGACCACCGCGCTGCGCCAGCGCCTGCAGGCCTTCATGAACGAGCACATCCTGCCCAACGAGGCCCAGGTGGCACGCGAAGCCGCGGCCCAGGGCGACTTCACCGGCGAGGGCTGGGGCCACTGCCCCACGGTCGAGCGCCTCAAGGCGATGGCGCGCGCACAAGGCCTGTGGAATCTGTTTCTGCCGCATTCGCCGCGCGCAGCCGAGGGGCTGTCGAATTTTGAATATGCGCCGCTGTGCGAGGTGATGGGCCGGGTGCATTGGGCCAGCGAGGTCTTCAACTGCGCGGCGCCTGACACCGGCAACATGGAGACCCTGGACCGCTATGCCACCGAAGCCCAGAAAGACCGCTGGCTCGAACCCTTGCTGCGCGGCGAAATCCGCTCGGCCTTTTTGATGACCGAGCCCGAGGTGGCTTCGTCAGACGCCACCAATATCCAGTGCGAGATCCGCCGCGAGGGCGAGGACTATGTGATCAACGGGCGCAAGTGGTGGTCCACAGGGGCTGGCAGCCAGCACTGCGAACTGTTCATCGTGATGGGCAAGAGCAACCCCGAGGCGGCGCGCCACCAGCAGCAGTCCATGATCCTGGTGCCGGCCAACAGCCCTGGCGTCAAGGTGGAGCGGGCCCTGTCGGTGTTTGGCTTCAATCATGCTCCCCATGGCCACATGGAGGTCTCGCTGACCGATGTGCGTGTGCCCGTGGCCAACCTGTTGCTGGGCGAGGGGCGTGGCTTCGAAATCGCCCAGGGTCGCCTGGGGCCGGGCCGCATCCACCACTGCATGCGCTCCATCGGTGCGGCCGAGCGGGCCTTTGAACTCATGTGCCAGCGCTTGGCCAGCCGCCATGCCTTTGGCCGTGCCGTGGCCGAACAAGGCGTCTGGCACGAACGCATCGCCGAGGCACGCTGCCTGATCGAGCAGGCCCGACTGCTCACCCTCAAGGCCGCCTGGATGATGGACACGGTGGGCAACAAGGCCGCCCAGGCCGAGATTGCCATGATCAAGATCGTGGCCCCCAGCATGGCCTGCAAGGTCATCGACTGGTCCATCCAGGCCCACGGCGGTGGCGGTGTCTGCGAGGACTTTCCGCTGGCTTTCTCCTATGCCGACCAGCGCACCCTGCGCCTGGCCGACGGCCCCGACGAGGTGCACCGCCAGGCTCTGGCCAAGCTTGAACTGCTGCGCCTGGGCCTGCGCCACAAGCCAGTGCAGACCCCGATCACGCGCGGTTGCTGAGATCTGCCTGACTTCGCTTTCACGACCCATCTGCAAGGAGACAAACCATGAAAAAAATCCATTCCTACACCCGTCGCATGCTGGCCTCCGGTGCCCTGGGCCTGCTGGGGCTCGCACTGGCGGCCCCGGCGCTGGCCCAGCCTGAAGGGCAAGCGGCCCGCATCCTGGTCGGCTTTCCGGCTGGCGGCTCGTTTGACGCCCTGGCCCGCGTGCTGGCTGAAAAGCTCAAGGACGAACTCAAGCGACCTGTGCTGGTCGACAACAAGCCTGGTGCCGGCGGCCGGCTGGCCATGGAGGTGCTGAAGAATGCACCCACCGACGGCAGTGTCGTCATGCTCGGGCCCGATGCCCTGGTGGCGCTCTACCCCTACACCTTGCGCAAACTCAGCTATGACCCGCAGCGTGATCTGCAGCCCATCGGTACGGTGTCGGAGTTTCCCTTTGCCTTGGCCGTGGGCACGGCCCCTGCGGCCAAGACTTTGGCCGAGTACGTGGCCTGGGCGCGCAAGAACCCGGGCCAGGCCAATTACGGCATTCCGGCACGGGGCGCGCCGCACCATTTCTTCGGCATGGTGCTGGGCGAGGCCATCGGCGTGAAGATGGAAGACATCCCGTTCCAGGGCAGCGCTCCGGCCGTGTTGGCCCTGATGGGCGGGCAGATCAGTGCCGACATCGATGTCATGAGCTCGCTGGTCGAGGCCCACCGCGCCGGCAAGATCCGGGTGCTGGCGGTGTCATCCGAGCAGCGCGTGCCCCAGTTGCCCGACGTGCCCACCTTTGCCGAGCAGGGCTACCCCACGATTTCGGGCATGGGTTTCAACGGCCTGTATGCCCCGGCCCGCACGTCGGCCGCCGTGGTGACCGCCTGGAGCCAGGCCCTGGCCAAGGTACTGACCCTGCCCGATGTGCGCGAGCGCCTGGCCACCATGGGCTTTCTGCCGGTGGGCAAGTCGCCCGAAGAGCTGGCCAGCCGTGGTGCCGCCTCGGCCAAACGCTGGGAACCGGTGATCAAGGCCTCGGGATTTCAAGCCGATTGAAAGATTGAACGATTGAATGCCCGCGCCCCAGGCGTTAGCGCGCCTGTCGCGATCCGGCTCAGATCACCTGGAAGCCATGCGTGCCGTCGCGGCCCAGTTGTTCGACCAGGCCGAACTCCCAATCCAGGTAGCCTTGCATGGCTGCGCGGGGCGCATCGGTGCCCTCGTAAGGGCGGCGGTAGCGGTCGATGCGCGGGGCGGCCAGGTGGGTTTCGCCGCTTTCCAGCGGCAGGCCGGCTTCGATCCAGGCCTGGGTGCCGCCATCGAGCAGCGACACGCTCAGGCCTGGGCTCAGGCGGGCGGTTTCGGCCACGGCGTAGGCGGCCAGGGCCGAACTGCCGCAGGTCAGTACCAGGCGTTGCACGCCAGGCACCTGAGCGCGGATCTGGGCCAGCCCCTGGGCGAGTTGCGAGCGCAGCGCCCACCAGGCGCCCGGAATGTGGCGTTTCACGTGGTTGGCGCTGGGGGTGAAGTCGATCACCACCGTGTCGGCCCCTTCGGCGAGCCAGGCCTGCAGCGTGGCCACCGAGGTCAGCGGGATCGGTTGCTCGGGCGGGGGCACGGCGGTTGGCGCCGTCCCGCTCTCGGTCAAAGCCTGGGCGGGCAGCGCGTCGATCACGTGCACCTCCCAGCCCATCTGGGCCAGCCACGAGGCGCTCATGTTGGCGCGCACCCCATCGGTGTCGCTCAGCACGATGCGGGCGCCACGCACCGGGGCCTGGTGGTCGGTCTCTTGCACCAGTTGCCCCCCCGGGGCGCTGCGGAAGCCCGGCAGGTGGCCCCGGGCGAATTCTTCAGGGGTGCGCACATCGAAACGGTAGGTGGTGCGCTGGGTTTCTGCCGCCCACGCGGGCAGATCGGCCAGCGTGGCGCGGCGCACCCCGGCGCGGTCGGCCACGGCGCGGGCCTGGGCGGCGGCGCGGGCCTGTTGTTCGGCGCTCACCTCGGGGGCGCGGCGGGCGGCACCGTGTTCCAGCGTCTGGCCGGCCAGCAGCCAGCCGATGGTGCCGTTGCGCAGGGCGGTGATGCGGTTGGGCAGGCCGGCGTTCACCAGCGACTGGGTGCCGATGATGCTGCGTGTGCGCCCCGCGCAATTGACCACGATGTGGGTGGCCGGGTCGGGGGCCAGGGCCGCGGCGCGCAGCACCAGCTCGGCCCCGGGCACGCTCACCCCGCTGGGGATGCTCATGGTCTGGTACTCGTCGAAGCGGCGCGCATCGAGCACCACCACATTGGCCTGGCTTTCGATCAGGGCCTTGACCTCTTCGGCGGGCAGTGAGGGGGTGTGGCGCTTGGCCTCGACCAGCTCACCAAACGATTTGCTGGGCACGTTGACGTCGCGGAACAGCTCGCCGCCTGCGTCACGCCAGCCCTGCAGGCCGCCGGCCAGCAGCGACACCTGGGTGTAGCCCAGGGCCTGCAGGCGGCGTGCGGCCGTGTCGGCCAGGCCCTCGCCGTCATCGAACACCACCACCACGGTGTCGCGGCGCGGAATGCGGGTCCAGGCGTCCAGCTCGATGCGGCCCACCGGCAGGTTGGCGGCCCACAGCGGGTGGGCCTGGGCAAACGGGTCTTCTTCGCGCACATCAAGCAGGGCGATCTCGCGCCCGGCCAGCAGGTGCTCGCGGACTTGGGCGTAGGGGGTTGTGGGCAGGGCAATGGTCACGGTGGGGCTCTTCTTGTGGGGGGCAGGAATTCAAAAAATAGGAAGGGGGCCATGCAGTTCAGCCGGCCAGGCTGGCCCGCACCTCGGCCGAGCGGTCCCACAGATTGGGCAGGCTGCGGTTGCTGTAGCCCGACACAAAGGGCTTTTCGGTGCCGTCTTCGAGGAACACCGAGCGCTTCACGGCCCCGATGTTGGCGCCATACACATGGATGCTGATCGACACCTGGTCGGCCAGCACATTGCTGACGCGGTGCACGTCGCCAATGCGGGGGGACACGGCATCGACCTCGCCGGGGTGCAGCTCGTGAGCCTCGCCTGTGGGGCGCCAGTGGCCGGCGGCATCGCGGGCGTAGGCTTGCGAGCGTTCCTGGCCGCGCAGCATGCCGATCAGGCCCCATACCGTGTGGTTGTGGATGGGCGTGGCCTGGCCCGGCCCCCATACAAAGCTGACCACCGAGAAGTTCTCGCGGGCATCGGCGTACAGCAGGTACTGCTGGTAGTGCTCGGGGTGGGGTTGGCTCAGCTCGGCGGGCAGCCAGTCGTCATGGGCCACCAGGGCCGCCAGCAGCGAGCCGCCTTCTTGCAGCAGGCGTGCCTCGTCCGGGTGGGTGTCGGTCAGGCGGGTGAACTGCTGCACGAAATCGCGCAGGCGCGGCAGCTGGGGCGGGGTGGGGTCTTGGTGGCTCATGGGCTTTGGGAGGGACAGCTGTTGGGGCTGAGGGGCAGCCTGTATTGAAGCGCAAAGCGCCAAAGCGTGCTGGCTGACTTCTTCATAAGCATGGCTGGTTTTCTCATTTCCATGGCGCGAATGATTTCTGTCAAATGCGCTCAACAGCGGAGCCTGCGGCGCATGCCGTGGTCCGCAACGGCCCCAACGCCCTGAACGCCCTGCCTCGACAGAAAGCCTCTCATGACCACACCTCATCCATCTTCTGCTTCTTCGATCATCGTGCCATCGCGCCGGCGCCTGTTGCGCTCGGTGGGGGCCCTGGGACTGTCGGCCGTGGCCGGCGTGGGGGCCAGCCAGGTGCTGGCCGCCGGCAAGCGCCGCCCGATCAAGCTGGCCTGGAACGCCAACGCGGTCTGCCTGGCCCCGGTGCCCGTGGCCATCACCCGCGGCATCTTCGAGAAAAACGGGCTGGATGTCGAGCTCATCAATTACACCGGCTCGACCGACCAACTGCTGGAGTCGATCGCCACCTCCAAGGCCGATGCTGGCGTGGGCATGATCCACCGCTGGATCAAACCGCTGGAGTCGGGTTTTGACGTCAAGTTGGTCAGCAGCTCGCACGGCGGCTGCACCCGCCTGGTGGGCTATGGCCCGGCCGGCGTCACCAGCCTGCAAAAGCTCAAGGGCAAGACCATCGCGGTGTCGGACCTGAACAGCCCAGGCAAGAACTTCTTCTCGGTGCTGTTCACCAAGGCCGGCATCGACCCCGAAAAGGAGGTGACCTGGCGCCAGTTCCCGGGCGACCTGCTGGGCGTGGCGGTGGAAAAGGGCGAGGCCCACGCGATCGCCGACGGCGACCCGAACCTGTTCATCATCGAGCGCAAGACCAAGGGCCTGATCGAGCTGGCCACCAACCTCAGTGGCGAGTACGCCGACAAGACCTGCTGCGTGCTGGGGGTCAGCGGCAAGCTGGCGCGCGAAGACCGCCCCACCGCCGCCGCGCTGGCCCGCTCGATCAACGAGGCCTCCGACTTCGTGGCCAGCAACCCCAACGAAGCCGCCAAGATCTACAGCCCCTACTCCAAGGTGTCGGTGGAAGACCTGCGCACCGTGCTGGGCACGCTGACCCACAAGCACCACCCCAGCGGCGTGGCGCTGAAGAAAGAGATCGAGTTCTTTGCACGCGACTTCAAGCTGGTGGGGGTGCTCAAGCCCAGCACCGACCCGGTGCGCTTTGCTGAGTTCGTGCACGCCGACGTGCTGTCCTGAGGAGGCGTGTCATGAACAGCACCGTGCATTCCCCCCCGGCTTCGGCCGCGCTGCCGCTGCGGCGCGAGGCGGCCGCGCCCTCGGCCTGGTGGGCCACCGGCCTGGCCGCCGCCGTGGCCTGGGCGGCCCTGGGCGCGCTCACCCTGGGCTGGCCGAACAAGCAGGTTGGCTTCAGCGACTGGAACTACACCGCCGAGTTCGGCTGGGTCAGCCTGGGGCTGGCGGCCGCGCTGGCCGTGCTGAGCCTGGGTGGCCCGCTGGCCGCGCCGGTGGTGCAGCGCCTGCGCGGCTTCGGCCCCTGGCTCACGGTGCTGGGCCTGGGTTTTCTGGCCTGGGAGCTGGTCACGGCCAAGCTGGGCTGGTTGCCCACGCCGTTCTTTGCGCCGCCGCAAAGTCTGGCCGAGGTGTACGTCAGCGATTGGCGCCGCCTGGGTGACAGTGCGGCCAACTCGCTGATCCTGCTGGGCGTGGGCATCGGCTCAGGGGCGGCGGTGGGCTTTGTGGTGGGCGTGCTGATGGGCTGGTCGCGCCGGGCGCATTACTGGATTCACCCGGTGCTGCGCGTGCTGGGCCCGATCCCGACCACCGCGCTGCTGCCGATCTCGTTTTATTTCTTCCCCTCCAGTTGGTCCACCGCGGTGTTCCTGATCGCCATGGGCACGGGCTTTCCGGTCGCCATCCTGACCTGGTCGGGCGTCGCCACGGTGAACCGCCAGTTCTATGACGTGGCGCGCACCTTGGGGGCCTCCAACGCCTTTCTGGTGTTCCGGGTGGCCATTCCGGCGGCCATGCCGCAGGTGTTTGTGGGCCTGTTCATGGGCCTGGGCCATGCGTTTGCCACCCTGGTGGTGGCCGAGATGCTGGGCGTCAAATCGGGCCTGGGCTGGTACCTCACCTGGGCCCAGGGCTGGGCCAGCTACCCCAATATGTATGGGGCGCTGTTGGTGATGGCCCTGCTGTTCTCGGGCGTGATCACCTTGCTGTTCACCGTGCGCGACCGCGTGCTGTCGTGGCAGAAGGGGGTGGTGCAATGGTGAGCTCGTCGAATGCCGTCCGCCAGCCGCAGGCAGGCGCGTCCAACGGTGCGGACATCCGCATCGAGCAGGTCAGCCATCAGTTTGACGGACCGGCCGGTACGCTGCCGGTGGTCGATGGCGTGAGCCTGCACATCCGCCCCGGTGAATTCGTGGCCCTGCTCGGTCCCAGTGGCTGCGGCAAGTCCACCCTGCTGCGTCTGGTGGCGGGGCTGGAGCCGCCGAGCGCGGGGCAGATCCTGCACGATGGTGAGCCGGTCGCCCGGCCTGACCCGTCGCGCATCGTGGTGTTCCAGGACCCCACGCTGTTCCCCTGGCGCACTGTGCGCGACAACGTGGCCCTGGGCCCGCAGGCGCGCGGCACGCTGGCGGCGCTGCAGCCGCGTGTCGAGGCCGCGCTCAAGCTGGTGGGCCTGCAAGACTTCGCCAAGGCCTACCCGCACCAACTCTCGGGCGGCATGGCCCAGCGCGTGGCGCTGGCGCGTGCCATCGTCAACGACCCCAGCCTGCTGGTGCTCGACGAGCCCCTGGGCAAGCTCGACTCGCTGACCCGCCTGACCATGCAGACCGAGCTGCTGGCGCTGTGGCAGCGCCAGGGCTTCTCGGCCCTGCTGGTCACGCACGACGTGGAAGAGGCCTTCTTTTTGGCTCAGCGCGTGATCGTGCTGTCCGACCGGCCCTCGCGCATCGTGGCCGAGCTGGTCAATGAGTTGCCCTACCCGCGCCACCGCGGTGACCCACGCCTGGCCGAACTGCGCCACCAGGCCCTGGCCCACCTGGGCCTGGACGCGAGCTGGTGAGGGCTGTGCTTGGGGCCGGGCTGAGCGCGTGATCGACTGGACCCCCACGCCCGAGCAGGTCAACACCGTGCTCGGCGTCCTGTACGCGGTGCAGGATGCCCTGCACCGTCTGTGGTTTGCCCTGGGCCTGAGCGACAGCCTGGCCGGGCAGCCGGTGTGGCCCTGGGCACAGCGGCTGCATGGCGAACTGATGGTGTTTGAGCCTGGGCAGGCGCGCCGCCTGTTGCTGTGCGCGGCGGCCCTGGCAATCGCATTGCCCTTGACTGGACTGGCGGTCTTTTGGCGGCGCGCCCGCTGGCCCGCGTGGGCCGCTGCGGTGGCCTTGCTGGCGGCGGCCCCCTGGGGCGTGTTCGGCCTGTTGGCCGGGCCGGCAACGCCCAGCAGTTTCCATGTCAGTGACAGCGGCTTCAGCGCCCAGGCCATCGTGCGCGGCCAGACCGTGTACCAGCGGCATTGCCAGCGCTGCCATGCGGCGGATGGCGGCGGTGAGGGGCCCGATGCGCCCGCTTTGCCCATGTGGCCCCCGCGGCTCAACGGCAGTCTGCTGTGGCAGCGCCTGGAGGGGGAGCTGTGGTGGCGAGTGCGCCACGGCCTGCAAGACCGCGATGGCCAGACCACCATGCCCGGCTTTGCCGACGCCTTGAGTGAGGCCGACACCTGGAACGTGCTCGATTTTCTGCAGGCCCAGGCCTCAGGCCAGACCCTGGCCCGCGAAGGGCGTTGGGAGCTGCCGGTGCGCCTGCCCGATGCCCGGGTGCGTTGCGGTGTCGCAAGCGAGCTACGCAGTCTTCGTGGCATGCAAGGGCAGCGCTTGCTGGTGGCCGCTTCGCCCGGCACACCGCTGGTGCTGGACCCGCGCGTGCTGGGCATCGGGCAGGGCAGCGGTCTGGCCGAGGCCGGCACCGATTGCCGCCTCGTGGAGGCCGATGCGGCCGACTTCCGCCAGGCCCTAGCCCTGGTGTTGGGCCAGCCCGTCGCTCGCCTGCAGGGCCAGCAGGTGCTGGTGGACCGGCAAGGCTGGTTGCGTGCCCGGGCCCTGCCGGGCCAGAGCTGGTCGGCCGCCGATCTGGTGTGCCGATCTGAGAAGACCGTGGCCACAGCCCCGGCAGCGCCAGCCCTGGCCGATCCGCTCGGTGCGCTGGTGGCCGCCATGGACGCCGACCCGGTCGCTCCGCGCCGCGGGGGCATCCCGCACTGAGCTGGTGGGGCGGACATGCCGAAAGCGCATGTCCTCACGCGTTTTGCTTCGTTGTGGCGGGGGCGGGGGCGGCCTATCGTGAAGCCATCCGCGAAGCCCTTCACCGTTCTTCCAACCCAGGAGCCCCCCATGAGTGTCCAGTTCATCGGCATGATCCAGCCGCACGAAGTTTCTGAAACCTTCCCCCGCCGTGGCCCGGTGATCGACCGCGACTTTGTGCGCGTGTTCGCCCAGGCCCATGAGCACGCCGGCTTTGACCGCATCCTGGTGCCGGCGCATGCCACCAGCCCCGACAACCTGCTGGCGGTCACCTACGCGGCCTCGGTCACCCAGCGCATCAAGTTCTTGCTGGCGCACCGCCCGGGTCTGCAGCAACCCACCGTCACGGCGCGCCAACTGGCCACGCTGGACCAGTACACCGACGGCCGCGTGGCCGTGCACTACATCACCGGCGGCTCGGACGAAGACCAGCGCCGCGACGGCGACTTCCTGGGCCACGACGACCGCTATGCCCGCACCGACGAGTACCTGAGCGTGCTGCGCCAGATCTGGACCGCCGACAAGCCCCTGAACCACGAAGGCCGCTTCTACCGCATCGAGGGCGGCTGGTCCGAGGTCAAGCCCCTGCAGCAGCCGCACCTGCCGATCTATTTCGGTGGCGCCTCCGAGGCCGCACTGCAAGTGGCCGGCAAGCACGCCAGCGTCTATGCGCTGTGGGGCGAGTCGCTGGCCCAGGCCGGTGATCTGGTGCGCCGCGTGCGGGCCTCTGCCGCCCAGCACGGGCGCGACATCGGCTTCAGCATCTCGTTCCGCCCCATCCTGGGCCGCACCGAGGACGAGGCCTGGGCCCGCGCCGAACGCATTCTGGAAGACACGCGCCGCGTGCGCTCGCTGCAGGGCTTTGCCCGCGGCGGCCCCTTGCAAAGCGAGGGGGCGCGTCGCCTGTTGGCCGATGCGGCCCAGGGCGACCGGGTGGACGAGCGCCTGTGGACGGCGATTGCCCGCGAGACCGGCGGCCGCTCCAACACCACGGCCCTGGTGGGCACGCCCGAACAGGTGGCCGACGCCTTGCTCAAGTATTACGACCTGGGCATCAGCACTTTCCTGATCCGCGGCTTCGACCCCTTGCTGGACGCCATCGACTACGGCCGTGAACTGCTGCCCCTGGTGCGCCAGAAAGTGGCTGAGCGCGAGGCCGCCGCCGCAGCCCAAGCCCAACTCAAAGCCGCCTGAAAGAAAGTCTCCGATGTCTGCTGTTCTGCAAACCCCTTCGCTCACCCTGGTGCGCAACCCCCACCCGCAACGCAAGGACTGGTTTGATGAAACCCCGGCCCGTCCGACGGTTGAGGCCGAGCGCCGCCACCGCAAGGAACGCCTGGCCGTGGCTTTCCGCCTGTTCGCCCGCTTTGGCTTCGACCACGGCCTGGCCGGCCACATCACGGCGCGCGACCCCGAGCTGAGCGACCATTTCTGGGTCAACCCCCTGGGCCTGCATTTCTCGCAGATCAAGGTGTCGGATCTGCTGCTGGTGAACTCGCAAGGTGAGATCGTGGTGGGCCAGGGCCCGCTCAACCGGGCCGCCTTTGCCATCCACGCCGCGCTGCACGAGGCGCGCCCTGACATCGTCGCTGCCGCCCACACCCATTCCACCTACGGCAAGGCCTGGTCGACCCTGGGCCGTGAGCTGGACCCGCTGACCCAGGACGGCTGCGCCTTCTACCAGGACCACGCCCTGTTCGACACCTTCAGCGGTGTGGTGCTGGAGACCGACGAGGGCTTTCGCATCGGCAAGGCCCTGGGCCAGCGCAAGGCCGTGATCCTGAAGAACCACGGCATTTTGACGGCCGGCCCCTCGGTCGAGTCGGCCGCCTGGTGGTACATCGCGCTGGACAACGCCTGCCACACCCAACTGTTGGCCGAGGCCGCCGGCAAGCCGCAGCCGATCCCGCACGAGGTGGCCTTGCTGACCCACAGCCAGGTCGGCCGCCCGGGCGGCGCCGAGTTCTCGTTCAAGGGCTTCTACGACATCATCGTGCGCGAGCAACCCGAGGTGCTGCAGTGAACGCCCCGCTGAACTGGGGCCAGACCGCACGCGCCCTGGCCGTCGAATTCGCGGTCCGAGCGCCGGCCCATGACCGGGATGGCAGCTTTCCGTTCCGCAACTTCGACGATCTGCACGCGGCCGGCCTGCTGACCCTGGCCGCGCCGGTGGCCTACGGCGGGCAGGGCGCCAGCCTGGGTCAGCTCACCGATGTGGTGGGCGCCGTGGCGCACGGCGACCCGGCCACGGCCCTGGTGCTGACCATGCAGTACATGCAGCACCGTGGCATGGGCCGGCGCCACAAGCCCTGGCCCGAAGCCCTGGCGCGCCGGGTGGTACAGGATTCGCTGCAGCGTGTGAGCCTGGCTAACGCCTTGCGTGTCGAGCCCGAGTTGGGCACACCGGCGCGCGGCGGCCTGCCGGCCACCATCGCCCGGCGTCAGCCCGATGGCCGCTGGCGCCTGTCGGGTCGCAAGATCTACTCCACCGGGGCGCCCATCCTCAGCTGGTACCTGGTGTGGGCCCGCACCGATGACGAGCAGCCCCTCACGGGGGCTTTCCTGGTGCCGGCTGACCTGCCCGGCACCCGCATCGAGAACACCTGGGATCACCTGGGCCTGCGCGCCAGCGGCAGCCACGACATCGTGTTTGAAGACGTGCTGTTGCCCGCGGACGCACCGCTGGAGCTGCGAGCCCCGACCGACTGGGGCCAGGGCGACCTGTTGATGCAAGCTGAAATGGCCGCCTTTTTTGCCGCCTTGTACACCGGCGTGGCCCGCGCCGCCCGCGACTGGGTGGTGGGCTTTTTGCACGACCGCCAACCCAGCAGCCTGGGTGCGGCGCTGGCCACCTTGCCAAGAGCGCAAGAGCACCTGGGCCAGATCGAAGCCTTGCTCACCGTGAACCAACGCCTGATCGACAGTTTGGTGACCGACCTGGAGGCCGGCCTGGAGCCCAGCTTTGCCGACAGCGGCATCGTCAAGTCGGTCACCACGCACAACGCCCTGCAGGCCGTGCAACAGGCGGTGGCCCTGAGCAGCAACCACGGGCTGGCACGGCGCAACCCGCTGGAGCGCCACCTGCGCGACGCGCAGTGCGGCGTGGTGCACACCCCGCAGGACGACAGCGTGCACATCGCGGCGGGCCGCCGCGCGCTGGGCCTTTGACGCCTTTCGGCGCAGCCTCGGCGCTGCCCGCGAACGCCCCGGCCGGGCCCCGTGAGGGGCCTGGCTTTTGGCGCTGGCAGGGGGCCTTTGCATCCTCGTTTTGGGGATAAGGTGCTGCCCAAATATTCGTTTTCTGCGGCGGGCAACCGGCGAAGAATCGCGTCCTTTTCAGACCCTCTTGAAACTGTCGAGGCCATCGAAGCGCTCGATGGGACCCAACCCCCAGGACGCATCCGCCATGAACTTCCAGCAACTCCGTTCGGTGCGAGAGGCCGTGCGACGCGGCTTCAACCTCACCGAGGTGGCCCAGACCTTGAACACCTCGCAACCTGGCGTGAGCCGACAGATCCGTGAACTGGAGGACGAACTCGGCATTGAGCTCTTCGTGCGGGTCGGCAAGCGCCTGACCGGGCTGACCGAGCCCGGCAGCCATGTGCTGCCCATCATCGAGCGCATCCTGCTCAACAGCCACAACCTGCGCAAGGCAGGGCAGGAGTACGTGGCCCCGCGCAGCGGCCAACTGTCGGTGGCGGCCACGCACTCGCAGGCCCGATACGCCTTGCCCAGGGCGGTCAAGCAGTTCTCGCAGCATTTCCCCGAGATCCGCCTGCACCTGCACCAGGGCACGCCCCAGCAGGTGGCTGCCATGCTGTTGGCGGGTGAGGCCGATGTAGGCATTGCCACCGAGGCGCTGGCCCAGTTCGACGGGCTGGTGGCCTTGCCCTGCTACCGCTGGAGCCACTCACTGGTGGTCCCGCCCGGACACGAGCTGCTGCGGCACGACGGCCCGGTGACGCTGAGCCGCCTGGCCGAGTTTCCGCTGATCACCTACGACACCGGCTACACCGGCCGCTCGCACATCGACGAGGCCTTTGCCCACCACCAGGTGCAGCCCGAGATCGCGCTGACCGCCATGGACGCCGACGTCATCAAGACCTACGCCGAGCTGGGCATGGGGGTGGGCATCGTGGCCAGCATGGCCTTCGACCCGCTGCGCGACAAGGGCTTGCGTGCGCTGGATGCCAGCCACCTGTTCGGCTTCAACCTGACCCGGCTCGCCGTGCGGGCCGGCACCTATTTGCGCTCGTACGAAGAGTCGTTCATCGAGGCCTTTGCCCCCAGCCTGACGGCCGGCGTGGTGCGCATGGCCCTCGACGAAGGCCGGGCGCCCGCCCGCCTGGCTGCCACGGCACCGCCGCCGCCACCACCGCCACCCCCGCCCGAGCCCTGGCCCTTGCTGGGCAACGCCTCGCCCGCAGCGCCGGTGCCGGCGACCCGACCGGCGTTGGTGGTCTGAAGAACGGCTGCGGCCCCTGTGTGCCCGGCACATATCGATCACCGCAAATCTTCGTTGGCATGGGGCACCGTGGCGCCTACGGTGTCGCAACCCTTCCCGCATTCATTCTCCGAAAGGCTTTTCATGACAACACGACAACTCAAATTCGGCTTTGTGCTGCATGGCGTGGGCGCCGGCTGGGGCGACTGGCGCCACGAGGCCGCACTGGCCGACGGCAGCGTCAACTTCAAGTTCTATGCCGAGCAGGCCCAACTGGCCGAGCAGGGGCGCTTTGAGTTCCTGTTCGTGGCCGACAGCGTGCACATCACCGAGCGCTCCAGCCCGCACTACCTGAACCGCTTCGAGCCGCTGACCATCCTGTCGGCCCTGGCGGCCGTCACCTCCAAGATCGGCCTGGTGGCCACCGTCACGGCCAGCTACAGCGAGCCCTACACCGTGGCCCGCCAGTTCGCCTCGTTGGACCACATCAGCGGTGGACGTGCTGGCTGGAACGTGGTCACCTCGTGGCTCGATGGCAGTGCGCGCAACTACAGCCAGGCCGAGCACTATGCGCACGACGTGCGCTACCGCCTGGCCAGCGAGCACCTCGATGTGGTGCAAGGCCTGTGGGACAGCTGGGAAGACGACGCCCTGGTGCGCAACAAGGCCACCGGCCAGTTCTTTGACTCGGCCAAGCTGCACCGGCTGGACCACCAGGGTGAGTTCTTCCAGGTTGAGGGGCCGCTCAACATTGCCCGTTCGCGCCAGGGCCAGCCGGTGATCTTCCAGGCCGGCGCCTCCGAGGATGGCAAGAACTTCGCAGCCCAGCGCGCCGATGCGATCTTCTTCCATGCCGACCAGCTGGAAGACGCCCAGGCCTACTACCGCGACGTCAAGGCCCGGGTGGCTGCGACCGGGCGTGACCCGGCCCAGGTCTTCCTGCTGCCGGGCATCCGGCCCATCGTGGGCCGCACCGCGGAGGAGGCCGAGGCCAAGTACCAGATCGCCGCCTCGCTGGTGCCGATCGAGAACGCCTTGGCCGCCCTGGCCCGGCCCTTCAATGACCACGACTTTTCGGTCTACCCGCTCGACCAGCCCTTTCCGGACCTCGGGGACATCGGCAAGAACAGCCAGCAGGCCGCCAGCGACCGCATCAAGCAGGTGGCGCGTGAGCGGGGGTGGACGCTGCGCCAGGTGGCCCAGTGGCATGCGGCGCCCAAGCGCACTTTTGTAGGCACGGCCGAGCAGGTGGCCGACGAGATCCAGCGCTGGTTCGAGAACGAGGGCGCCGATGGCTTCAATTTCTTCGAAGCCCTGCCCAACACCTCGCTGAAGGATTTCGTGTCGCTGGTGGTGCCGATCCTGCAGGCGCGCGGCATTTACCGCACCGACTACCCGCACGACACCTTCCGCGCCCACCTGGGCCTGCCGGTGCCGGCCAACCGCTACACCGTGGCGCGTGAACAGGCCCAGAAGGTCGCTGAGCCCGTGCACGAAGCGGCCGGCGAGGCGGTGGTGGCCTGATGGGCGCGCCAAGCCTTGAGCGCCTGGTGGTGCTGAACCCGCTGGGCGCGGCGGTGGGCGAGCGCATTGCCGCCGTCGACCCGCGCCTGGTGGTCATCAACGACCGCGAGGCCCCCGGCTGGGCCCGGGCCCACGAGGTGGATGTGCTGCTGACCGCGCCCGGCCACGGCTGGCGCCAGGCGCCAGCGCAGGCCCCGGCCGGCTGGCCGGGCACGCTGCGCTGGGTGCACACCGCCTCGGTGGGGGTGGACTTTTTTCCGCCCTGGCTGCTGCAGGTGCCCCAAGTGAGCTGCGCGCGCGGCGTGGCCGCCACCCCGATTGCCGACTATGTGCTGTCGGCCCTGCTGGCACACAACCAGCCCTGGGCGGATCGGCGCGTCCAAAGCCCCGAGGCCTGGCGGCGCGAGTTCGAGCGTGCCGAGGCGCAGCCGCTGCGCCTGCTGGCCGGCCAGCACCTGGGCCTGCTGGGCTTTGGCGCCATCGGCCAGGCCGTGGCCCGGCGGGCGCTGGCCTTTGGCATGCAGGTCACGGCGCTGCGCCGCAGTGCCGCGCCCCTGGGTGAGCCGGGCGTGGCCCAGGCCCGCTCGCTGCCCGAACTGCTGGCCCAGGTGGACCACCTGGTGCTGGCGCTGCCCATCACGGCCGAGTCGCGCCATGTGATCAACGCCGAGGCCCTGGCCCATGCCCGGCCCGGCTTGCACCTGGTGAACATCGCCCGCGGCGCGCTGGTCGATCAGCAGGCCTTGCTGCAGGCCCTGGACAGCGGTCGCCTGGGCGCCGCCACCCTGGACGTGACCGACCCCGAGCCGCTGCCGGTCGGCCACCCGCTCTATACCCACCCTGGGGTGCGGTTGACGCCGCACATCTCATGGGCGGCGGGCGAGGTGCAGACCGCCACGGCCGACAAGTTCATTGACCAGCTCCAGCGCTACTTCAAGGGTGAGCCCCTGGCTGATCTGGTCGATGCCCAGCGTGGCTACTGAGCGCCCGCCTTACCGTTCTTTTTCCCCACTCCCAAACCATGAACAAAATCGACGCTTCGCTTTCCCGCCGCCACCTGCTGGGTGCCGCCCTCACCGCACCCGCCTGGCTGCAAGCCGGCCTGGCCCAGGCCGCCAGTCCGGCCCCGGCGGTGGACCCGGCCGAACTCTCCAAGGTGACCTTGCGCATCGGCACCTACAAGGGCAACTGGCGGGCCCTGCTGACGGCGGCCAAGCTGACCGACACCCCGTACAAGATCGAATGGCGCGAGCTGAACAACGGCGTGCTGCACATCGAAGCCTTGAACGGCGACGCGCTGGACCTGGGCTCGGGCAGCGAGATCCCGGCGCTGTTCGCGGCGCGCCAGAAGGCGCAGGTGCGCTTTGTGGCCGTGGTGCGCGAAGACCTGAACAACCAGGTCACGCTGGCCCGCAAGGACACCGCCATCCGCAGCATCGCCGACCTCAAGGGCAAGCGGGTGGGTTATGTGCGTGCCACCACCGCGCACTACTTTCTGAGCAAGCAGCTGGCAGAGGCCGGCCTGAGCTTCTCGGACATCCAGGCCATCAACCTGAGCCCGGCAGACGGCCTGTCGGCCTTTGACCGGGGCGACCTCGATGCCTGGGCCATCTATGGCTACAACGGCCAGATCGCCCGCCTCAAGTACGGGGCGCGGGTGCTCAAGACGGGGGTGGGCTACCTGACGGGCAACTTCCCCATCTACGCCAACCCCAAGTCGATCAGCCAGCCTGCCACCCAGGCCGCCATCAGTGACTACCTGCTGCGCCTGCGCCGCGCCTACCTGTGGGCCAACCAGAACTACCTGGAGTACGCGCGTGTGATCTCTGAAGAGACCCGCATCCCGGTGGGCGACCTGATCGAGCTGTGGAACAACCGCAGCACCGATTTCGATCTGCGTGCGGTGTCGGACAGTGTGGTGAAGGGGCATCAGGAAGTGGCCGACACCTTCCAGAAGCTGGGCGTGCTGGACGGCCCGGCCGAGGTGGCCCCGCTGTGGGACCGCCGCTTCGACAAGCTGTTCAAGGTCTGACGCCCGGGGCTGCGGCCCCTGGCCCCTGTCCCCATGAAAAAAGCCGACCCAGGCGTGAGCCCGGGTCGGCTTTGTCTTGGGCGGCTTGGTATCAGCCGCGGCCGCTGCTCAGGCGCCGCACCACCGCGATGAAGCGGTCCACCTCTTCACAGGTGTTGTAGAACGCCAGCGAGGGCCGCACCGTGGCCTCGACGCCAAAGCGGCGCAGGATGGGCTGGGCGCAGTGGTGGCCCGAGCGCACGGCAATGCCTACTTCGTTCAGGGCCCGGCCCACCTCTTCGGTGGTGTAGCCCTTGAGCACAAAGGACAGCACGCTGGCCTTGTCGGCCGCGGTGCCGATCAGGCGCACCCCGGGGATGGGTGCCAGCAGGTGGGTGGCATAGGCCAGCAGGTCGTGCTCGTAGCGCGCGATGTTGTCCAGGCCGATGCGCTGCACATAGTCGAGGGCGGCACCCAGGCCCACCGCGTCAGCGATGTTGCCGGTGCCAGCCTCGAACTTGTTGGGCGGCGGCTGGAACACCGTGCGCTCAAAGGTCACGTCGGCGATCATGTTGCCGCCCCCTTGCCAGGGCGGCATGGTGTCGAGCAACTCGCGCCGGCCGTAGACCACGCCAATGCCGGTGGGGCCAAAGATCTTGTGCCCGGAGAACACAAAGAAATCGGCCCCGATCTCCTGCACATTGACGCGCAGGTGGCTGACCGACTGGGCCCCGTCCACCAGGGCGCGGGCCCCGGCCGCGTGGGCCATGGCCACGATCTCGCGCACCGGCACCACCGTGCCCAGTGCGTTCGAGACCTGGGTCACGGCCACGATCTTGGTGCGCGGGTTGAGCAGCTTGCGGTACTCGTCGAGCAACACCTGGCCGGTGTCGTCCACCGGGATCACGCGGATGCGTGCGCCTTTTTGCGCCGCCAGCTGTTGCCAGGGCACGATGTTGGCGTGGTGCTCCAGGTGGGAGACGATGATCTCGTCGCCTTCGCCCACGTTCTGCACGCCCCAGGTCTTGGCCACCAGGTTGATGGCCTCGGTGGCGCCGCGCACAAAGATCACCTCGTTCACCGACTGGGCGCCGATGAAGGCACGCACCTTTTCGCGCGCACTTTCGTACGCGTCGGTGGCGCGGGCGGCCAACTCATGCGCGGCCCGGTGGATGTTGGAGTTCTCGTGGGCGTAGAAGTAGGCCAGGCGGTCGATCACCGACTGCGGCTTGTGCGTGGTGGCGGCGTTGTCGAACCACACCAGCTGTTTGCCATTGACGCGCTCCTGCAGGATCGGGAAGTCGCGGCGCACCGCGTTCACGTCCAGCCCCACCGGCCGTTGTGCGGCCTGCTGGTGGGGCAGGGCAGCGCTCGGGCCGGCCACGCTGTCGCCCGCGCTGGGCACGAAGTAGTAGCTGGAGCCCGGGCCCGCCGCAGAGGTGGCCTGGGACCCCGCTGGGCCCTTGCTGCTCAGCAGGGCGCGCAGCTCGTCGGCCCTGGGCAGGCCGAAGGACTGGGCGCTCACGCGGTCGTCCCGCGGGGCGGCCGCCGCCGGGCCGGTGCTCGGGTAGCCACTGGCTTCGCCGAGGAAGTAGTACGGCGTGGAGGGCGTCGAATGGGGCTGGGCACTCGGCGCCGCAGCCACCTGGGGCACGCCCAACGCCTGGCCGCCCAGGCGGCTGTCCAGCGCTGGCGCGGCCACCACGGCGCTGTCGGGCAGGCCGTTGGGCGCGGCCGCATGCGGCTGCAGCGAGGGCGCGGAGGCCCCCAGCGACAGCACGCTTTGCGGGTTGTTGGGCGCCACATTGGCCCCTGGCGCCAGCGTGCCGGGCAATTGGGGGCCTTGCGTCAGCGGGCCGGTGGAGCTGCCGCCGGGCAGCACATTCGCCGGCGCCGGCACGCCCCCCAGGGCCTGCGGCGGCGCGGGCTTGGGCAGCCCACCGGGCAGGGCCGAGAAGAACTCGCCGGCCAGGCGCGTCAGCGTCGCCACATCAGGCAGGCCCGGCGGCGCCGAGCCGCCCGGCAGTGCGAGCTCACTTGTAGGTGTCAGGGTAGTCATGGAACTTGCCGATCTCAACGTCTTCCAGAACCGCCAGGGCGTCTTCCGACTGCACCACCAGCGAGCAGTACAGGCTGATCAGGTAGCTGGCGATGGCGCTGCGGTTGATGCCCATGAAGCGCACCGACAGGCCCGGGCTTTGCTCGCCGGCCAGGCCGGGCTGGTAGACGCCGACCACGCCCTGGCGCTTGTCGCCCACGCGCAGCAGCAGGATCTTGGTCTTGCCGTCGGCCACCGGGACCTTGTCGCTGGGGATCAGCGGGATGCCGCGCCAGGTCAGGAACTGCGAGCCGAACAGGCTCACCGTCGGCGGCGGCACACCACGGCGGGTGCATTCGCGGCCGAAGGCGGCGATGGCCAGCGGGTGGGTCAGGAAGAAGGCGGGCTCTTTCCAGACCTTGGTGATCAGCTCGTCCAGGTCGTCAGGCGTCGGGGCGCCGGTCAGCGGGTAGACGATCTGCGAGGGCGCGACATTGGCCAGCAGGCCGTAGTCGGGGTTGTTGATCAGTTCGCTTTCCTGCTTTTCCTTGATCGTCTCGATCGTCAGGCGCAGCTGCTCCTTGATCTGGTCGTGCGGGCTGCTGTAGAGGTCGCTGACGCGGGTATGCACGTCGAGCACGGTGGAGACCGCGTTCAGGAAGTACTCGCGCGGCGCGTCTTCGTAGTCGACGAAGGTCTGCGGCAGTTCCGATTCATCGCGCTTGGCGCAGGCCACCAGCACGTCTTCGGGGTTCTTGACCTTGTTGAGGCGGTAGATGCCGGCCTCGACCGGCACCCATTGCAGCAGGTGCGTCAGCCAGCGCGGGCTGATGGTGGAGAGGACCGGGGCGGTCTTGGTGGCATTGGCCAGTTGCCGTGCAGCGCTGTCGCTGAGGGCTGCCTGGGCGTTTTGGTGTTCCGACATGGAAGACTCCGCAGTGGTTGAAAAGAGAAAAAAGGTCAGCAGGCAGTGTCTGGCGGGGCGGAGCGGCGTTCAACAGGCTATAGCCGTCAAGCGCAGACCGTTGATCAGCCGTTGTTGCGACAGGCGTTCGGTCTGTGCCAGCAGGTTGCTGGGGCTTTGCCCCAGCGCACGGGCCAGCTTGTCGAGCGTGATCAGCGAGGGCACGGCCTGGCCGCGCTCCAGCTCGCCCACATAGCTGCGGTTGAGGTCGGCGCTCTCGGCCAGTCGCTCCTGCGACCAGCCCAGGCGCTCGCGTTGCTGGCGCACGGCGAGGCCGAACAGCTCGGGCAGGCGGGCGCTCATGACGCCGCTCCGGCGGGCGCATGTTGCGAGCGGGCCTGGGTGATGTGCGTGCCCGGTGCCAGGTCGTGCGTCAGCCACACATTGCCCCCGACGCTGGCGCCGCGGCCCAAGGTGACCCGGCCCAGCACGGTGGCCCCGGCATAGATCACCACCTCGTCTTCGACGATGGGGTGGCGCGGCAGGCCTTTCTGGGGGTTGCCCTGCTCATCGGTGGGAAAGCTCTTGGCCCCCAGCGTGACGGCCTGGTAGATGCGCACGCGCTCGCCGATGACGGCGGTCTCGCCAATCACCACGCCCGTGCCGTGATCGATGAAGAAGCCCGGCCCGATGCGGGCGCCGGGGTGGATGTCGATGCCGGTCTCGCTGTGCGCCAGCTCGGCCACGATGCGCGCCAACAGGGGCACGCCCAGCTCGTAAAGCCGATGCGCCACGCGGTGGTGGATCATGGCCTGGATGCCGGGGTAGCACAGCAGCACCTCGTCCACGCTGCGCGCCGCCGGGTCGCCCGCGTAGGCGGCCAGCACATCGCTGTCGAGCAGCTCGCGCAGCTGCGGCAGCGAGTGGGCGAAGTCGCGCACGATCTGCTCGGCACGCAGGTCCAGCGTGGCCGCGTCGACCGAGGGTTCGTGCTTGTGGGCGTAGCGCAACTCCAGCTGCACCTGGGCCAGCAGCGACTGCAGCACCGTGTCCAGCGTGTGGCCCACATAGAAATCCTCGCCCTCCTGGCGCAGGTCGGGGGGGCCCAGGCGCATCGGGAACAGGGCGCCGCGCAGCAGGTCCAGGATGTGGGTCAGCGCTTCACGCGAGGGCAGCTCGCGGCCGCCGGGCTCGTTGGAGCGCTGCTGCGATTCGCGCCAGCGCCGTCGCGCCTCGGCCAACTCGCGCACCACCTGGTGCACGTCAAAGGGGGACGGGCGCACTTCAGGCGCATCCGTCGTGCGGGGCAGGGGCAGGGCATGCAAGGTCATGGGGGAGCGCGCTCAGGGCAAGAAAAGAAAAGGAGGCGGGCTCAGTCCTGCACCCAGGGCAGGCCGCGGAAGCGCCAGCCATCGCTGCCGCCGCGGTGCTGGGCGGCGTCGATTTCGCCTTCAAACCCTTCAAGCACATTGAAGACGGCCGTGAAGCCCGCCTTGGCCGCGGCTTCGGCCGCCAGTGCCGAGCGCTTGCCGCTGCGGCACAGCAGCAGCACCGGGGCGTGCTTGGGCACCTTGGCCTCCAACTCGCGGGTGAAGCGGGGGTTGCGCGTCAGCGCGGTACCGGTGGCCCAGGCCACGTGCAGGCTGCCCGGCACATGGCCGACAAACTTGCGCTCTTCGGTCGAACGCACGTCCACCAGGGCGGCGTCGCCGGCTTCAAACAGGGCCCAGGCCTGTTGGGGCGTGACCCCACCCGCATAGGGCAGGCCGGCCGCCGCCGCCGCGGCACGTGCCGCTTTCAGGGCTTCGGGAAGGGTGTTTTCGACAGGGGTGGCAACAGACATCTTGAAAGCCTTTCTGGGTCTTATCGAGGCCGCGTCGCGGGGATTCGGCGGCTGACAAGCACTCTAAGAAGGGGCCTTCAATACTCAAACGAATGATTTCTCTCTTTCTAATGAGGGAAATGTCTTAGTGGTGTCGGACTGTGTGCGCTGGGTCAGCGCTGCACCCCCCAGCGCCGCACGGTGACCCGCTCCAGGTTGGAGAACACCAGGCTTTCGACCCCCAGGCCGATGACGATGACCAGGGCCAGGCCGGCGAAGACCTTGTCGGTGTAGAGCTCGTTGCGGTTCTGGAAGATGTACCAGCCCAGGCCGCCCTGGCCCGAGGTGGCGCCGAAGACCAGCTCGGCCGCGATCAGGGTGCGCCAGGCAAAGGCCCAGCCGATCTTGAGGCCCGACAGGATGGCCGGCAGGGCGGCCGGGATCAGGATCTGCAGCACGTAGCGGATGCCGCTGAGGCCGTAGTTGCGGCCGGCCATGCGCAAGGTCTCGGGCACGGCCTGAAAGCCGGCGTAGGTGTTGAGGGCCAGTGGCCACAGCACCGAGTGGATCAGCACGAACACCAGGCTGCCCTGGCCCAGGCCGAACCACAGCAGGGCCAGCGGCAGCAGGGCGATGGCGGGCAGGGGGTTGAACATGGCGGTCAGGGTGGCCAGCAGATCGCGCCCGAATTGGGTGGACACGGCCAGGGTGGTCAGGCCCAGGGCCAGGGCCATGCCCGCCAGGTAGCCCTTGAGCAGCACCGCGAGCGAGATCTGGGTGCGCTGCAGCAGCTCGCCGCTGAGCAGGCCGTCGGCCAGGGCGCGGGCGGTGGCGCCAAAGGTGGGCAGCAGCAGGTCGTTGTCTTGCCAGCGGGCCAGCAGTTCCCACAGCCCGGCCAGCAAGAGCAGGATCAGGCCACGGCGCAGGCCGGGCTGTTGCCAGGCGCGGCTGGCCAGCGGCAGGGGGTGCGCCAGCGGAATGTCGTCCAGCGGGGGCAGGGTGCGTTCGTATTCGGGGCGCACCGGCGGTGTCGGCCATGAGGTCGGTGAGGCGCTCATGCGGCGTTTCTCCAGGGGGTGGCCGGATGGCTGTTTGACGGGGCGGCCTTGGGCGGGCTCTCTTCGAACAACAGGTGGTGGATGCGTTGGGCCGCGGCCTGGAAGCTCGGGCTGCCGGCGCTGTGCAGGTCCCATTCGTGGCTGTTGATCTCGGCGCGCACCCGGCCCGGGTGGGGCGACAGCAGGCCGATGCGGTTGCCCACCACCAGGGCCTCTTCGATGGAGTGGGTGACAAACACCAGGGTGAAACGCAGCGCCTCCCACAGGGCCAGCAGTTCCTCTTGCATCTTGCGCCGGGTCAGGGCGTCGAGGGCGGCGAAGGGTTCGTCCATCAGTAGCACCTGGGGTTGCATGGCCAGGGCACGGGCAATCGCCACGCGCTGCTTCATGCCGCCCGAGAGCTGGTGTGGGTAGGCCTGGGCAAAGGCGGCCAGGCCCACCTTGTCGAGCACGTCGAGGGCGCGTTCGCGCGCCTCGGCCCGGCCCAGGCGGCGCGAGGCCCGCAAGGGGAACATCACATTGGCCAGCACGGTCTTCCAGGGCGGCAGCTGGTCGAACTCCTGGAACACCACCATGCGGTCGGGGCCCGGGCCGCGCACGGGCTGACCTTTCAGTCGGATCTCACCCTCGCTGGGCGGGATGAACCCGGCAATCGCCTTGAGCAGGCTGGACTTGCCGCAGCCCGAGGCTCCCAGCAGCACGAAGCGGTCGCCCTGGTGCACGTCCAGGCTGATGCGGTGGGTGGCGCGCACCACGCGTTGCGGGCTGCGGTAGTCGAGGCTGACGCCGTCGAGCTGCAACAGGGGTACGGGGTGCAGTGGAGAAGCTTGGCTGGCCATGGCGAACCTGGCCTCAACTGCCCGACTGGGCTGGGCTGCCGTCGAAGAAGTAGTCCTTCACCGTGGCCGGCTTGTTCTTGATCGCGCCGACCCGGTGCATGAACTGGCCCAGGCCCAGGGTGTTTTGCGGCGCGGTCTTGAACTGCACCTCGGGGTTGCGGATGATTTTCAGCAACAGATCGCGGTCGGTCTTGGCGCGGGTGACCCGCAGGTAGGTGTCGGCCGCCTTCTCGGGGTAGGCGGTGATGAACTGGGCGGCTTCGTCCAGCGCGGCGACCAGGGCCTGATAGGTCTTGGGGCTGTCCTTGTAGAACTTCTCGGTGGCGTACAGCACGGTGGCCGAGGAGGGGCCGCCTTGCACGTCGTAGCTTTTGAGCAGCACGCGGGCCTGGGGGTTGCCGGCCAGCTCCTGCTCCTGGAAGGGCGGGTTGCCGAAGTGGGCGGTGATCTCGGTGCCGCCCTTGAGGATGGCGGCGGCCGCCTCGGGGTGGGGCAGGGCCACGCTGAGCTTGTCGAGGCGGTCGAACTCGGCGTCTCCCCACTTCTTGGCCGCGGCCATCTGCAGGATGCGCGACTGCACCGACACGCCCACCGCCGGCAGGGCGATGCGGTCCAGGCCGGTGAAGTCGGCGATGCTGTTGACCTTGGGGTTGTTGGTGACCAGGTAGTACGGAAAGTTGCCCAGCGAGGCCACGCCGCGCACGTTCTGCTTGCCGCGGGTGCGGTCCCACAGCGTGAACAGTGGGCCGACGCCGGCACCGGCCACCTCGATCGAGCCCGACAGCAGGGCATCGTTGACGGCGGCGCCGCCCGAGAGCTTGATGAACTCGACCTGGATGTCGATGCCGGCAGCCTTGCCGTGCTTTTCGATCAGCTTCTGGTCTTGCGCGACGTTGAGCAGCAGGTAGACGATGCCGAATTGCTCGGCAATGCGCAGCTGGCCTTCGGCGGCCTGGGCCTGCAAGGCGGCCAGACTGCTCATTAGGAGGGCAGTGCTGCTGGCCAGGGCGGCGGCACGCAGGGCCAGGCGACGGGAGAGTGTTTGTTTCATGGCGAGGATGGGCTGGGTGGGTCAGAAGGCGACATCGCCTTCGATGGTCACGCGGTAAAGCTTGCGGCGCAGGTGGTCCGGGGTGCCGGCGGCCAGGTGCAGCACCGAGCGGTTGTCCCAGAACACCAGGTCGTGCGGCTGCCACCGATGGCGGTACTGGAACTGCGGCTGCACGCTGTGGGCAAACAGCTCGGCCAGCAAGGCCCGGCTTTCGTCTTCGGGCACACCCAGGATGCGGGTGGTGAAGTGCTCGCTGACAAACAGCGCCTTGCGGCCCGACTCGGGGTGGGTGCGCACGACGGGCTGCGCCACGGGCTTGACCTGGGCCACCTGCTCGGGGCTCAGGTTCGGGCGCCAGGGGCTGCGCGCTTGCAGCTCGGCATAGCGGGCCAGGTAGTGGTGCTCGGCCTTCAGGGGCGCGATGGTTTTCTTCAGCTCGGCGCTCAGGCTGTCCCAGGCCAGGTGCTGGTTGGCGAACAGGGTGTCGCCACCTTCGGCGGGCAGTTCATGTGCATGCAGCAGCGAGCCCAGGCTGGGCTTTTCCTTGTACGACAGGTCGGAGTGCCAGAACACGCCCGCGTCCCCGAGGCCGATGGGTTTGCCGTTTTCGAGGATGTTGGAGACGATCAACACCTCGGGGTGGCCCGGCAGCGCGAAGGTGTTGAGCACATGGATCTGCAGCGGGCCGAAGCGCCCGCTGAAGGCCACGTGTTGGTCGGGCGTGAGCGTGGCCTGGTCACGGAACACCAGCACGTGGTGGTCGAGGTGGGCTTGGTGGATGCGGCGGAAATCCTCGGTGTTAACCGGGCGCGACAGGTCCAGGCCGATGACCTCGGCGCCCAGCGGGCCGGCCAGGGGGCGGATGTCGAAGGACTGCGCCGGTTCTGTGGCAGCAGCAGCAAAGTGGGGGGCAAGCGTGGCGGACATGGTTCGGGGCTCTGGGTTGGGCGCCTCTGGCCGGGCCAGGGGCGCGATCGGCGGGGCCGGGGGGCTTCAGGCCGGGCTGGCCTCGGCCAGGGCCGCGTTCTGGGGGGCTGCAGCAGCCTGGCGAGCCAGGGCAGCCGGGTGCGCCGGCCGGGGCAGGCCCAGATGCTCGCGCAGGGTGCGGCCGCTGTACTCGGTGCGGAACAGGCCGCGGCGGCGCAGCTCGGGCAGTACGAGTTCGATGAAGTCGCTCAGGCCGTGGGGCAGGGTGGGGCCCATCACGTTGAAGCCATCGGCGGCGCCGGTCTGGAACCAGTGTTCGAGTTGATCGGCGATCTGCACGGGCGTGCCTATCAGGGTCCAGTGACCACGGGCCGAGATCACCTTCTGGTAGAGCTGGCGCAGGCTGAGGTTCTCCCGGCGCGCCATGGCGCTGAACAGGTCTTGCCGGCTTTGCCAGCCTTCGGTACGTGGCAGCTCGGGCAGCGGGCCGTCGAGCGGGTAGCCTGACAGGTCCACCCCGCCCAGGAAGGCCGACAGCAGGCCCAGGCCTTGTGCCGGGTCGATCAGCGACTGCAGGGCTTCGTATTTTTCTTGCGCCTCGGCCTCGCTGCGGCCCACGAAGGCCGACACGCCGGGCAGGATCTTGAGGGCATCGACGGGGCGCCCAAAAGCCGGCAGCCGGGCCTTGAGGCCCTGGTAGAAGGCGCGGGCCTCCTCCACGGTCTGTTGGGCGGTGAAGACCAGCTCAGCGGTTTCGGCGGCCAGGTTCTGGCCGTCTTCCGACGAGCCGGCCTGGACCATCACCGGGTAGCCCTGGATGGGGCGCGGCGTCTGCAGGGCCCCATGCACCGAGTAGTGCGTGCCCTCGTGGCGCACGCGGTGCAGCTTGGCTGGGTCGAAGAATTGGCCGGCCTGGGCGTCGAAGCGGAAGGCGTCGTCCTCCCAGCTGTCCCACAGGCCTTGGGCCACTCTCACGTATTCATGGGCGCGCTGGTAGCGGCTGGCGTGGTCGGCCTGCTGGTCCAGGCCGAAGTTGCGGGCTTCGAAATCGGAGCCCGAGGTGACCAGGTTCCAGCCCGAACGGCCTTCGCTGAGGCGGTCCAGGGTGGCGAATTTGCGCGCCAGGTGGTAGGGCGGCAGGTAGCTGGTCGAGACCGTGGCCACCAGGCCGATGCGCTCGGTGGCGCCGGCCAGGGCCGTCAGCAGCTGCAGCGGCTCCAGCATGTAGGGCAGGGCGTTGCGCGCCAGCAGGTGGGCGGGCGCATCGGACAGGCCCACGTTGTCGGCGCAGAAGATGGCGTCGAACTTGGCGGCCTCAGCTTGACGGGCCAGGTTTTGGTAATGCGCCAGGCTGGCGGCACCGGCCGGATCGACGTCCGGATGGCGCCAGGCCGCCAGATGGTGGCCCACCCCGAACAGGAAGGCCCCCAGGTGCATTTGGCGAGGGGATGGGCTCATGACGGGGTGGCTTTCTACTTGTCAGCGCAGGCCGGCGATCAGAGCTTGGCGATCGACACTTCGGTCGACTTCACCAGGGCCACGACCTCGGAGCCGAGGGTCAGGCCCAGGTCGTCGACCGAGCGGGTGGTGATGACGGAGGTGACGATGCCCCAGGGGGTTTCAACGTCGATTTCGGACACGACATCACCGCGGATGATTTCGCGGACCTTGCCCTTGAACTGGTTGCGGACGTTGATGGCTTGGATGGACATGGTGGATCTCTTTCAGTGGTTGGAAGTCAGAAGCAAAGGGACATGCAAAGGGGAGTGCGCTGGCGGGTCGTCAGCTCAGCGCGGCGAATAGATCTGGTCGAACGAGCCGCCGTCGGCAAAGTGGGCCTTGTCGGCCGTGGCCCAGCCGCCAAAGGCCTCGTCGATGGTGAACAGCTTGAGCGGCGGGAACTGCGAGGCGTACTTGGCCTTGGCCTTGGCGTCGGTGGGGCGGTAGAAGTTGCGGCCGGCGATGTCCTGGCCTTCTTCGGAGTACAGGTAGCTCAGGTAGGCCTCGGCCACCTTGCGGGTGCCTTTCTTGTCGACGTTCTTGTCGACCACGGCCACCGAAGGCTCGGCCAGGATGCTGATCGAGGGGGCCACGATCTGGAACTTCTCGGCACCGAACTCCTTCAGCGCCAGGAAGGCCTCGTTCTCCCAGGCCAGCAGCACGTCGCCCACGCCGCGTTGCACAAAGGTGATGGTCGAGCCGCGGGCGCCGGTGTCCAGCACCGGCACGTTCTTGTAGAGCTTGCCGACGAATTCCTTGGCCTTGGCGTCGCCGCCGTACTGGCGCTTGGCGTACTCCCAGGCGGCCAGGTAGTTCCAGCGGGCGCCGCCCGAGGTCTTGGGGTTGGGGGTGATCACGGCCACGCCGGGTTTGATCAGGTCGTCCCAATCCTTGATGCCCTTGGGGTTGCCCTTGCGCACCAGGAACACGATGGTCGAGGTGTAGGGCGAGCTGTTGTGCGGCAGGCGCTTGACCCAGTCCTTGGCGATCAGGCCGCCGTGGTTGGCCACGGCATCCACGTCGCCGCCCAGGCCCAGCGTGACCACGTCGGCATCGATGCCGTCGATCACCGAGCGGGCCTGCTTGCCCGAGCCACCATGCGACTGCTTGACCGACACGTCCTGGCCGGCCTTGGCCTTCCAGTACTTGGCGAAGGCGGCGTTGTACTCCACATACAACTCGCGCGTCGGGTCGTAGGACACATTGAGCAGGTTCACGGTCTGGGCGGCGGCCGGCAAGGCCGTCAGGGTGCCCGCGGCCAGCACGGCGGCGGCGAGCAGGGGAACGCGGAAGAAAGAGCGGCGGCTGGACATGGTGGAGGCTCCGATCGAATGGGGGTTGGGTTGTTTTGGTGACTGGCCTTGATTCTGAAAACCCCCGATCCAAACGTGAACGAATAAGAACAATGGTTCTTATGCGGTTTTGTAGTTAACGAAGAGGAGCGGTCTTTTGGGCGATCTGGTCGGTTGAGCATCACGATTCAAGTTGTGCTCGCAACCATCAGGGCAATCACCTAGTTGCACACGCAACTAAATGGCTTAAATTTCAGCCTGTCGTTTGATCCAGGGCAGAACGCCGTGGGCGCGAACGACAAGACCCAGCTTTCCCCACCCACACAAGAGACTGACCATGCACCTGCCCCACCCAACCCTGCGCCGACGCGCCTGGCTGCTTCTGGCCCTGGCCGGCATGGCCGCCCCGGCCACGCCCGCACTGGCGGCCGACCCCTATCCCTCCAAGCCCATCGAGTGGGTGGTGCCTTATCCGGCTGGTGGCGGTACCGACGTGGTGGCCCGCACCCTGGCCGAGGCCATGGGCAAGGCGCTGGGGCAGCCCATCATCATCAACAACAAGCCCGGCGCGGCCACCAACATCGGGGCCGAGTACGTGGCCCATGCCAAGGCCGACGGCCACGTGCTGCTGTCGGCCGACACGGCCACCCTGGCAGCCAACCCCTTTCTGTACACCAAGCTGGCCTACAACGCCGAAAAAGACTTCGCCCCCATCGGCCTGACGGTGCGCTTTCCGATGATCCTGGTGGTCAATCCCCAGGTGCCGGTCAAGACCCTGGCCGAGTTCAAGGCCTGGGCCAAGGCCCAGAACGGCGCCAACTACGCCACCCCGGGCGCCGGCAGCCCGCACCACCTGGCCACCGAGCTGTTCCGGGCCCAGGCGGGCCTGCAGCTCACCCATGTGCCCTACCGCGGCGCTGCCCCGGCGGTGCAGGACGTGGTGGCCGGCCAGGTGCCGTTCATGTTTGTTGACACGGCCAGCGGCTACCAGTTCATTGCCGCCGGCAAGCTGCGCCCGATCGGCGTGGCCAGCCCGCGACGGGTGCCCAATTTCGAGACCATCCCCACGCTGCAGGAGCAGGGGCTCAAGGGCTTCGAGGCCTACGCCTGGCAGGGCCTGGTGGCCCCGGCGGGCACGCCGCCCGAGGTGATCGCCAAGCTCAACAGCGCCTTGCTCGGCGCCCTGGGCTCGACCGCCATCAAGGCCCGCCTGCAGACCCTGGGGCTGGAGTCCATTCCCGGCACGCCACGGCAGATGGCCGACTACGCCGCCGCCGAGCGCGCCAAGTGGGGCCAGGTCATCCAGACCAGCGGCATCAAGCTGGATTGAGCCGCCTGCCCGCCCTTTCCTTTTTCTGAGCACTGACATCACCATGCACCAGCCCACCACCGAAGCCCGGCCCTCGATCTATTACCCCTACCAGGTGTTTGCCCCCTGGCTGCCCTCGGCCCACCCGCCCCAGGCGCGCCAGCGCGTGGTGATCGCGGGCTCGGGCCCGGCCGGCATGGTGGCGGCGCTGGAGCTGGCCCGCCATGGCGTGCCCAGCGTGGTGCTGGAGAGCGAGCTGCAGGTGTCGCAGGGCAGCCGGGCCATCGTGTTCACGCGCCGTTCGATGGAGATCCTGCAGCAGGTCGGGGTGGCCCACCGCATGAGCGAGCAGGGCCTGCCCTGGCGCTTCGGCAACTCGTACTACCGGGGCCAACGCGTGTTCCGCATGGAAGCGCCGCACGACAGCGACGACCGCTTCTTTCCCATGCTCAACATCCAGCAGCAGTACATGGAGGAGTACCTGCTGGACGCCTGCGCGGCCCAGCCCCTGATTGATTTCCGCTGGGGCAACAAGCTGGTGCAGATCACCCAGGAAGAGGGCGTGGCCCACCTGCAGATCGACACGCCCGAGGGCCCCTATGTCCTGGACACCGACTGGCTGGTGGCAGCCGACGGCGGGCGCTCCGAGATCCGCACCGCCCTGGGCCTGAAGATGGAAGGGGCCTCGTACGAGGGCTTCTTCGTGATCGCCGACATCCGCATCGACCTGCCCCTGCCCACCGAGCGCCTGGCCTTCTTTGACCCCGAGTGGAACCCCGGCAACACCATCCTGATGCACCGCGAGCCGCACGGCATCTGGCGCGTCGACTACCAGTTGCCCCCGGGCGAAACGCCCGAGCAGGCGCTGCGGCCCGAGTCGCTCAAGGCCCGCATCGATGCGCAACTGGCCATGATCGGCCACGCCGGCACGCCCTGGGAGATGGATTGGAGCTCGGTTTACTCGGCCCGCACCCTCACGCTGCCCGACTACGTGCACGGGCGCGTGCTGTTCACCGGCGACGCGGCCCACCTGCTGCCCATCTTCGGGGTGCGCGGCGCCAACACGGCGTTCCAGGATTCCCAGGCCCTGGGCTGGCAACTGGGCCTGGTGGTCAAGGGCCTGGCCGGCGAGAAACTGCTGGCCAATTACAGCGCCGAGCGCGTGGGCGCCGCCCGCGAGATCATCGACGAGGCGGGCAAGAGCACCCGCTTCATGACCCCGCCCAGCCGCGGCTTCCGCCTGCTGCGCGACGCCGTGCTGTCGCTGTCGCTGAGCCAGGATTTTGTGCGCCCGCTCTACCACTGGCGCACCTCACGCCCGCACGAGTACAGCGCGTCGGCGCTCAACAGCATGGGCGACGACAACGCCCTGTTCACCGCCGGCCCGGCGCACGGCGCCCCGCCGCGCAACATCCGCCTCTCGGCCGATGATTTTCTGCTTGACCACCTGGGGGGCGGTTTTGACCTGCTGTACTTCACCGAAGCCCCGGCCCTGCCCGAGGCCCTGCAGCAGGTGGTGGCCACCGCCCGGGCCCGGGGTGTGCCCCTGAAGGTGATCGCCGTGGGCGCCACGGGCCCGGTGGCCGGTGCTGACCTCTGTCTGCCCGATGCCGACGGCCACTTCCGCCAGGGCTATGGCGTGCCCGCCAGTGGCGCCGCCTACCTGCTGCGCCCCGACCAGCACGTGTGCGCCCGCTGGCTCACGCTGGATGCCCACCGCCTGCAGGCCGCCCTGCACACCGCCCTGCCGCAATGAACCCACCCAAGATCGCTGCCATGACCGCCCAATCCACCCAACCCGACATCCTCTCACTGCCCGGCCTGGAAGACGTCTACGACGCCCTGGCCACCGCCATCGACCAGGCCGGCCCCGACAAGGCCGAGCTGTTCCTGGTCAAGCTGGCGCTGCTGAACGCGCAGCGGCTGGGCAGCGCCAGCCTGGTGCGCGAGCACATTGAGGCGGCGTTGAGGGATCTTTGAGGCTCGGTGCCGGTGGAGGGGGGATTCGCCAGAAGGCCTCTGGATTGGGGTAACAATCGCTGGCAACAGCACTGGAGCAGGGTGTGGCCAGGCCATTGGTTGCCTCATGCTCTCAGCCTGAACCGAATCGAAACGGGACATTGACGATGACAAGCACCCAACAACGCGCCGAACTCCAGTGCCGCAACTGGCAAATTGCCAACGACGTGTGTGGCGCCGTCGACGGCTGGGATTCCAAGCATGTCATTTTGGTCAAAATCGAAAACAGGGGAGCAAATGGATGAGTGATCAACCCACCTCTCTGATGCCCACGCCCACAGGCTATGTTGACTGGCTGAGCGAGCTGAAAATCAAAATCCACAGCGCCCAGCAACGGGCCACGCTGGCGGTCAATCGCGAACTGGTTCTGCTGTACTGGCAAATCGGCTGCGACATACTGAGCAAGCAACATGAGCAAGGCTGGGGGGCGAAGGTGATTGAGCGTCTGGCGCATGATCTGCACAGCGCCTTCCCTGACATGAAAGGGTTTTCGCCGCGCAACCTCAAATACATGCGCGCCTTTGCCCAAGCTTGGCCCGACACCGAATTTGTGCAAGCGGTGCTTGCACAATTGCCCTGGTACCACCAATTGGCGCTGCTGGACAAGCTATCCCACCCTGACGCGCGTCGCTGGTACGCCGCCAAGGCCATCGAGCACAACTGGTCTCGAAATGTGCTGGTGATGCAAATCGAAACCCGCTTGCTGGAGCGCAGCGGCTCAGCCGTGACCAACTTCGAAGTGAGTCTGCCCAAACCACAGTCCGATCTGGCGCGCGAATCACTGAAGGACCCCTACCGCTTCGACTTTCTGGGCTTGACCGACGAGGCGCAAGAGCACGAGATGGAGCATGCGCTGACCCAACATGTCACCGAATTCCTGCTGGAATTAGGGGCGGGCTTTGCTTTTGTCGGGCGGCAGGTGAAGCATGATCTCGACAACCCCACCATTGGCTTGTTGCTGTGCAAAAGCAAAAACAAGGTGGTTGCCGAATACGCCTTGGGCGATAAAAGCCAACCGATGGGCATCGCCGAATACAAGCTGATCGAATCGCTCCCTGATCCACTCAGAACCAATTTGCCCAGCATCGAACAGATTGAGCGCGAATTGCAAGGCGGTGAGGCCTGATCGGTGTGGTTTTTTGAGGGAGCCGCCGGCACCCTCTCACCCCAAATACGCCATCCCCCGTATCTGCGGCCCGATGTCGTCGAGAAAGGCCTGGGCCAGGGGGGACAGTGATCGGCCGCGGCGGGTGAAGACCTCGAAGCTGCGGCGCACCTCGGGCTGGCGCAGCGGCTGCATGTTCAGGCCATACAGCGAGACCAGCGGCGCGGCGTACGGGATGCACAGCGCCACGCCCAGACCGGCCTGCACCATCGACAAGGCCGTGGACATGTAGGCCACCTCGGTGCTCGGCGCAAACTGGAAGTCGGGGTCGGCGGCCCGCAGGTCCTGGGCCAGGCGCTCGGTGAACTGGCCTTGCAGGCCGATCACGGGGTAGGGCTTGAGATCGGCCCAGCGCAGGCTGGCTTTCTGGGCCAGCGGGTGGCCGGGCGGAAAGACGGCCATGAAGGGCCCGTCAAACAGGTGGGCCGAGGTGATGTCGGAGTTGGGCTCGCGTTCGGGGCCGATGCCGATGTCGACCTCGCCCGAGAACACCCGCGCCATCACATCCTCGACCGGCACGTCCACCAGCTTCACCGAGCCCCCCGGGTGATCGGCCTGGAAGCGGGCGATCAGCTCGGGCATCAGGGTGGAGGCCAGCAACTGCGACACCGCCACCCGCACCACCCCTTTCTTGTTGGTGGTGTCATCCACGGCGCGGTGCAGTACCTCGTCCAGGTCATGCAGCACGGTTGCCAGCATCGGGCTGAGGCGCTCGCCAGCCTCGGTGAGGTGCACGCGGCGTGTGCTGCGGTCGATCAAACGCACGCCCATCGACTGCTCCAGTTCCTTCACCAGGCCCGACAAGGCTGATTGCGAGATGTACAGGCTTTCGGCCGCCAGGGTGAAGCTGCCGGTGCGCGCCACCGCCAGAAAGGCCCGCAACTGCCGCAAGGTCACATTCATCGGATTAACCTATAAATTGATCGAATAAAACGGCTTGCATGATAGTTGGTGATCCAGTCCAATGGCGTTGCCCCGGGCCTCATGGCGAGTGCCCGACGACAAAACCCCCGACGATCATCGCCAGACACAACGCTCACGGAGACCTCACCATGTTGGTTCAAAAAGTTCACCACGTCGCCTACCGCTGCATCGATGCCAAGCAAACCGTGCAGTGGTACGAAAAGCACCTGGACATGAAGTTCGTGCTCGCCATCGCCGAGAACGAAGTGCCCTCGACCAAGGCCCCTGATCCCTACATGCACATCTTCCTGGACGCGGGCAACGGCAATGTGCTGGCCTTCTTCGAGCTGCCCAGCCAGCCCCCCATGGACCGTGACCGCAACACCCCGGCCTGGGTGCAGCATCTGGCCCTCAAGGTCGATTCGGTGGACACCCTGATCGCCACCAAGGCCCGCCTGGAGGCCGCCGGCATCGAGGTGATCGGCCCCACCGACCACACCATCTTCAAGTCGATCTACTTCTTCGACCCCAATGGCCACCGCCTGGAACTGGCCGCCGACACCGGTACCCCCGAGATGATGAAGAAGCTCGACGAAGTGAAGTGGGAGATGATCGAAGAGTGGTCGCAGACCAAGCGCGCACCCAAGCACGCCGCCTGGATGCACGACGGCAGCATGAGCCAGGCCTGAAGACCTGGGCGCTGGCCATCCCTGCTCTCCGACCCCACCCACCCGCACCCGCCCCAGGCGAACCTGCACTGAACGATGACCCTTCTCAACGAAACCCATGACCCGGCCCTGCGCAGCTGGGTCGCCTCGGCCCAGGTGGCCGGGACCGATTTTCCGATCCAGAACCTGCCCTTTGCCGTGTTCCGTCGCACCGGGCGCCAAGAGGCCTGGCGCGGTGGCGTGGCCATTGGCGACCAGATTGTCGATCTGGCGGCGCTGGCTGCCAGCGGCGTGTTCCAAGGTGCGGCCGCCCAGGCCTTGCAGGCCGCTGCCCAGGACAAACTCAACGCCCTGATGGCCCTGGGTGCCCCGGCCTGGAGCGCGCTGCGCCTGGCCCTGTCGCGTGCGCTGCGCGAAGGCGCACCCGAGCAGGCTGCGCTGCAGCCGGCCCTGGTGCCCCAGTCCGAGGCCGAATACGACGTGCCCGCCCGCATCGGCGACTACACCGACTTCTACACCTCGGTGCACCACGCCACCAACATCGGCAAGCAATTCCGCCCGGACAACCCGTTGCTGCCCAACTACAAGTGGGTGCCCATCGGCTACCACGGCCGGGTGTCGAGCATCGGTGTCTCGGGTCAGGCCTTCCCGCGTCCCAAGGGGCAGACGATGGCGCCCGGCGCCACCGAGCCCGGCTTCGGGCCCTGCAAACGACTCGACATCGAGCTGGAGCTGGGCATCTTCGTGGGCGCCGGCAACCCCCAGGGCGAACCGGTGGCCATGGGCCAGGCCGAGCAGCACGTGTTTGGCATCTGCCTGCTCAACGACTGGTCGGCGCGCGACATCCAGGCCTGGGAGTACCAGCCGCTGGGCCCCTTCCTGTCGAAGAACTTCGCCACCACGATCTCGCCCTGGATCGTCACCCTGGAGGCCCTGGCCCCTTACCGGGTGGCCTTCACGCGGCCCGAAGGGGATCCGCAGCCGCTGCCTTACCTGGATTCGGCCCCCAACCGCGAGCAAGGCGCCTTCGACATCCAGCTGGAGGTCGGCCTGCAGACTCCGCGCCTGCGCGAGGCCGCCCAGGCCGCGGCCGTGATCTGCCGCACCAGCTACCGCCATGCCTACTGGACCGTGGCCCAGATGGTGGCACACCACACTGTCAATGGCTGCAACCTGCAGCCGGGCGACCTGTTTGGCAGTGGCACCCTGTCGGGCCCCACGCTGGACCAGGCCGGTGCACTGATCGAGCTGACCCAGGGCGGCAAGAACCCGGTGCAACTGCCCAATGGCGAGCAGCGCGTGTACCTGGAAGACGGCGATGCCGTGGTGCTGCGTGGCTGGTGCGAGAAGGCGGGTGCAGCGCGCATCGGCTTCGGCGAGTGCGTGGGCACGGTGCTGCCGGCCCGGGCCTGAGCCTGGGCCCTGGCCTGGGCTTTGGCCGCCACAGAGCGCCAAAGGGCGCCTTTCTGCGTGAACTTGTGCGCATGGCGGCCCGTTTCCTTCGCGTGGCTGGGGGTGGTTTCTGAGGGGGCCTTCCTAGAATCGGCAACAGATGCCCGGGCTTCCGCCCCGGGCCTGGTTCCGATTGATGTTGACCCGTTTGCGATCCCTGACCTGGCGATGGGCCACCCTGGCGATGGCCCTGTCGGCTTGTGCCACGCCGGCCCCCGCCCAGGTCAACCCTGAGGCGGCCCCGGCCGGCCCGGTTTCACCGACGGCCCGCCCGCCGGCCTTGCCCGAGCTGCTGCTGGGCATTCTTCACTACACCCGTTGGCCCCAGCCCCTGGCCAGCCACCGCCTGTGCCTCAACGAGGTCGATGCCGACTCGGTGGCCCTGGCGCGTGAGCTGGATGCCCTGGGCGCCCAGGCCCTGCCCCCGGTGCACAGCAGCTTGCGCAGCCTGCGCGCCGAGCTGGCCGACAGCCTGCTCGACTGCCAGGCCATCTACTTTGGCGCCCTGCCGGTGCGCGGTCTGCAGCCGCTGTTGCTGCGCCTGAACCGCCACCCCATCCTGACCCTGGGGCTGGGCGACGACTTCTGCTCCTATGGCGGCAAGTTCTGCCTGTTGCAGGGGCCGCAGGGCTGGCAGATCAAGGCCAACCTCGATGCGATCGCTTATGGCGGCCTGCGGGTCAATGCCCGGCTGTTGCAACTGACCGTCAGACCGACAGGGGGGCGACCATGAGCCAACCCCTGCCAACCCCCCGCAGCAGGCCGTTGCGCTCAGGTCGTCGCCCAGTGCGCAGCGTGGCCCGCCTGGTGCGCCTGGGGCAGTGGCGCAGCGCCGGTGTGGCCCTGGCTTGTGCCGGGCTGTTCATGAGTGCGGCCAGTTTGTATTCGCTGCAGCAATACGCCCGGCATGCCCTGGTCATGGCTGCCCATTCCCTGGCCTTTGCGGGCGAACCCGCGATCCGCTTTCGTGATCTTGAAGCGTTGCGTGAGCTGGCCGAGCAACTGGCCGAACGCGAGCAACTGGCCTCGGTCACGGTGCTCGATGCGCGCGGGCAGCGCCTGCTGCAGGTGGAGCGCCCCGGGCTGGGCGCCTTCGACGGCCTGGCGCGTCGGGTGGCCGCCGTGTTTCTGCCCCAGCCGGTGACGGCCCCGGTGGAGGGCGGTGGGCCCGGCGCGGGCGGGCTGGGCGAAGTGCAGCTGCGCTCGGATGGTCGCGTTCTGCTCGCTGACCTGGGTTGGCTGCTGCTCGCCTTGCTGGGTTGCGTGGCCGTGACAGCGCTGGCGGTGTGGGCGGTGTCGCGGCGCCTCACCGCCTTGATTGTGCAGCCCCTGCGGGCCATGGTGGAGCTGACCCGGGCGGTGCGGGCCAGCCGAAGCTTCGAGCGCCGGGCGGCGCCCACCTCGGTGCTGGAGCTCAATGCCCTGGCCGACGATTTCAACGCGCTGCTGGTTGAACTGCAGCGACAGCAGCGGCGCATCGCTGCGCGCCACAACGATCTGCGCCGCAGCAATGAATCGCTGCGCCACGCCAGCCAGCACGACGTGCTCACCGGGCTGCCCAATCGCAGCCACCTGTTTGAACACCTGGCGGCCGTGTTCGAGCGCTGCCAGCGTCAGGGTGGCCAGGCCGCGGTGTTGTTCATCGACGTGGACCGGTTCAAGCAGGTCAACGACACCCTGGGCCATGCGGTGGGCGATGCGCTGCTGGTCGAGCTGGCGCAACGCCTGCAGTCGGCCGTGCGCGAGTCCGATTTCGTGGCCCGCCACGGTGGCGACGAGTTTTTGGCGGTGCTGTTCCCGGTTGGGGACGAGGCGGAGGTGCGCCTGTGCGTGGACCGGCTGCGCGGCGCCCTGGCCCAGCCGCTTCAGCTGGACAACGGCCTCACCCTGCCTTTGAGTGTGAGCATCGGCGTGGCCCTGTTCCCGGCCCAGGGCACCAGCGTGGACGAGCTGGTGCGCGCCGCCGATGCCGCCATGTACCGAGACAAGGTGCGCCCCTCCGTGGCGCATGACCGGGCCATGCCCCAAGCCGAGCCGGCGTCACCATGACGCTGGGCCCCCGCCTGATCTGACTGGAGACCCCCCATGACCTTGGCTGGCCAATCCAACCCGCCGATCCGATGCCCTGCCACCCTGTCCTTGGGGCTGGTCACTGCCCTGGTCGGCTTGTCGAGCCTGCTGGCCGGCTGTGCCGGCCCCACGCCCGCCTCGGGTCCGCCGGTGGCCGTGGCGGCCCCTGCTGCCCGCGAGACGGCGCTGCGCGAACTGGGCTTCCGGCCCACCGAGCAGGGCTGGGAGCTGGACCTGGCCGGGCGTGTGGTGTTCCCGGTGAACGACGCTTCCTTGTCCGCCGACGCCATCGCGGCGATTGAGCGCCTGGCCCGCACGCTGCAAAGCCTGGGTATCACCCGCCTTACCGTCGAAGGGCACACCGACAACCAGGGTGCGGCGGCCTACAACCAGCGCCTGTCCGAGCGGCGCGCCCAGGTGGTGGCCCAGGCCTTTGTGGAGCGCGGCTTCGAACCGGCCCAGGTGCGGCACCAGGGCTTCGGCTTCAGCCGCCCGATCGAGGACAACCGCAGCGAGGCCGGGCGCCAGCAGAACCGCCGCGTCACCATCATCGTGAGCTCACTCTGAGCGGTATCGGCCTGAGGCGCGCCCGGCGCGTCACGTGGGCGCCATGCTAGGCCCGTTCGTCGGTTTTCCGGGTGGACAATGGACGGGTGCCGGGCAGCAGGCCCGGGCCATTCAAGGAGAGTCCGCATGAGCGAATCCGTGTCTGCACCGGCCACGGCCACAGTGCCCCTCAGCCCCAGCCTCAAGCTGCGGCGCCTGGCCATCGACACCTACCGCGAGAACGTCGCCTACCTCCACCGCGACTGCGAGGTCTACCGCGCCGAAGGCTTTCAGGCCCTGTCCAAGGTCGAGGTGCGCACCAACGGGCGGCGCATCCTGGCCACCCTCAACGTGGTGGACGACCCCGGGCTGGTGGGCTGCGGCGAGGTGGGCCTGTCGCAGGATGCCTTTGCCCAGTTGGGCGTCGAGGACGGGCACCCGGCCACGGTGTCGCAGGCCGAACCGCCCGAGTCGATCCCGGCGCTGTTCCGCAAGTTGGACGGCGAGCGCCTGGGGCAGGCCGATTTCGACGCCATCATCCGTGACATCGCCCAGCACCGGTATTCCAAGATCGAGTTGACCGCCTTCGTGGTGGCCAGCAACCGCAGCGAACTGGACCGCGAAGAGGTCTATTTCCTGACCGAAGCCATGGTCAAGACCGGGCGCCGGCTCGACTGGCGCCAGCCCGTGGTGGTGGACAAGCATTGCATCGGCGGCATTCCGGGCAACCGCACCTCGATGCTGGTGGTGCCCATCGTGGCGGCCTACGGGCTGGTGTTTCCCAAGACCTCGTCACGAGCCATCACCTCGCCCGCGGGCACGGCCGACACCATGGAGGTGCTGGCCCGGGTCGAGCTGCCCTTCGATCGCCTGACCGACATCGTGCGCCAGCACCACGGCTGCCTGGCCTGGGGCGGCACGGCCGACCTGTCGCCGGCCGATGATGTGCTGATCTCGGTTGAGCGGCCGCTGTCCATCGACTCGCCAGGGCAGATGGTGGCCTCCATCCTGTCCAAGAAGATCGCCGCCGGGGCCACCCATCTGGTGCTGGACATCCCCATCGGCCCCACCGCCAAGGTACGCTCCATGCCCGAGGCGCAGCGCCTGCGCCGCCTGTTTGAGTACGTGGCCACCCGCATGCGCCTGTCGCTGGACGTGGTCATCACCGACGGGCGCCAGCCCATCGGCCGCGGCATCGGGCCGGTGCTGGAGGCGCGCGACGTGATGCAGGTGCTGCAGAACGACCCCGAGGCCCCGCAGGACCTGCGCCAGAAATCGCTGCGCCTGGCCGGCCGGCTGATCGAATGCCACCCCGACGTGCGCGGGGGCGAGGGCTATGCGATTGCGCGTGACATCCTGGAGTCCGGCCGCGCCCTGGCCCAGATGAACGCCATCATCGAGGCCCAGGGCGCCTGCGCCTTCGACTACCAGAACCCCCCTTTGGGGGCACTGAGCTTTGAGGCCCGGGCCACGGAGGCGGGAGTGGTCACCAGCATCGACAACCTGCAGATTGCGCGCATCGCCCGCCTGGCCGGGGCACCTCATGTGCAGGGGGCCGGGGTGGACCTGATGCGCCAACTGGGTGATCCGGTGGCGCCGGGCGACCTGCTGTACCGGGTGCACGCGGGCTTTGGTGCCGACCTGGAGTTTGCCCGTCAGGCCTGCCAGCGCGGCCATGGCTACCAGATCGGTGCGGTGGAGGCCGTGCCTCATGTCTTTGTTGAATCCTGAGGACCCGACCATGCCCTTTGCAGAAGACACCCCGGTGCTGCTTTGTTTTGACGATGAACAGGACGTGGCCCGCCGCGCTGCCGAGGCCGCCGGCCTGCCGCTTGCGGTGGTGGAGCGCCACCGCTTTCCGGACGGCGAGTGGCGCTTGCGCCTGCCGCCCGCCCTGCCGCCGCGGGTGGTGGTGTGGCGTTCGCTGCACCAGCCCAACGAGAAGTTGGTCGAGCTGCTGCTGCTGGCCGACACCGCACGCCAGCTCGGGGCCCGGCACCTGTGCCTGGTGGCCCCCTACCTCGCCTACATGCGCCAGGACATCGCCTTCCAGCCGGGTGAGGCCGTCAGCCAGCGCATCGTGGGCCGCTTTCTGGCCGGCCTGTTCGATGCCCTGATCACGGTCGACCCGCACCTGCACCGGGTCGCCACGCTGCAAGAGGCTGTGCCGCTGGCCGATGCCATCGTGCTCAGTGGCGCCCCCTTGCTGGGGGCCTGGATCGCCTCGCAGCGCCAGGACGTGCTGCTGCTGGGCCCCGATGAAGAATCGCTGCAATGGGTGAGCAGCGCAGCCCAGGCCCACGGCTGGGCCCATGCGGTGTGCCGCAAGCTGCGCCACGGCGACCGGCATGTCGAGATCGCCCTGCCCGCGGGGCTGGCGCCGGCGTTGGCCGGGCGGGCGGTGGTGTTGATGGACGACGTGGCCAGCTCGGGCCAGACCCTGATCGAGGCCACCCGACTGCTGCTGGCGGCCGGCGCCCGCTCGGTGGATGTGGCCGTCACCCATGCGCTGTTTGCCGGCGACGCGCTGCAGCGCCTGCAGGCCGCCGGCGTGGGCCAGGTCTGGAGCACCGACTGCATTGCCCACCCGAGCAACGCCGTCTCGGTGGTGGGCGCGGTGGCCCAGGCCCTGGCCGGGCTTTATCAGCGCCTGGACCTGGTGCCACGCGATGATGGACAGAGGGTCATTTCTGAGACCTGAACCGACGAACGGCGCTTATCATGGGGCTCAAACCCCCGGCAGACCGGCCTGGGGTCCTTCGGACCGGGAACCCGATGCTGCAGCAACTGAAAACCTTTGGCGAAATTCTCGATGGTCTGGAGATCGCCATGTGCGTCTTCGACGACCAGGACCGGGCCCTGGCCTGGAATCGCTGCTTCTTTCGCTTCTTTCCGGAGCACGATGGGCAGGTGCACGAGGGAGAGCACTACAGCCTCAACCTGCGGCGTTTCTACAGCGGGCGCCTGAGCCCGCAAGAACTCTGCGGCATCGAGCACTACATCGAGGCAGGCATTGCGCGCCACCAGCAACAGAACCAACCGTATGAGTTTGAGCACCTGGGGCGGCACCTGCGGGTGTCGTCGCTGCCGGTGCCCGGGGTGGGGCGCATGCGCCTGTGGCGCAGCGAAGCACCTTTGGCCCCTCAGGCGGCCGCGCCGGAGGGATCGCCCGCCGTGCTCCCGGTCGGCGGGCCTGTGCTGCTGGACAAGGTGCCTGATGCCTTGATGGTGTGTGGGCTGGATGGCGGGCGCATCGAGTGGGTCAATGAATCATTTGTCCTGATGTATGGCTTGCGTGATCGACATTCGGCCCTGGGCAGCGGTTTCGAGCAGGTGTTCGAGGCGGCCTGGCAGCAGGATCTGGCGCTCAACACGTCCCAGCACGAACTGTATGCCGCCGGCCTGCAGGTGCTGAAGGACCACTTGCGTTTTTCGGGGGCGCCGTTTGAGCTGCCCTTGCCGGGCAACCGCTTTTGCCGTGTGATTGCCCGTCCCACCGGGGGCGGCGAGGCTTTTTATGCCCACGTCGACATCACCGAGATCAAGCGCCAGCAACAGCGCCTGGAAGCGGCTGAGCGCCTGGCGCGTGAGCGCGAGCAGCAACTGCGTCACAAGTCGGTGCTGCTGGAGGCCACTGTCGAGAACCTGGACCAGGGCATTGCCCTGATTGGCGCCGACGGCATGATCGAGTTGTGCAATCTGAATTTCCTGGACTTGCTTGAGCTGCCCCGGCAGTGGATGGGGCAGCGCATGAGCCTGTCCGAGGTGCTGGACTACCAGCGTGCCCACCATGAGTTTGAGGGGGCGCCTGACAGGGTGCAGCAGTATGTCCAGGCGGGCGGGCGTTCGCCTCATCTGCCACGCTATGAGCGCCGGCGCGCCAATGGTCGGGTGATCGAGGTGCGCAACCTTCCGATTGAGGACGGCGGCCTGTTGCGCACCGTGACCGACATCACCCAGCGCAAGCTCGACGAGGAACGCATCCGCTTTGCCGCCCACCATGATGCGCTGACCGGCCTGATCAACCGGGCCATGTTCATGGAGTGCCTGGAGGCCGAGGTCTCGTTGGCCCGTCGCACCGGCGTGGGCTGCGCGGTGCTTTACCTGGATCTGGATGGGTTCAAGCCCATCAATGACCAATACGGTCATGCGGTGGGAGACCTGGTGCTGGTCGGGGTGGCCAAGGCCCTGAACTCGATCGCCCGCGAGGCCGACTTTGTGGCCCGCCTGGGGGGCGATGAATTTGCCGTGCTGCAGCGCGGGGTGCAAAGCCGCGAGCAGGCGCGCCAGTTGGTGCAACGGGTGCACCAGGCCCTGAGCCAGCCGATCAGCGTGGAATCGCGGGCCTTCCAGGTGGGGGCCTCGATCGGCGTGGCCCTGTGCCCTGACGATGCCGACCAGGCCGATGCCTTGCTGCGCCAGGCCGATCTGGCGATGTACGCCCGCAAGAAGGCACAGGCCCGCCCCCCTGGTTGAGGGGGCGGCCCGGCCCTTTCTCAACCCTGCTTGAAGGGCAGTTCGCGCACGGGCTTGCCGCTGAGTCGGGCCACGGCATTGGCAAAGGCCGGGGCCAGCGGTGGCAGGCCCGGCTCGCCCATGCCGGTGGGGGCGTCGTCGCTGAGCACGGTGTGCACGGCGATCTGCGGCATGGCGGTGATGCGGGGCACGGCGTAGTCACCGAAGTTGCTCTGCTCGACCTGGCCGTCCTTCAGGGTGATGGCGGCGCCGGGCAGGCACATCGACAGGCCCATCAGCGCGCCGCCCTGTACCTGGGCTTCCAGGCTGCGCGGGTTGATCACCCGGTTGCAGTGCACGCCGGCCGTCACCTTGTGCAGCGTGGGCACGCCCTTTTTCAGCGAGGCTTCGACCACATAGGCCACCACCGAGTTGAACGACTCGTGCACCGCCACACCCCAGGCGCGACCCGGGGCCAGCTTCTTCTTGCCGTAGCCTGACTTCTCGACCGCCAGTTGCAGCGCGGCCTTGTGGCGCGGGTGTTGTTCGCCGATCAGCTTCATGCGGTAGGCCACGGGGTCTTGCCGGGTGGTGCGGGCGATCTCGTCGATCAGTGTTTCCATCACGAAGGCGGTGTGGGTCGAGCCCACACTGCGCCACCACAGCACCGGCACATTCACCTTGGGGTGTTGCACGGTCAGGCGCATCGGGATCTCGTAGGGCTCCTTCATGCCTTCCACTGCGGTGCCGTCGATGCCGTTCTTGACCATCATGGGCTCGAAGGGCGAGCCTGCCAGGATCGACTGGCCCACGATCACGTGGTCCCAGGCCTGGATGCGGCCCTGGCCGTCAAAGCCGATGCGTGCAGTGTGCAGGTGCATGGGGCGGTAGTACCCGCCCTTGACGTCGTCCTCGCGGCTCCACAGCAGGCGCACCGGCGCGCTGATGCCTGCAGCCAGGGCGGCCTTGGCCACCTGGGCGGCTTCCACCACATAGTCGCTGCTGGGGATGGCGCGGCGCCCGAAGCCGCCTCCGGCCATCTGCACGTGCACCTGCACGTTCTGCGGCGGCAGGCCCAGCACGGTGGCCGCGGCCATGCCGTCCAGGCCCGGCATCTGGGTGCCCACCCACAGTTCGGCTTTGCCCGCTTCAACGCGCACGGTGCAGTTCAGCGGCTCCATGGGCGCGTGGGCCAGGTAAGGAAAGATGAACTCAGCGCTGATCTGGTGCGGTGCCTTGTCCAGGGCCGACACGTCGGCGTCGAAGCGGCGCGGGCCGGGCTGCGTGGCCAGGGCTCGGTACTGCGCCAACTGGCGCACGCTGTCCACCTTTTCGACGGCACTGCTGTCCCATTCCAGCTTGAGGGCGTCACGGCCCTGCTTGGCGGCCCAGTAGCCTTCGGCCAGCACGGCCACGGCTTCGCCACCGCGGTCTGCCGGGATGCGCAGCACCGCCTTCACGCCCTTGATGGCGCGGGCGGCGCTGTCGTCCACCGACTGGAGTCGGGCACCAAACACCGGCGGGTGGGCCACCACGGCGGTCAGCAGGCCGGGCAGGCGCACATCGATGCCATAGTCCTGGTGGCCGCTGGATTTGGCCGCTGCATCGAGCCGTCCCGTGGGCTGGCCGATCAGCTGGAAGTCTTTCGGGTCTTTCAGCGTCACGCGGGTGGGCACCGGCAGGGCCATGGCGGCCTCGGCCAGTTCGCCGTAGCCCAGTTGCTGGCCGGCCGGGCCGATCACCTGGCCGTTTCGCGTGCGCAGGCCGGTTGGCTCGACCTTCCAGCGGGCTGCTGCGGCCTGCACCAGCATGGCGCGGGCGCGGGCCCCCAACTCGCGGTACTGGGTGTACGAGTGCGCGATCGAGCCCGAGCCGCCCGTGATGTGCAGGCCGAACAAGGGGTCGACATACGCCGGGTCATTGCTGCCGTGAACGCTCTTCACCTTGGACCAGTCGGCGTCCAGCTCTTCGGCCAGGATCATGGGCAGCGAGGTCTGCACGCCCTGGCCGAAGTCCAGCCGGTTGATGGTGATGGTGGTGCTGCCGTCGGCCCCGATGTGCAGGAAGGCCGAGGGCTGTTGCGTGGGCTTGAGCGTGGCCGGCTGGGCCGCGTCCTGGGCCAGGGTGCCCAAGGGGAAGGCGCCGAGCGCAAAGCCGCTCAGGGCGCCCAGTTTCAGAAAGCTGCGGCGCGGCAGGCCGCCGGCCGCAGGGGCGCTGGCGCTTTGCTCGCGTTGCATCAGGGCCTGCAGGTGGCGGGGCAGTTCGAAGGTGGCTGGGTCGAAGTTCATGAGGTGCTCCTTCTGGGAATCAGGCCAGGGCCTTGGCGGCGTCGGTGATGGCGGCACGGATGCGCGCGTAGGTGCCGCAGCGGCAGATGTTGCCCGCCATGGCCGTGTCGATCTCGGCCTCGCTGGGCAGCTTGCCGCGCGGCAGGGTTTTGAGGAAGGCGGTGGCCGACATGATCTGCCCGCTCTGGCAGTAGCCGCACTGGGCCACGTCATGCTTCACCCAGGCCTGGTGCACGGCCTGGCCCACCTTGTCGCTGCCGCCGGTGACGGCTTCGATGGTGGTGATCTTCTGGCCACTGGCCGCCGACACCGGCGTCACGCACGAGCGGATCGCCTGGCCATTCAGGTGCACGGTGCAGGCACCGCACAGGGCCGCGCCACAGCCGAACTTGGTGCCGGTCATGCCCAGGGTGTCGCGAAGGGTCCAGAGAATGGGGGTGGACGGGTCCACGTCAACCTCGTGGTTCTGTCCGTTGATGTTCAGGGTGCTCATGGGGTGGGTCCTCTTTGGGTGAATATTTATTCGGTTAAAGGGCGGATTCGGCCGGTGAATTCAGGGGTGGGCGGGTCAGGCCTTGATGCCGTCCCAGCACAGGCCAAAGGCCATGCCGAGTTGCTCGGGGGTGTGGTTCAGGCTGCCGTTGCGCAGCAATTGGGCGGTTTCGCGCACCGAGCCGGCAAAGCTGCTGATCAGCAGCGGGGTGGGTACGTCCTTGAGGATCTGCTGCGCCTTGGCGTTGTCGATCAGGTCGATCCAGCCCTTGATCAGTTGGGCTGACAGCTGTCGGCTGGCCTCGCTGAACCAGGGGGAGTTGTAGTACTGCTCCAGAAAGACCACCTGGGCCGAATGGGCCAGCCGGTGTTCCAGCCAGTTGTCCCACATGCGGCGAAAGCGTTGTCGGAAGGGGGCCGACGGGTCGTCGCCCTGCATCAGGCTGGCGGCGGTCTGGCGCTTGGCCTGCTCGTACAGGCCCACCATCAATTCTTCCTTGGACTTGAAGTAGACATACAGCGTGCCGGTGGCCAACCCGGCCTCACGGGCAATGGCGGCCATGGTCAGGCCGCTCAGCCCGGTCTGCTCGACCAGGGTGAAAGTGGCCTCGGCGATGGCGCGCAGCTTTTCTTCGTCCTTGGGTTTCATGTCGGCGGATCATAGACGAATATAAATTCATCTTTCAAGACCAAGGCTATTCAGCCCTTTGACAAGCGGAAGGCCGGTGGGGTTGAGTGGCTTGATAAGTTTTTTGAATGTGTCAATTTCGCAGGATTATCAAGCTGATATTCGGAGTTAATCCGTCAATAATCCCGGCAAATTGCTTGATATGCGTGAAATACCCATGGAAAACGCTCACGTTTTGCGCTATTTTGCAAATGTGGGTCGCGGCTTCAACCTAGAATTTCGGCCTGCTCCAATCAAGAAGGTACCCCCATGGTGCAACTCTCCAGACGCCAGTTCATGAAAGTGACTGGTTCGACTCTGGCGGGCTCCAGCCTGGCCCTGATGGGTTTCTCACCCACCACAGCCTTGGCGGAAGTCCGTCAGTACAAATTGGCGGCCACCACCGTCACCCGTCAGACCTGCACCTACTGTTCGGTGGGTTGCGGCATCCTCATGCATTCACTGGGCGATGGCGCCAAGAACGCCAAGCTGTCGGTGATCCACGTCGAAGGCGATCCGGACCACCCGGTGAACCGTGGCACCCTGTGCCCCAAGGGCGCCAGCCTGCTCGACTTCGTGCACAGCCCGAACCGCCTCAAGTACCCCGAGTACCGGGCACCGGGCTCCAATGAGTGGAAACGCCTGTCGTGGGACGACGCGCTGACCCGCATCAGCAAGCTGCTCAAGGAAGACCGCGACGCCAACTTCGTCGAAAAGACCGACGATGGGCTGACCGTGAACCGCTGGCTCACCACCGGCATGCTGGCCGCCTCGGCCGCCAGCAACGAAGCCGGTTACATCACGCACAAAGTGGCCCGCAGCTGGGGCCTTCTTGCACTCGACAACCAAGCACGTGTCTGACACGGCCCGACGGTGGCAGGTCTTGCCCCGACGTTTGGCCGTGGAGCGATGACGAACCATTGGGTCGACATCAAGAACGCGGACGTTATTTTGATCATGGGCGGCAATGCCGCTGAAGCCCACCCCTGCGGCTTCAAATGGGTGACCGAGGCCAAGGCGCACAACAAGGCGCACTTGATGGTGGTCGACCCGCGCTTCAATCGCTCGGCTTCGATTGCCGACTTCTATGCCCCCATCCGTTCGGGCAGCGATCTGGTGTTCCTGGGTGCAGTGATCAATTACCTGCTCACCAACGACAAGATCCATCACGAGTACGTCAAGAACTACACCGACTTCAGTTTTGTCGTGCGTGAAGATTTCGCCTTCGACGATGGCATCTTCTCGGGCTACAACCCTGAAAAGCGCAGCTACGACAAGGCCAGCTGGGACTACGAGATCGGCCACGATGGCTACGTGGTGACCGACCCCACGCTGCAACACCCGCGCTGCGTGTACCAGTGGTTGAAAAAGCACTATGCCGAGTACACCCCTGAAAAAGTGGAGAAGGTTTGCGGCACGCCCAAAGCCAAGTTCCTGCACGTGTGCGAGAAGCTGGCGTCGACGGCGCAGGCCGGGCGTGCGGCCACCATCCTGTACGCCCTCGGCTGGACCCAGCATTCCACCGGCGCACAGATCCTGCGCACCGGCGCCATGGTGCAACTGCTGCTGGGCAACATCGGCATCGCCGGTGGGGGCATGAACGCGCTGCGCGGCCACTCCAACATCCAGGGCCTGACCGACCTGGGCATTCTGTCGGCCAGCCTGCCGGGCTACCTGACCATGCCGGGCCAGGCCGAGCAGGACTACGCCAAATACATCGCTGCGCGCACCCAGATGCCGCTGCGCCCGGGGCAGATGAGCTACTGGCAGAACTATCCCAAGTTCCACGTCAGCCTCATGAAGTCCTGGTGGGGGCCGGCGGCCACGGCCGAGAACAACTGGGCCTACGACTACCTGCCCAAGCTCGACAAGCAGTACGACATGCTGCAGATCTTCGAGCTGATGAACCAGGGCAAGGTCAACGGCTACATCGCCCAGGGCTTCAACCCCCTGGCCTCGCTGTCCAACAAGGACCGCGTGCGCAACGGCCTGTCCAAGCTGAAGTTCCTGGTGGTGATGGACCCGCTGGCCACCGAGACCGCCGACTTCTGGAAAAACCACGGCGAGTACAACGATGTGGACAGCGCCTCGATCCAGACCGAGGTGTTCCGCCTGCCGACCACCTGCTTTGCCGAAGAAGAAGGCTCGGTGGTCAGTTCTTCGCGCGTGTTGCAGTGGCACTGGAAGGCGGCCGAGCCGCCGGGCGAGGCCAAGACCGACATCTACATCATGTCGCAGCTGCACCTGCGCCTGAAGGCCCTTTACAAGGCCGAGGGGGGCAAGTTCCCCGATCCGATCGCCAACCTGTGGTGGCCTTACGCCGACCCCGAGGAGCCACGTCCGGAAGAGGTGGCCAAAGAGTCCAACGGCCGTGCCCTGGTGCAACTGACCGACCCCAAGGACCCGACCAAGGTGATCCGCAAGGCCGGTGAGCAGCTCAGTGGCTTCGGTGAATTGCGCGACGACGGCAGCACGCAAAGTGGCTGCTGGATCTGGGCGGGTTCCTGGACCTCGGCAGGCAACCAGATGGCCCGGCGTGACAACGCTGACCCGACCGGCATCGGCAACACGCTGAACTGGGCCTGGGCCTGGCCGGCGAATCGCCGGGTGTTGTACAACCGCGCCTCGTGCGACGTGGCGGGCAAGCCTTTCAACCCGCACCGCAAGCTGATCGGCTGGAACGGCAGCGCCTGGACGGGGGCGGATGTGCCCGACATCGGACCCACCCTGGGCCCCGACACCGGCACGGGCCCCTTCATCATGAACCCTGAAGGCGTGGCACGTTTCTTCGCGCGCAAGGGCATGAACGAAGGGCCTTTCCCCACGCACTACGAACCCTTCGACACCCCGCTGGGCTACAACCCCATGCACCCGAAGAACCCCAAGGCCACCAGCAGCCCCGCCGCGCGCGTGCTGCCCGGCATCTGGGACACCTTCGGCAAGGCCGACGAGTTCCCGCACGTGGGCACCACCTACCGCCTCACCGAGCACTTCCACTACTGGACCAAGCACGCGCTGCTCAACGCGATCACGCAACCCGAGCAGTTCGTCGAGATCAGCGAGAGCCTGGCCGAGTCGGTGGGGGTGAAGAGCGGCGACATGGTCAAGGTCAGCTCCAAGCGCGGCTACATCAAGGCCGTGGCCCTGGTGACCAAGCGCATCAAGCCGATGCAGATCGAGGGCAAGACCGTGCAGCACGTGGGCATCCCGATCCACTGGGGCTTCAAGGGCGTGACCAAGCCGGGCTTCCTGGCCAACACGCTGACGCCTTTTGTGGGCGACGGCAACAGCAACACGCCTGAGTTCAAGACCTTCCTGGTCAAGGTCGAGAAGGTTTGAGGAGCCCCTGATGTCATCTCTGCAATCTCTCGATATCAAGCGCCGCTCCGCCACCACCACGCCTTCGCCCAGCGCGCGTTCGGCGCACGCGGGCGAGGTGGCCAAGCTGATCGATGTCTCCAAGTGCATCGGCTGCAAGGCCTGCCAGACCGCCTGCATGGAATGGAACGACCTGCGCGACGAGGTGGGCACGGCGGCGGCCGGGGTGTACGACAACCCGACCGACCTGAGCGCCCAATCCTGGACCGTGATGCGTTTCTCCGAGTACGAGAACGAGGCCAGCGGCAACCTGGAGTGGCTGATCCGCAAGGACGGCTGCATGCACTGCGAAGACCCGGGCTGCCTCAAGGCCTGCCCTTCGCCCGGTGCCATCGTCCAGTACGCCAACGGCATCGTCGACTTCCAGGAGGAAAACTGCATCGGCTGCGGCTACTGCGTGACGGGCTGCCCGTTCGATGTGCCGCGCATCTCCAAGAAGGACAACAAGGCCTACAAGTGCACCCTGTGCTCGGACCGCGTGGCGGTGGGCATGGAGCCGGCCTGCGTCAAGACCTGTCCCACCGGCGCCATCATGTTCGGCACCAAGGAGGCCATGAAGGATCAGGCCGAGGAACGCATCCTTGACCTGAAAGAGCGTGGTTTCGACCAGGCCGGTCTGTACGACCCGGCCGGGGTGGGGGGCACCCACGTGATGTATGTGCTGCACCACGCCGACAAGCCTTCGCTCTACCACGGCCTGCCCGACTCGCCCAAGATCAGCCCCTTCGTGGGCTTGTGGAAGGGCGTGGCCAAGCCGCTGGCCATGGCCGCCCTGGGCGCCGCCGCGGTGGGCAGCCTGTTTCACTACATCACCAAGGGCCCGAACGAGGTGTCCAAGGAACTGGAAGATGAAATGGAAGCCAAGGACCAAGCCGCCCAGGCGCAAGCCCAGGCCAACCAGGAGACCGCACCATGAGACGCAACCCTCGTGACCTGCAGCGCTACAACGCGTCCGAGCGTGCCAACCACTGGGTGGTGGGCATCTGCTTCATCCTGCTGGCCCTGTCGGGCCTGGCGTTCTTCCACCCGGCGTTCTTCCCCTTGACCCAGCTCTTCGGCGGCGGGCCCTGGACGCGCATCCTGCACCCCTACATCGGGGTGGTGATGATGGCGTTCTTTGTGATCATGGGCTTGCGCTTCTGGCGCCTGAACGTGGTCGAGCCGCGCGATGTCGAGTGGCTGAAGAACGTCAACAAGATGGTGGACGGCAACGACCACGACATGCCCGAACAAGGCAAGTACAACGGCGGCCAGAAGCTGCTGTTCTGGGGCCTGGTGGGCGGCATGGTGGTGTTGTTTCTGTCGGGCCTGCCGATGTGGCGCGCCTGGTGGAAGCTGCCCGCCGATGTGGTGCGCATCAGCTCGCTGCTGCACGCGGCGGCCGGGGTGTGGATGATCGGCCTGATCCTGATGCACATCTACGCCGCCATCTGGACCCGCGGTACCATCCGGGCCATGCTTTATGGCACCGTGACACGGGCCTGGGCCAAGCAGCACCACCGTGGCTGGTACCGCAAGATGACGGGCGACAACAGCTGATCTTCCTGCCTGTTCAACGCCTCTGATCGGGCTCACTGCCGCCGGGCGCCTGCTGTTGGCGCGCCGGCGGCTGCTTTTTTGGGACACTTTTCCATGCAACGCATTCTTCAACCCGGTGACATTGAAGCCCTGGACCACACCCGCTTCCCCCGGGTGCTGCCGCCCGCAGCGGGCTCGCTGTTTGCCGAACGCGCGGCCCGCCTGCGCCAGTTGGCCGATGGCAACCCGATTGCCGATTACCTGCTGTTCGTGGCCAAGATCATGGATGCCCAGCACCTGGCCGTGGCTCAGGTGCCGGTGCCCATCGTGGCCGAAGACATCAAGACCCGAGCCCAGCAGCACGGCATGCCCTTGATGCCCGCACTCGATCACCTGGATCCGGCCTGGCACGATGTGCTCGACAGCCTGATCGACACACTGGCCCGCGAAGACGGTCTGCCAGAAGCCCTGCAACCCTTGCTCGGCGCCCTGCGCGAGCTCAGCCATGCCGAACGCGACGACATTGCCCGCAAGTTGCTGCAAGGCGAGGGCTCGGCCCGCGACGTGGGCCTCTCGCCCTTCATCATGGCGGCCCTGCAGGTCAGCTTCACCCGGCTGGCCAGCCAGCTCACCGAGGCCGACGTGCCCTACACCGACACCGCCAGCGTCTGCCCCGTGTGCGCCAGCGCCCCGGTGGCCAGCGTGCTGCGCATCGGGGGCCAGGCGGCGGGGCACCGCTACCTGCACTGCGGCACCTGCGCCACCGAATGGCACATGGTGCGCGTGAAGTGCTCGCACTGCGAATCCACCCAGGGCGTGGCGTACCAGGGCATCGAAAATGACAAAGGCGTGGTCACAGCCGAGACCTGCAGCGAATGCGGCACCTACCGCAAACTGGTCAACCAGGAGAAAGACCCTCTGGCCGAGCCCTTGGCCGACGATCTGGCCAGCCTGACCCTGGACCTGCTGATGGGTGAGACCCGCTTTCAGCGGGCCAGCCCCAATCCCTTGCTGTTCGTGGCCGTGGCCGAGCCGCAGCAGGGCGACGACGCCGCCTTGCCTCCTGATCTGTCCTGAGCTTTTTTGCACCCAGTCCGCCATGACCCAGCCCGAGGCCTCTCGTTCTTCTCCCGTCCCCGCCCTGGCCAGCCTGCCTTCGGTGGATCGGTTGCTGCAGCACCCCGAGCTGCAGCCGCTGCTGGCCCCCTATGGCAAAGAGGCGCTCACCGAGGCGGTGCGGCAGGTGCTGGCCCGGGCGCGCCAGGCCTGGCGCGAGCAGGCGGGCGACGCGCCCCTGCCCGATGAGGCCACATTGCGCCAGTCGGTGCAGCAGCACCTGGCCCGGCGCTTTGCGCCCCGCTTGCGCTCGGTGTTCAACCTCACGGGCACGGTGCTGCACACCAACCTGGGCCGGGCCCTGCTGCCGCAAGAGGCCGTCGAGTCTGTGGTGCAGGCCCTGACGGCCCCGGCCAACCTCGAGTACGACCTGGCCACCGGCGGCCGGGGTGACCGCGACGACCTGGTCGAAGACCTGCTGTGCGAGCTGACCGGGGCCGAGGCCGCCACGGTGGTCAACAACAACGCGGCCGCCGTGCTGCTGACCCTGAGCGCGCTGGCCGCCGGCCGCGAGGTGATCGTCTCGCGCGGCGAGCTGGTCGAGATCGGTGGCGCCTTCCGCATCCCCGACATCATGGCCCGCGCTGGGGCCCGCCTGGTCGAGGTGGGCACCACCAACCGCACCCATGCCCGCGACTACGAGAACGCCGTGGGCGAGCAGACCGCGCTGCTGATGAAGGTGCATTGCAGCAACTACGAGGTGACCGGCTTCACCAAGAGCGTGCCCGAAACCGAGGTGGCTGCCATTGCCCATGCCCGCCAGCGCCCCCTGGTGGTGGACCTGGGCAGCGGCACCCTGGTCGACCTGCGCCCCTGGGGCCTGCCCCATGAGGTGACGGTGCGCGAAACCATCGCCGCCGGCGCCGACCTGGTCACCTTCAGCGGCGACAAATTGCTGGGCGGCCCGCAGGCCGGCCTGATCGTGGGCCGAAAAGACCTGATCGCCCAGATCAAGAAGAGCCCGCTCAAGCGCGCCCTGCGGGTGGGCAAGCTCACCCTGGCGGCCCTGGAACCGGTGCTGCGCCTGTACCTGTCGCCTGATCTGCTGGCCCAGCGCCTCACCACTTTGCGGCTGTTCACGCGCCCGGTGGCCGACATGCAGGCCCAGGCGCAGGCTTTGCTGCCCCTGGTGCAGGCCGCCGTGGGCCCGGGTTGGGTCGTGGAGGTGGCCGCCATGAGCAGCCAGATCGGCAGCGGCGCCTTGCCGGTGGATCTGCTGCCCAGCCAGGGCCTGCGCCTGAGCCCTGTGCAGGCGCGCCAGGCCGGTCGCCAGTTGCAGCAACTGGAAGCCGCGCTGCGCCAGTTGCCCCGGCCCGTGATCGGCCGCACACAAGACGACGCCCTGTGGTGGGATCTGCGCTGCCTGGAGGCCGCCGACCAGGCCGCCTTCGAGGCGCAGTTGCCGCAGCTCGGCGCCGCATTGAATCACTGAGCCGCCCATGATCATCGGTACCGCAGGCCACATCGACCACGGCAAGACCACCCTGGTGCGCGCCCTCACCGGCGTGGACACCGACCGGCTCAAGGAAGAAAAAGAGCGCGGCATCTCGATCGAACTCGGCTATGCCTACACCCCGCTGCCCAATGGTGAGGTGCTGGGCATCATCGATGTGCCCGGGCACGAGCGCTTTGTGCACACCATGGCCGCCGGTGCGGTGGGCATCGACCACGCCCTGCTGGTGGTGGCCGCCGACGATGGCCTGATGCCGCAGACCCGCGAGCACCTCGACATCGTGCTGCTGCTGGGGGTGCGCCAGGCCACCGTGGCCCTCAGCAAGGCCGACCGCGCCAGCCCCGAGCGCCGTGCCCAGGTGCGGGCCGACATTGCCGCACTGCTGGCGCCCACCTGGCTGGCCGGGGCCCCGGTGTTTGAAACGGCGGCCCAGCAGCCCGACGACCCTGGCGTGGCCGCCTTGCGCCAGCATCTGCACACGCTGGCCCAGGCGGCGCCCGATCGAGCGCGCGATGGCCTGTTCCGGCTGGCGGTGGACCGGGTCTTCACCCTGGCCGGCCAGGGCACCGTGGTCACCGGCACCGTGTTCGGCGGCCAGGTGCAGGTGGGCGACACCCTCCAGCACTCGGCCAGTGGCCTCAGCGTGCGCGTGCGCAGCCTGCATGCCCAGAACCAGAGCCGCCCCGAAGGCCATGCAGGCCAGCGCTGCGCCCTCAACCTGGTGGGCATCGACAAGGCCGAGATCCACCGCGGCGACTGGATCGCCGATGCCCGCGCCCTGCAGGCCAGCCAGCGCATCGACGTGCGCCTGCGCCTGCTGCCCGACGCCCCGGCCCTGGCCCAGTGGGCCCCCGTGCACCTGCACCTGGGCACCGCCCACCTCACGGCCCATGTGGCCCTGCTGCAGGGCGAGCGCATCGAGCCCGGCACCGAGGTGCGCGCCCAGCTGGTGCTCGATGCGCCGGTGTTTGCGCTGCCCGGTGACCGCCTGATCCTGCGCAATGCCCAGGCCAGCCGCACCATCGCGGGCGGCTGCGTGCTCGACCCCGAGGCCCCCGAGCGCAAGCGCCGCAGCCCCGAGCGCGTGGCCACCCTGGACGCCCTCGAAGCCCTGGTCACCACGGGCGATGCCCGCCCCCTGATCGCCAGCGCCCCGCTGGGCCTGGCGCGCTCGCAACTGCAGCGCCTGATGGGCCGGGCGCTGGCGCCCGATGAATTGCAGGACATCGCCCTCGCCATCCCCCTGGGGGCGGATGACGCCTTGCTGATCCACCCCGGGCGTTGGCAGCCGCTGCGCGAGCAACTGCTGGCCCGGCTGGCCCAGTTTCACGACAAGAACCCCGACGAGCCGGGCCTGAACGCCGCGCGCCTGCGCCGCATGGCCCTGCCGGGCTTGGCGCAGTCCCAGCACGATGCCCTGTGGCGGGGCCTCGTCGACACCTTGCTCGGCGAGCACCAGATCGAGCAGACGGGGGCCTGGCTGCATCGGCCCGGCCACCGGGTGCAACTGAGCGCTGCCGAGCACACCTTGTGGCAACAGGTGCAGGGCAGCCTGCAGGCCGGCCGCTACGACCCGCCCTGGGTGCGTGACCTGGCCCGCGACCACCACGGCACCGAAGAGGGCGTGCGCCAGCTGCTGCGCAAACAGGCCCGTCAGGGGCTGGTGTTCCAGGTGGTGAAAGACCTGTTCTATGGCGCCAGCGCGATGGACGAGCTGGCCGCCCTGGTGGCCCGCCTGGCCGCCGAGCAGCCTCAGGGCCTGGTCGAAGCCGCCGGCTTTCGCGATGCCACCGGCCTGGGGCGCAAACGCGCCATCCAGATCCTGGAGTTCTTCGACCGCGTGGGCTACACCCGCCGCGTGCGCGACGCCCACCTGCTGCGCCCCGACGCGCATTGGCAGGGTAGCCCCCTGCCCACAACCTTAGCCCCGGTGGCCTGAAAGCAGGGCAGGGCACCGGTAGAATCCTGCCACCCTGCACCGGCCCCGCGCCGCTGCAGGGGCTTCATTTCTGACCCAGGTCGCCCACCCGGCGGCCTGCGGCACTGGAAGGCATACACACCCGGTGGTGTGCCCGGGCTTCAAACCCGGTCAGGGGCGTCAGCCGCTCCTGGGTAGGTTCGACTCCTGCTGCTTTCCGCCCCCAAGCCCACCCGCTGTTCCGTTCTGCCCATCGGGCGCTGAACCAGAGTGGGCCGCAGGGGGAATCCCCTCTCGCTCCCACACGCAAATCATGGCCTGATCACAATGCCCAGCGCAGGTCTGCCCGGCTGCTCGCGCGCCGTGCCTGCCGCGCCCACACCCCCCACAGAAAGGCGTTCCATGCAGCTCAACTTGAATGGCAAAACCGTGTCACTCGACATCGAGACCGACATGCCCTTGTTATGGGCCATCCGCGATGAGGCCGGCCTCACCGGCACCAAGTTTGGCTGTGGCGTGGCCATGTGCGGTGCCTGCACCGTGCTGCTCGATGGCGAGCCGGTGCGCTCGTGCAGCCTGCCGTCCAGCGCGGCCGTGGGCCGCAAGATCACCACCATCGAGGGCCTGCGCGGCACCTCGGCGCTGCAAAAGGCCTGGATTGCCAAGCAGGTGCCGCAGTGCGGCTACTGCCAGTCGGGCATGCTGATGGCCGCCACGGCCTTGCTGGCGCGCAAGCCGCACCCCACCGATGCCGACATCGACGCCGCCATCACCAACCTGTGCCGCTGCGGCACCTACCCCCGCATCAAGGCGGCCATCCACGAGGCCGCCCAACTGGGCAAGGCCCGCGCTTGAGGAGGCCCGCATGAACACCCCCATCCTTCCCCTCATCCCCACGGGCGCACGGCCCACCTCGCGCCGCAGCTTCCTGAAGGCCGGTGCCGCGGCTGCCACCGGCTTCACCCTGGGCTTTCACCTGCCGGCCATGGCCCAGAAAGCCGGCTCGGCCCCCTCGGACGCTGTCGATATCAATGCCTGGATTCGCATCACGCCTGACAACCAGGTCGTCTGCGAGGTGGCCCGCGCCGAAATGGGCCAGGGCACCAGCACCAGCCTGCCCATGATGCTGGCCGAAGAGCTGGAATGCCAATGGGCCGATGTGCGCATGGAGTTCGCCTCGGTCAGCGAGCACATTGCCCGCAACAAGGTGTACGTGACTTTTGCCACCGGTGGCAGCCGTGGCACCCGCGATTCGCAGGCCGTGATGCGCAAGGCCGGCGCCGTGGCCCGCGAGATGCTCAAGGCCGCCGCCGCCCAGCAGTGGGGCGTGCCGATCGCCGAGGTGGTGGCCAAGGCGGGCCGCGTCAGTCACCCGGCCAGCCAGCGCAGCCTGAGCTACGGCGCACTGGCCGCCCAGGCAGCCCAGCAGCCGGTGCCCGAGTCGGTCAAGCTCAAGGCGCCCTCGGAGTGGAGCCTGATCGGCAAGCCCATCCCGCGCCTCGACATCCCCTCCAAGGTCAATGGCAGCGCGGTGTTCGGCATCGATGTGCGCCTGCCCGGCATGTTGTATGCCGCCATCGTGCAATGCCCGGTGTTCGGCGGTGCGCCGGCCAGCGTGGACGATGGCGCCGTGAAAAGCCGCCGTGGCGTGAAGAAGGTGGTCACCGGCCCCGACTTCGTGGCCGTGGTGGCCGACAACTGGTGGCGGGCCCAGCAGGCCGTCAAGGCCCTCAAGGTGAGCTGGGACTACAAGGGCCAGGACAAACTCGATGACGCCGCCGTGCGCAAGTTGCTGGAGGCCGGTACCCAGGCCGCACGGCCCCTGCGGCAAGAGGGCGACTTTGCCAAGACCCAGACCGAGGTGGGGGCCGGCAAGGTGGTCGAGGCCGAGTACTTCGTGCCCTACCTGAGCCACTTCACCCTGGAGCCGCAGAACTGCACCAGCCTGCTGCAGGGCGACACGCTGGAGGTCTGGGCCCCCACACAGAACGCCGAGGCCACGCTGGCGGTGGCGGCCAAGACCGCCGGCCTGCCGGTGCAGCAGGTGAAGGTGCACCGGCCCTACCTGGGCGGTGGCTTTGGCAGGCGCGGCGGTTTTCAGGACTTTGTGCGCCAGTCGGTGCAAATCGCCCAGGCCCTGCCGGGCGTGCCGGTCAAGCTGCTGTGGAGCCGTGAGGAGGACATGCAGCACGACTTCTACCGTCCCGCCGCCCTGTACCGCCAGCGAGCGGTGATCGACGCCAGCGGCCAGTTGGTGGCCTGGCAGGCGCTGCTGGCTTCGCAATCCATCGTGGCGGCCATCCGCCCCGAGGCCCTGAAAAACGGGCAAGACTTCCAGGCCGGCGAGTCCTTTCACGACATGCCCTACCAGGTGCCGGCCCTGGACGTGCGCCATGGCCTGTGCGACATCAACGTACCGGTGGGCTTTTGGCGCTCGGTCTTCCACTCCCAGAATCCGTTTGCCCGCGAATGCTTTCTCGACGAAGTGCTGGCCGCCGCCGGCAAAGACCCGCTGCAAGGCCGCCTGGACCTGCTGCCTGCCAACAGCCGTGACCGCCAGGTGCTGCAGGCTGTGGCCAGCGCGGCCCATTGGGGCAAGCCCCTGCCCAAGGGCCGGGTGCAGGGCCTGGCCGTGCAGGACGCCTACGGCAGCTACGCCGCAGCGGTGGTCGAGCTGTCGGTGTCGGCACAAAAAGCGGTCACGGTGCACAAGGTGTGGGTGGCGGTCGACCCCGGCCATGTCGCCAACATCGACTCGGCCCGGGCCCAGATCGAAGGCAATGTGATCTACGCGTTGACCACCATGTTCATGAGCGAGATCAACCTGCGCGACGGCCGGGTGCAGCAGAGCAACCTGCCCGACTACCCGCTGCTGCAACTGCGCCAGACCCCGCAGATCACCCCCATTCTCGTGCCCACGGGCGGCGAGGTCTGGGGCGGCATGGGCGAGCCGCCCTATGCGCCCATGACCGCGGCGGTGGCCAACGCCATTGCCAAGGCCACGGGCGAGCGCCTGCGCCAGACACCGTTCTCGCATGCGGGGTATGGCTTGGCCTGAGGGTCGGGACGCGGGTGGGGGGGGAGGGCTCGAGCCGGCCTTTGCCTGCCAAAGCCCATTTCTCGAACCCCAAAAGAAAACGCCCAAGTTGTCGAAACAACTTGGGCGGATAACTGGCGGAAGCGGTGAGATTCGAACTCACGGACCCTTTCGGGCCGCCGGTTTTCAAGACCGGTGCAATCGACCACTCTGCCACACTTCCTTCGCCGCGCATTGTAGCCGGCCTTGGAGGCGTCTTTGGGCTTGGGAGCGGGTGAGGTGGGTTCGGTGAAGGGGTTGCAGGCCGGGTAGGTGGAGGTCCTTCAACTGTCGCTACCCCCCGTACTCAGGGTATGTCAGGACTGTAAGAAGATGCTTACAAACCACGTTTCTAAGCCTGGAACAGGCGGGTATTCAGGGTCTATTTGACTGGCTTGAAGGGGTGCGGCGGTGCGTAGACTTCGGCGTCTTTCGCTCTCGATTGCCCATGCAACACATCCTCGTGGTTGACGATGATGCAGACATCACCCAACTGCTAGCCCAATACCTGTCGCGCTTTGGTTTCACGGCTCACACGGCGCGTGATGCCGACACCATGCGCAGGGTGCTGGCAGCGCAGCCGGTCGATCTGGTGGTGCTGGACGTGATGCTGCCCGGCACCGATGGCCTGGCCCTGGCGCGTGAGCTGCGCTCGCGTTCGCGCATCCCGATCATCATGCTGACGGCCCGGGGCGATCCTTACGACCGGGTGATCGGGCTGGAGATGGGGGCCGACGACTACATGAGCAAGCCCTTTGAGCCACGTGAGCTGGTGGCGCGCATCCAGACGGTGTTGCGTCGCATCACGAGCGGGCAGGCGCCGCCGCCCGAGGAGTCCGAGGTGGTGCACTTTGATGGCTGGCAGCTGCACCGCATGGCGCGTCACCTGATCACCCCAGAGGGGGTGGTCACCCCCTTGTCGAATGCCGAATTCAGGCTGCTTTGCACCTTTTTGTCGATGCCGCGGCGCATCTGCAGCCGTGACCAGTTGATGGAGGATGCACGTGGCCGGTCGATGGAAGTGTTCGAGCGCAGCATCGACCTGCTGGTGTCGCGACTGCGCCAGAAGCTGGGGGACGATCCGCGCGAGCCCCGTTTCATCAAGACCGTGCGTGGGGCAGGCTACCTGTTCAATGTGCGCCACGTGCAGGGGCGCATGGGCTGGCAGCCCTGAGCCCGTACAACCGAGTTCAAAGCCATGTTCACCCTGGTGCTCCAGCCGCTGCTGCATCCCTCGCGCTGGCGCGCCTGCCTGGCGCGCGGCCTGGTGCGTTGCCTGCCGGCCTCGCTGTTTGGCCGCCTGGCCTGGGTGATGGTGGGGATGGCGGTGGTGGGCCAGTTGCTGTTGGGGCCCTTGCTGCTGTCTTTGCACGCCTGGGTGTTCGACCTGGAGGGGGCGGCCCAACGGGCCTCGTCGCCGTTGGCCTGGCAGGGTGCGCTGGAGTGGGCGCTGGGCCTGCTGGCTGCGGTGCTGGCGGCCTGGGTGGGTGCCCGCTGCTGTGCCGCACCGGTCGAGCGCCTGGTGCTGGCCGCACGGGCCATGGGTCAGGGCCTGGAACGCCCCCCTTTGCCAGAGGAAGGCAGCGCCGAGTTCCGTGAAGCCAGCCGGGTCTTCAATCAGCTGCAGAGCACGCTCCAGCAACGCCTGCAGGAGCGCGACCGGGTGGTGGCCTCGGTTTCGCACGACTTGCGCACCCCACTGACCCGGCTGCGCCTGCGGGCCGAGCGCCTGCTCGACCCGGCCGACCGCAGCCTGTTCCGGCGCGACATTGCTGAGATGGATGCGCTGATCACCACCACGCTGGACCACTTGCGCGGTGTGGCCGCTCCCGAGCCACCGGTGTGGCTGGACATCAAGGCCCTGGTTGACAGCCTGGCCGATGACCAGCAGGCCTGCGGGCACTGGGTGCCGGTGCATGGGCGGGCCGGCGCCTTGCTGGTGCAGCCGCTGGCCTTGCGGCGCTGTCTGGGCAACCTGCTGACGAATGCGATCCGCTACGGTGTGCAGGCCGAGATTTTTCTTTGGGACGATGGCCGCGAGGTCGGGATCGAGGTGCGCGACCACGGCCCCGGGCTGCCCGAGGCCGAACTTGAGCGTGTGCTGCAGCCCTTTGTGCGCCTGGAGAGTACCGCCCAGCGGCACCGTGGCGGCATGGGGCTGGGCTTGTCGATTGCGCGAGACATCGCACTGCGCCACCAGGGCCTGCTGCAACTGCGCAACCGGCCGGATGGCGGGGGCTTGTTGGCTGTGGTGCGGCTGCCGCGGCAGGGCGTGCCCCCGGCCCGCGCGGCCTGACTGCTCACACAGCGGGCGTGAGGCTGGTGCCGCAGTGCCTGCACTTGATGGCGTCTTCTTTCACCTTTTCGCCGCATTTCGGGCAATTGAGGAGTGAGAAGCCTCGCACCAGCAATTCACTGTCGAAGTACCCGCTTTCCTCGCCGTCGGGCAAGGTCACCTCGGGTTTCTTGATGGCCATCACCAGGGCAGCCACCCAACCCAGCACGGTCCAGCCGAGAAACAGGTTCAACAGGGCGATGGTCAGGCGCTTGGGTTGCCGGCTTCTGAAGGCCTCGTAACTGGGCAACAGATAAAGCATGGGGCCGAACACGAGCAGCGAATAGGCCACCACGGTGTTGAACCCGTGGTTGCGGGTGTTGGGCGACACACCAGCGTAATAGCTGAACGCCACCAGAACCATCAGCACAAACAAGCGGATGTACATAGCCCCTCACGTCGTATCGGGTAATTAATGACTCGTTACGAACTTAACAGGAGAAGGGAGCAAAAACAAGCATTTGAAACGGATGCCGGCAGGCGCACCCGTGCGTTGTCGACGAACAAACCCGTTCCGGCAGGCCGTGTCAGGCCTGCCGCTGCAGCGGCGATTCAGGCCTTGAGCATGCCCTTGGTCTCGATGAACTCGACCACCTGGGTCAGACCGCTGAGGGTTTTCAGGTTGGTCATCACATAGGGCTTCTTGCCGCGCATGCGCTGGGTGTCGGCCTCCATCACGGCCAGGTCGGCACCCACATGGGGGGCCAGATCAGTCTTGTTGATCACGAAAAGATCGCTTTTGGTGATGCCAGGGCCCCCCTTGCGCGGGATTTTTTCGCCCGCAGCCACGTCGATCACATAGATCGTCAGGTCGCTCAGCTCGGGGCTGAACGTGGCGGCGAGGTTGTCTCCGCCCGACTCGACAAACACCACGTCGGCGTCAGGGAACTGCGCCAGCATGCGGTCGATGGCCTCCAGGTTGATCGAGGCGTCTTCACGAATGGCCGTGTGCGGACAGCCGCCGGTTTCCACCCCCAGGATGCGTTCGGCGGGCAGGGCGCCGCTCACGGTCAGCAGGCGCTGGTCTTCCTTGGTGTAGATGTCGTTGGTGATGGCGATCAGGTCGTACTGTGGGCTCATGGCCTTGCACAGCATTTCCAGCAAGGTGGTCTTGCCCGAGCCGACGGGGCCGCCGATGCCCACGCGCAGGGGCGGAAGTTTCTTGGTGCGGCCGGGGATGTGGTGCAGGGCGGTGCTCATGTGGGGTCTCGGTAAAAGGCAGGGCGGGGGCAGGGTGGGGCTCAACTTCTGAAAAGCCGGGAATACTGGGTTTCGTGGCGTGCCGAGAGCACGGCCAGCCGCGGCGTGAAGGCCTGGCGGTCGGCATCGTCCAGGGCCATGGCACCGGCCACGGCGGCCGGGATCTCGGCCGCCAGCCGGGCCAGGATGCGCTGGCCCGCACTTTGGCCCAGGGGCACGGCCTTGATGGCAGTCTGGCTCATGTTCTCGCACCAGCCAAAGGCAAAGGCGGCACAGATGTCGGCGGCGCTGGCAGGGCTTGCGGCGGCGGCCGCGGCAAAGGCCACCGGGTAGGTCAGGCCCAGGGCCTGTACGCGTTCTGCCTGGGCGGGCTGCAGGTTGCGCAGCCAGTCGATCAGCGAGCGGCCCATCTGCACGCTTTGCAGGCGCAGCTCGCTGGTCTCGCGGGTGTGCAACACCCATTGGTTGAGTTCGGCCAGGCGGTCCAGTCGGTCGGCACGCAAGGCCTCCACGCTGGCCGCCAACACGGCCAGATCGCCGCGGGCCAGGCCCAGGTGCAACTGGTCCAGCAGCCAGCCGGCCGCCTGGGCTTCGTTGTCGACCCCGGCCCATTCGACCGCAGCCTCCAGCCCTTCGGAATAGGAAAAGCCGCCCACCGGCAGGGCCGGCGAGGCCAGCCAGATCAGCGACAGCAGGCCGGCCGTGCCCGGGCTTGGCTGGGCCGGACCAGGGGCTTCAGTGACGGTGCCCATGGTCGTGATCGTGGTCGTGGTCGTGGTTGCAACCCGGGCCGTGTTCATGGCCGTGATCGTGGTCGTGGGTGTGTTGATGCCCGTGCTGATGCCCGTGCTGGTGGTCGTGCCCATGGTCATGGCCGCAATCCTGGGTGTGCTCGTGCGGGGCATCGGGGCCGGGTTCGTGGGCCGCGTGCTTGTGATCGTGGCCGTGGTGCTCATGGCCGTGGTCATGGTCGTGTCCATGGCCGTGGTGGTGCCCGCCGTGGTCGCCATAGGCACCCGACTCGGGTTCGAACGATTCGTCCACCGGGTTCACGATCAGGTGCATGCTGCGCAGCATGTCGGCCAGCACATGGTCGGGCTCGATCTTCAGGTGGTCGGGCTTGAGCTCGATCGGCACATGGCGGTTGCCCAGGTGGTAGGCGGCCCGCACCAGGTCGAAGGGGCTGCCATGGCTGCTGCAGGGCGTGATGCGCAGCACAGGCTGGGGGGCCGCGATCACGCGCACCAGCGAGCCATCCTCAGCCACCAGCACGTCGCCGCCGCGCACCGTGGTGCCGCGCGGCAGGAAAACGCCGAGGTGGCGACCACCCGAGTCGGTGGCATCGAAACGGCTTTTCTGGCGCACGTCCCAGTCCAGTTCGAGGGAGTGGGCGCGCTTGAGCAGCACGGGCGCCAGGCCCTGGCCACCGGGGATGATTTTGGAGATCTGCAGCATGGTCGGCAATCCAGACGGGAAAGTGAGAACGGGGGCCGAAACTTTAACGCTTCGGCCCCGACCCTGGCCGGGTCTCAGGGGATCGACCCGGTCTCAGAACAGGAAATAGCGCTGCGCCATCGGCAGGCTGGTGGCGGGCTCGCAGGTCAGCAACTGGCCGTCGGCCCGCACCTCGTAGGTCTGGGCGTCCACTTCCATGCGCGGCGCATAGTCGTTGAGCAGCATGTCCTTCTTGCCCACAGTGCGGATGTTCTTCACCTCGGCCAGGGTTTTGTGCAGTCCGTAGCGCTGGTCGATGCCTGCCGCCATGCCCGCTTGCGACACAAAGGTGAGCGAGCCCTTGGCAATGGCCCCGCCGAAGGCGCCGAACATGGGCCGGTAGTGCACTGGCTGGGGCGTGGGGATGCTGGCGTTGGGGTCGCCCATGGCGGCCATGGCAATGAAGCCGCCCTTGAGGATCAGCGAGGGCTTCACGCCAAAGAAGGCCGGGTTCCAGATCACCAGGTCGGCCCATTTGCCTTCCTCGATGCTGCCCACGATGTGGCCGATGCCGTGCGCGATGGCCGGGTTGATGGTGTATTTGGCGATGTAGCGCCGAGCCCGGTAGTTGTCGTTGCGTGCCGTGTCGGCGGGCAGCTTGCCGCGCTGCTGCTTCATCTTGTGGGCGGTCTGCCAGCAGCGCAGGATCACCTCGCCCACCCGGCCCATGGCCTGGCTGTCCGAGCTGAACATGCTGATGGCGCCCAGGTCGTGCAGGATGTCTTCGGCTGCGATGGTCTCCTTGCGGATGCGGCTCTCCGCAAAGGCCAGGTCCTCGGCGATGTTGGCGTGCAGGTGGTGGCACACCATCAACATGTCCACGTGCTCGTCCAGCGTGTTGATGGTGTAGGGCCGTGTCGGGTTGGTCGACGAGGGCAGCACATTGGCCTCGCCCACCACGCGCAGGATGTCGGGGGCATGGCCGCCGCCCGCGCCTTCGGTGTGGAAGGTGTGGATGGTACGGCCCTTGAAGGCGGCCACCGTGTCCTCGACAAAGCCCGATTCATTGAGCGTGTCGGTGTGGATGGCCACCTGGGTGTCGGTCAGCTCGGCCACGTTCAGGCAGTTGTCGATGGCGGCGGGCGTGGTGCCCCAGTCTTCGTGCAGTTTCAGGCCGATGGCGCCGGCGTCGATCTGCTCATGCAGCGCTGTGGGCAGGCTGGCATTGCCTTTGCCCAGAAAACCCAGGTTCATCGGAAAGGCGTCGGCCGCCTGCATCATGCGTTCGATGTTCCAGGGGCCGGGGGTGCAGGTGGTGGCAAAGGTGCCCGTGGCCGGGCCGGTGCCGCCGCCGATCATGGTGGTGATGCCGCTGCACAAGGCCTCTTCGATCTGCTGCGGTGCGATGAAGTGGATGTGGGTGTCGATGCCCCCGGCGGTGACGATCTTGCCTTCGCAGCTGATCACCTCGGTGCCCGGGCCGATGATGATGTCCACGCCGGGCTGGGTGTCGGGGTTGCCGGCCTTGCCGATCTTCACGATGCGGCCGTTCTTCATGCCGATGTCGGCCTTCACCACGCCCCAGTGGTCCAGGATGACGGCATTGGTCAGCACGGTGTCGACGGCGCCTTCGGCGCGGGCGCGCTGGCTTTGTGCCATGCCGTCGCGAATGGTCTTGCCACCGCCGAACTTCACCTCTTCGCCGTAACTGCCGGCGGCCAGGGTGTGGTCGTGTTCGATCTCAAGGATCAGGTCGGTGTCGGCCAGGCGGATGCGGTCGCCCGTGGTGGGGCCGAACATTTCCGCGTAGGCGCGGCGTGAAATGGAACTCATGGTGTGTCCTTTGCCTGCAGGCTTTAGAGGGCGCCCTGCACCAGGCCGCGAAAACCGTAGATGTGGCGGCTGCCTGACACGGCCACCAACTCGACCGTGCGCTCTTGCCCGGGCTCGAAGCGCACAGCGGTGCCCGAGGCAATGTTCAGCCGCATGCCGAGCGCCGCGGCGCGGTCAAAGCCGAGCGCCGCATTGGTTTCGGCAAAGTGGTAGTGCGAGCCCACCTGGATCGGGCGGTCGCCCGTGTTGCGCACCAGCAGGGTCACGGTGGGGCGGTCGGTGTTGAGGGCGTGCTCGCCCTCGTCAATGATCAGTTCGCCGGGAATCATGGTCGTTGTTCTCCTGTCGCGGATGTCATGGAATCGGCTGGTGGACGGTCACCAATTTGGTGCCGTCAGGGAAGGTGGCCTCGACCTGGATGTCGGGAATCATTTCGGGGATGCCCTCCATCACCTCGTCGCGGCTGAGCAGGGTGCGCCCTTCGCTCATCAACTGGGCCACGGTCTTGCCGTCCCGCGCGCCTTCCATCACGGCGGCACTGATGTAGGCCACAGCCTCGGGGTAGTTCAGCTTCAGGCCCCGCGCCTTGCGGCGCTCGGCCAGCAGGGCAGCGGTGAAGATGAGCAGCTTGTCTTTTTCCCGGGGGGTCAATTCCATGGGGATGCCTCGATAAGGGTCGGTCTGAATGTCTCCAAATGTTAAAGCAGGAACCTTGCCTGGTGGTGCACCATGCTGGTGCCCGCAACGCCAGAATTCAGTGCATGTCAAGGCCGTGTAGCGGTCTTGTCACGACGCTGAAACAGCCGCTCCGTACGGTGTGGGGTTTACCGAGGACGGAGAACCCACCATGAAAAAAATCCAACAGCACCCCCTGGTCTGGCTGGCCGGCTTGTCCACCCTGGGCGCGGCCCTGGTGCTGCCCGGCTGCAGCGGTGACAGCACCCCCGATGCCGCCAGCGGCGACGCCAACATCCAGGCGGCCTGGGTAGAAATGGGCGACAGCAACCAGGCCATCGCCCGTGTGGTCACCAGCTACACCCCGCCCACCGCGGCTGGCACCAGCGCCAATGCCGCCTGCCCACTGCTGGTGGTGGATGGCAACGCCACTCGCATGAACCTGCGCGTGGGCCCCGGTACGGCCGCACAGCGCACCACGGCCAGTGACCCGGTGGATTCCAAGCCCTCGGCCTTCCCGGTCTCGGTGTGCGAAGCCAACCTGCCGGGTGGGGCGCAGAAGGTGGCCGTGGCCAACCGTGTGCTGCCCGTGCCCAAGGCCAATCCCCAACGCGTGCTGGTGCTGGCCGACACCGGCTGCCGCATGAAGAAGGCCGGCGCCGCCTGGCAGGCCTGCAGCGACCCGGTGGCCTGGCCCTTTGCCAGCCTGTCCAAGGTCGCGGCCTCAATGACGCCTGACCTGGTGCTGCACATCGGCGATTACCACTACCGTGAAAACGCCTGCCCCAGCGACGTGGCCGGCTGCCAGGGCAGCCCCTGGGGTTACGGCTGGGACACCTGGCTGGCCGACCTGTTCCAGCCTGCCGCCCCGCTGCTGTCTGCCGCCCCCTGGGTGGTGGTGCGTGGCAACCACGAAGAATGCGCGCGCGCCGGCCAGGGCTGGTACCGCTTCATGGACGTGCGCAGCTACTCGGCCGCCCGCAACTGCGACGACCCGGTCAACGACGGCACGGCCAACTATGCCGACCCCTACGCGGTGGCTTTGGGCACCGACTCGCAGATCGTGGTGTTCGATTCGGCCAAGACCGGCTCGGCCGCCCTCAAGCCCACCGATGCCCAGTTCGCCCTCTACCAGAAGCAGTTCCAGACCGTGGGCAGCCTGGCGGCCAAGACCGGCGTGGTCAACACCATCTTCACCAACCACCACCCGATCCTGGCCTTTGCCCCGGTGGCCGGCAGCACCCCGGCGCCCGGCAACCTGGCCCTGCAGTCGGCCATGAGCAGCCTGAACGCCCAGGCCTACTACCCGCCGGGCGTCAACGTGGCCCTGCATGGTCACGTGCATGACTTCCAGGCCATCAACTTCGCCTCGGGCCACCCGGCCACGCTGGTCACCGGCAACGGCGGCGACTCCCTGGATGTGGCGCTGCCTGACCCGCTGCCCGCGGGCCTGACGCCCGCCGTGGGGGCCACGATCGACCGCATCACGCACAGCGCCAGCTTCGGCTTCATGGTGATGGACCGCAACGCGGCCCCTGCCACGGGCTGGACCTTCAAGGCCTACAGCGCCGCCGGCAAGCTGATGGCTACCTGTGTGCAGTCGGGCAAGGCACTGAGCTGCGACAAGACCGGCTTCCTGACACCGTGAGGTCGCTGTTGGCGGGCGCCTGGCGCCTTTTGGGCGGACTGCTCGCAGGCAGCCTGTGTGCCGGGGCGCTGGCCGCCCCTGAAAGCGTGGTCCTGGTCTCGGGCGGTGGGGCGCAGAAGGTGCTGGCCGCGATCGGCCGCAGCCCGCTGTTGGCCGCCAAGTACGACGCCACCAGTGCCCGCTTTGCACCCGACCCGGCCCTGGTGGCCCTGGGCCGGCGCCTGTTTGTCGAGCCACGCCTGTCCGAACCGGCGGGTGCCTCGTGCGCCAGCTGCCACGACCCGGCCCGCGCCTTCATGCCGGGGCCGCAGGCCGTGGCCGGCGGGCCCGGCACGCCACGTGGCAGCCGCGCCGGCGAGTTCAGCCTGCGCAACGCGCCCTCGCTGCTGTATGTGCGCTATGTGCCGCGCCGCCACTTCTACCAGGACGACGACGCGCCTTATCCGTCGCCCTTTGGCGGCCTGATGGCCGATGGCCGTGCCGACACCCTGGCCGAGCAGGCGCGCGGGCCCTTGTTCGACCCGCACGAGATGAACAACGGCAGCCCGCGGCAACTGCTGCAGCGCCTGCGCCGCAACGGGCTGGCCCAATCCCTGGCCGACAGCGGGGTGGCCCCCTTCGGCCCGGCCGTGATGCGTGACCCCGAGACCCTGGTACGGGCCCTGGGTGCGGCCTTCGAGGCCTACCTGCAAAGCGATGAGATGGCGCCCTTCAGCTCGCGTTTCGATGCCTACCTGCGCGCGCGCCAACCCTTGAGCCCCACCGAGATGCGCGGTCTGGCCCTGTTCAAGAACCCAGACAAGGGCAACTGCGCCTCGTGTCACGCCCTGTCGGACACGGCTTCACGGCCCGAGCGTTCGCTGTTCACCGATTTCGGCTATGACGCGATTGCCGTGCCACGCAACCGGGCCCTGGCACCCAACCGCCGGGCCGGGCACTTCGATGAGGGCTTGTGCGCCACGGCGCGGGCCCAGCAGTGGCCCGAACCGCAGCAGTGGTGCGCCTACCTGCGCACCCCCGGGCTGCGCAACGTGGCGCTGCGCCAGAGCTTCATGCACAACGGCGTGCTGCACTCGCTGCGCGACGCGGTGGCCTTCTACAACACACGTTCGATCAAACCCGGCCAGTGGTATGCCTCGGGCAGTGTGTTCGAAGACGTGGCCCCGGCCCACCACGGCAACGTCAACGTCAACTCCCCGCCGCTGAACCGCCGCCCCGACCAGCCGCCCGCCTTGAGCGAGCAGGACATTGATGACCTGGTGGCCTTTTTGCGCACCCTGACCGATGCGCCCTACGTGGCGGCCATGCCGCCACCTTGAGCCTGTCTGGCGGCCATGCCACCCCCTGAGAAACCTCGCAGGTTCACAGGGGGGCAAAGGCTCATACCGCGCTGCCGTCGCGGATGCGGTGGGTCTCGTCGATGTCCACCACCCAGACCAGACCGTCCCCGATCTGGCCGGTCTGGCAGGCCTGGGTGATGGCCTGGCGGATGGTCTCCACCATCTCGGCCTGGGCCAGCACCGACACCATCAGCTTGGGGCTGAAGTCGGTCAGTTCTTCGCGCACGCTGCGTTTGTCCACCGCGGCCGGGGCGGTGAAGCCCTCGGCCCGGAAGATGGTCACCCCCGGAAAATTGGGGATGGCGCGCAGCGCATCGCGCAGGCGGTTCAAGCGGCTGGGCCGCACGATGGCTCGGATTTCCTTCATGTCGGCCTCCTTCAGGCTTCGGTGGGCTTTTCGTCGAACCAGCGGTACAGCGTGGGCAGCACCACCAGGGTCAGCAGGGTGGAGGAGATCAAGCCCCCGATCACCACGATGGCCAGCGGGCGTTGCACCTCAGAGCCCGGGCCGGTGGCAAACAGAAACGGCACCAGACCCAGCAGGGCCACGGTGGCCGTCATCATCACGGGGCGAAAGCGCTGCACGCAGCCTTCGCGCACCGCGGCGGCCACCTCCAGTCCGTCTTCGCGCAGGCGCCGGATGCAGGTCACCAACACCACGCCATTGAGCACCGCAATGCCCCACAGCGCGATGAAGCCCACCGAGGCCGGCACGCTCAGGTACTCGCCCGTGACGAACAGGGCCACCAGGCCCCCGATCGAGGCAAAGGGCAACACCAGGATGATCAGGCTGGCCAGCCGCACCGAGTTGAACAGCAGGAACAGCAGGAAGAAGATGGCCGCGATGGTCAGCGGCACGATCACCGCCAGCGTGCCCATGGCGCGCTCCATGTTCTCGAACTGCCCGCCGAAGCGGAACTCATAGCCTTCGGGCAGGCGCACCTCCTGGGCCAGGCGTTGCTGCACCTCGGCCACGTAGCCGGCCAGGTCGCGCCCTTCCACGTTGGCGCCCACCACCACGCGGCGCTTGCCGCTTTCACGGCTGATCTGCGCCGGGCCGTCCACCAGTTCGATGCGCGCCACCGAGTACAGCGGCACCTGGGCGCCGTCAGTCGTGGTCAGCAAGGTGTTGCCGATGGCCTCGGCGCTCTGCCGCGCCGCGGCCGGGAAGCGCACCACCACGTTGTAGCGGCGCTCGCCTTCGTACAGGGTGGTCACTTCCTTGCCTCCGATGGCGGTCTCGATCAGGCTGTGCACGTCGGCCACATTGATGCCGTGGCGGGCGATGGCCTTGCGGTCGATGTCCACCGTCAGTGCCTGCTGGCCTGACAGCCGCTCGATGCGGATGTCTCGGCTGCCGTCCACGCTTTTCAGCACCCGGGCCACCTGCTCGGACAGGCGTTTGAGTTCGCCCAGTTCATCCCCGAAGACCTTGATGGCCAGCTGCGAGCGCACCCCGGTCACCATCTCGTCGACCCGCTCCGAAATCGGCTGCGAGAGCACGATCTGCACCCCGGGGATGGTGGACAGGCGTTGTCGGATGTCTTCGTCGATCTCGTCCTGAGTGCGGTCCGATTTCGGGTCGAGCAGCACGATGGGGTCGGACTCGTTGGGGCCGGCGGGGTCGGCGGGCGACTCGCCCCGGCCCAGCTTGGACACCACCATGCGCACCCCGGGCACCTCGGCCACGGCCTTCATGGCGTCCATTTCCATGCGGATGGATTCGTCCAGCGAGATGCTGGGCACGCGGTTGATCTGTGGCGTCAGCGCGCCTTCCTTCATGGTGGGCATGAAGGACTTGCCCAGCAGCGGGAACAGCGCCAGCGATCCCAGCAGCAGGCCCACGGCCACCCCCAGCGTCAGGCGGCTGCGCAGCGTGGCACCGTCGAGCAAGCGCAGGTAATGGCGCTTCAGGAAGGCGATCAGCCGGGTGTCGTGGTCAGCCCCGCCCTTGAGGAAGTAGGCGCACAGCACCGGTGACAGGATCAGCGACACCACCAGCGACACGGCCAGGGCCATGGCGATGGTCAGGGCCAGCGGCGCGAACATCTTGCCCTCGATGCCTTGCAGCGTCATCAGCGGCAGGAACACCAGGATGATGATGGCCATGCCGAAGATGGTCGGGGTGGCCACCTCGGTGGTGGCGTCCAGGATGGCGCGCACCCGCGCGCCCATGCTTGCGCCGGCCTGACCCACGCGGTGGTACACGTTCTCGACCACCACCACCGTGGCGTCCACCATCAGGCCGATGGCAATCGCCAGCCCCCCCAGCGACATCAGGTTGGCCGAGATGCCATAGCGGTTCATCAGGATGAAGGTCGTCAGCGGAGCAATCACCAGGGTGGCCACCACGATCAGGCTGGATCGCACGTCGCCCAGGAAGATGAACAGGATCACCACCACCAGGAAGATGCCTTCGACCAGCACCTTGCCCACCGTGAACAGGGCCGAATCGACCAGCTCGGTTCGGTCGTAATAGGGCACGATCTGCAGCCCGTCGGGCAGCAGGCCCTGCCGGTTGATCTCGTCCACCCGATCCTTCACCCGGCCGACCACCTGCTTGGCGTTGCCGCCCCGCATCATCAGCACGATGCCCGACACCCCTTCGGTGTAGCCGCCCTTGATGATGGCGCCCTGGCGCACTTCACTGCCCAATTGGACCGTGGCCACGTCGCGCACATACACCGGCACGCCGGCCTGTTCCTTCACCACGATGTTGGCTATGTCGTCCAGGGTGCGGATCAGCCCCAGGCCGCGGATCAGGTACTGCTCGGTGAGCTGCGGCAGGATGCCGCCGCTGGCATTGGCATTGTTGCTGGCAATCGCCTGCACCACCTGCTGCACCGACAGCCCGTAGTGGCGCAGCCGACCGGGGTCGACCAGGGCCTGGTACTGCTTGACATAGCCGCCCTGCGAGTTGATCTCGGCCACACCCGGGATCGAGCGCAGCATGGGGCGGAGCACCCAGTCCTGCACGGTGCGGCGTTCGGCCAACTCTTCGGGGGTCAGCGCACGCTGCCCGTCGTCGGGGCGCTCCAGCGTGTATTGATAGACCTCGCCCAGGCCGGTGGAGACCGGGCCCAGCACCGGCACGATGCCGGCGGGCATGCGTGGCGTCACCTCGATCAGGCGCTCAGTCACCAGCTGGCGCGCAAAGTACACGTCGGTGGTGTCTGTGAACACCAGGGTGATGATGGACAGGCCGCTTTTGTTGAGCGAGCGCATCTCGACCAGGCCGGGCAGCCCGGTCATGGCGATTTCCAGTGGCACGGTCACAAAGCGCTCGATCTCTTCGGGCGAGCGGCCGGGCGCTTCGGTGGCCACTTGCACCTGCACATTGGTCACGTCGGGGAAGGCGTCCACCGACAGCCTGGTGGCTTCACGCACGCCGAAGGCACACAGCACCAGGGCCAGCACCACCACCACCAGGCGCTGGCTCAGCGCAGCACGGATCAGGGAGGCAACCATGGCTTACTCCAGTTCGGCGCGCTTGCGCTCGTTGTTCAGGTGGAAGGCCCCTTCGACCACCACCTCGCTGCCCTCGGGCAGGCCCTTGAGCAACGGGCGCTGGGCGCCGCTGGCGGCCCCCAGCTCGACCGGCATGAGGCGGTAGCGGCCCTCGGCCTGGCGCACGAACACGTGGTCGCGGTCGTTCTCGCGCACCACGGCGGCGGCGGGCACGGCCAGCACCTGCTGGGGTGCGGCGGCGATGCGCATGGTGGCCAGCATCTGTGGCTTGAGGTCGCGACGGGCGTTGTCGACCTGGGTGCGAATGGTGACGGTGCGGGTCTCCGGCGAGACGGTGTCGCCCACGTAGACGATCTTGCCTCGCAGGCGCTGCGCCCCCAGGGCCGGCACCTCGATCTCCACGGCCTGGCCCGGCTGCACCGAGCGTGCCGCCTGTTCGGGCAGGCCGCCCACCACCCAGACATTGCCCAGGTCGGCCACGGTGAACAGGGGGTCACCCGGCTGGGCCACCTGGCCTCGGCTCACCTGGCGTTCAATCACCACGCCCGACAGCGTGGCCACCACGGCCGTCTTGGCCGCCAGCGTGCCCTGGCTGCGCAATTGCTCGATGGCGCCCGTAGGCAGTCCCATCAATTGAAGTTGGTCGCCGGCGGCGCGCAATTCGGCGCGGGCGATGCTCAGCTCGGATTCGCGGCGCTGCAGTTCGGCCGAGCCGATCACGTCGGCCTGGATCAGCTGACGAGCGCGCTCCACAGCCCGTTCGGCCAATTGGCTGGCGGCGTGGGCGCGCAGGTAGGCCAACTGGGCCGTGGTCAGCTCGGGGCTGGCCACGTGAGCCAGGGCCTGGCCGGTCTTGACGCGGTCGCCCACCTCGGCCAGCACATCGGTCACCCGGCCGGTGACCGAAGCCCCGATGCGGGTCACCAGGCGGTCATTGGCCTCGATGCGGCCGGCCACGTCCTGGGTGGGCACCAGGTCGACCGGGGCCAGTTTCTGCACCTTGAACTGGACCGCCATCTCGGGCTTGACGCGCACCTCCATCGGGTCGGTGGCGGGGGCCTCTGCGACAGGTGCGGGCTTGTCGGCCGGGCCGCAGGCGCTCAAGGTGAAGGCGCAGAGCAAGGCCAATGTCAGCGTGCTCAGGGTGGCCAGGGGAGGGAACGTGAATGCGTTCATGATGGGTTTCATGGAAAGAGGGGGCGTCAGGGCTGGTGGGAGGTGGCGGTCGGGCCGGCCGGCGTGGGGGGGGCGGTGGTGGCGGCGGGGAACTCGGGCTCGCCGTGGCGGCCGGCCAGCAGTTCGAGTTCGATGCGCGCCACTTGCTGTTGGTAGCGCGCATCCAGCAGGTCGGCGCGCACGCTGCGCAGCACGCGCTGAGCGTCCAGCACATCGAGGATGCCGCGCTCGCCATAGCGGTAGGCGGCCTGGGCCACGCGCAGCGCAGCCTCGGCTTCTCGCACGGCGCCCTGGCTCAGGGCCTCGGTGCGCCCGCGGGCCAGCTCCAGGGATTTCCAGGCCAGCAGCACCTGCTGGCCCAGTTCGGCGCGGCGCCCGTCCAGGCGGCCCTGCAGGCGCAACAGCTCGGATTCGGCCTCGGCACGGGGGCCGCTGCGCGTGTCCAGCAGCGGGATCTGCACACTCACCCCCAACTGGTTCTGGCGGATCTCGGGGTCACGGGTCTGGCTGTAGCGCAGTTCCAGCCCTGGCCAGCGGCTGGCCCTGGCCTCGGCCAGGCGGGCCTGGGCGCGCTCGATCTCGGCCTGCAGGGCGCGCAGTTCCGGGTTGCGCTCATGGGCCTGGGCGCGCAGCGCGCTCAGGCTGGGCAGCGTCGGTGCATCGTCCAGCGAGGCCTGCAGTCGCCAGCGCTCGGGCAACTGGCCGGCGGCCAGGCGGTTCAGACTCAGCAAGGCCTGTTCGGCCTGCAGGGCCGCGCTTTGCTGGCGCTGGCGGGCGTTGATGATTTCAGCGTCGGCCTTGATGATTTCGTAGCGCGGGGCCTCGCCGCTGTCCACCCGCAGGCGCACGCGTTCTCGCACCTGCTCCAGCAAGGCCAGCGATTCGCTGGCGCTGGCGGCTTCGGCCTGGCGCAGCAGGGCTTCGTAGGCGCGCAAATGCACCTGGGCGATCAGGGCCTGGCGCGTGATTTCGGCCTGTTCGGTGCTGCCCTTCACCCCGGCCCGGGCGGCGTCCTGGCGGGCGCTGCGCAGGGCCGGGTTTTCGATCAACTGCGACACCGCCCAGGTTTGCACTTGGCCCGGTGTGGCCGCGGGCAGGCGGGCACTGTTGTGGCCGCCGCTCACCTCCAGCCGTGGGTTGGGCAGGGCGGCGGCGCTGGTGACGCCGGCGGCGGCGGTCTGGCGCGCCTGCAGGGCGGCTAGCAGTTCGGGGTTGTGCTCCAGCACCCGTCGGGTGAGTTGTTCCAGGCTCATCACCGGCGTGGCGTCTGTGCGGTGGCTGGGCGTGGGCATTGTCTGGGCCTGGACCAGATGGGGGGCGATGCTGCCCAGCGACAGGGCTGCGGTGAGCAGCGCCAGTCTGGGCAGGCGCCGTGGCAGGGAAGAATCAAAAGCGTGCATGGCTTGGGCGGCACAGGGCCGTGAAGAAAAGCGGGTGGGCCGGCCCACAGGCGCCAAGCCTGGGGCCGTGCGTGCGCAACGCGCTCAGGCGTTGCGGGTCCGGCGCTCGCGTCAGCGGCGGCCGGATCGGCAGGCGATGTCAGTCGACAGGGAGGGGGGGGAGGGTGGCGCCGGGCCGTCAGGCGGGCGCGGGCCTCAGGCGGCCAGGCGTGGCGGGCGCAGCAGGGGCCGGGGGCAGACGCTGCTCAGCCGCACCGAGAAGAGCGCGGGGGCGCTGGTGTGGAGAGGGGTGTCCAGGTGGGGCTCTTCGGGCGCCCAGAACATTTCGGTGCGGTCGTCGTTGGTGACCGGGGGTTGGTACAGGCGCACGGCCGTGCGCAGCTCTTCGTCCAGCGTGTCTGGCTCGTCGGCCATCACCTCGCAGGGCGAGGTCACCAGCAGCACATCCCCTTGCAGCAGCTCGGGCTCGCCTGCCCAGGCCGTGTTCTCGCTCTGCAGCAGGGTCGAGCCGAGCAGCAGCACTGAGAGCAGGCAAAGCAGAAGCAGACGCATGGTGAACGGGGAAGAGCCGGTTTTCTGGAGTGGGAACACGCTGGATTGTGTTCGCTGCAGCGCACAAGTTCCCGCTCGATGCAAAAAAACCTGGCAGATCGCAGGGATGCGAGCGTTTCGCGGCGCATGGCATGAATGCTGCACCGCTCTGGGGCATGGCAGGGGACCGGGGCGGTACCCGGAGGCCCGCGACAGGATCAGACCAAGGAGTTCAGCACGCATGAGGGCATCCGAAAGACCCATCGGGCAGAGCGGTTCAAGTGGCCCCAGCGGGCCAGGTGGCCCATTGGGCCAGCCCGCCTTGCTCTCGGCCGGGCCGGACGTCGACGCGCCCGTGAGCGCCGATGCCGGCGCGCCGCAGCAGGTGGTCAAGATCCGCCGCGATTACAACAGCTGGGTGGTGCGCGAGACGCTGGAGGACTACGCCTTGCGCTTTGCGCCGCAGCGCTTTCGGCGCTGGTCGATCTTCCGGGTGGCCAACACCGCCTTCGGGGCCGCCTCGTTCCTGATCCTGGAGGCCGTGGGCGCCACCTTGCTGGTTCAGTATGGCTTCGAGAACGCCCTGTGGGCCATTCTGGCCACCGGCCTGGTGATCTTTCTGGCCGGCCTGCCCATCAGCGTGTACGCGGCGCGCTACGGCGTGGACATGGACTTGCTGACCCGTGGCGCGGGTTTTGGCTACATCGGGTCGACGCTGACCTCGCTGATCTATGCCTCGTTCACCTTCATCTTTTTTGCACTGGAGGCGGCCGTCATGGCCTATGCGCTGGAGCTGGCGCTGGGCATCCCGCCGTCCTGGGGCTACCTGGTGTGTGCGCTGGTGGTGATTCCGCTGGTGACGCACGGGGTGTCGGTGATCAGCCGCCTTCAGGTCTGGACCCAACCGCTGTGGATCGTGATGCTGGTGGTGCCCTTTGTGGCGGTGCTGCTGCGCGATCCTGGTGCGTTTGCCGGCATCACGCACTACGGTGGTGAGGGGCGGGATTTTGCGGGCTTTGATTTGCACCTGTTTGGTGCGGCATCGACGGTGGGGATTGCGCTGATCACCCAGATGGGCGAGCAGGCCGACTACCTGCGCTTCATGCCCCGGCCCGACCCGGCGCACCCGGGGCGGTGGTGGGCGGGCGTGCTGGGCGGCGGGCCGGGCTGGGTCTTGGTGGGCGTGGCCAAGATGCTGGGCGGGGCCCTGCTGGCCTACCTGGCCATCACCCACATGGTGCCGCCCGACCGGGCGGTGGACCCCAACCAGATGTACCTGGCCGCCTATGAGTATGTGTTTCCGCGCTATGGCTGGGCGGTGGCGGCGACGGCCATCTTCGTGGTGCTGTCGCAGCTCAAGATCAACGTGACCAACGCCTATGCGGGGTCGCTGGCGTGGTCCAACTTCTTTTCGCGCGTCACCCACAGCCACCCGGGGCGGGTGGTGTGGGTGGTGTTCAACACCCTGATCGCCTTCATGCTGATGGAGATGAATGTGTTCGAGGCCCTGGGCGATGTGCTGGGGCTGTACTCGAACATCGCCATCGCCTGGATGATGACGGTGGTGGCCGATCTGGTGATCAACAAGCCCCTGGGCCTGAGCCCGCCGGGCATCGAGTTCAAGCGGGCGCATCTGTACGACATCAACCCGGTGGGGGTGGGGGCCATGGCCCTGGCCTCGGCCCTGTCGGTGAGCGCCCACCTGGGGCTGTTCGGGCCCTTGGCCCAGGCCTTCTCGGCCCTGATCGCCTTGGGCACGGCCCTGCTGACCTCGCCACTGCTGGCCTGGCTGACCGGGGGGCGCTACTACATCGCCCGCCACAGCGAGGCCCCCCCTGTGGCGGGGGCCGACCCCAGCACCGCCCTGCGCCGCTGCGTGATCTGCGAGAGCGAGTACGAGGCCCCCGACATGGCCCATTGCCCAGCCTACCGCGGGCCGATCTGCTCGCTGTGCTGCACGCTGGACGCGCGCTGTGGTGATCTGTGCAAGCCCCACGCCAGCCTGTCGGCCCAGTGGTCGGGGGCCTTGCGCTGGCTGCTGCCGCGCCGCATCTGGCCCTACCTGGACACCGGGCTGGGCCATTTTCTGTTGCTGATGCTGATCATCGTGCCGCTGCTGGCCACGGTGTTCGGCCTGCTCTACCACCAGGAGTTGCGCACCCTGGGCGACATGCTGCCGGCCGAGCCGCTGGGGCAGCTGTCGCTGCGCACCGGCTTTCTCAAGGCCTACATGGCCATGCTGGTGATTGCGGGCATCGTGGCCTGGTGGCTGGTGCTGGCGCACAAAAGCCGCCAGGTGGCGCAGGAGGAGTCGAACCGCCAGACCCGCCTGCTGATGCGCGAGATCGAGCTGCACCGCCAGACCGACGAGGCCCTGCAGACCGCACGCCAGGTGGCCGAGCGGGCGCGCCAGCAGGCCGACCAGGCCAATCAGGCCAAGAGCCGCTACATCAGCGCCATCAGCCATGAGCTGCGCACGCCACTCAACAGCATCCTGGGCTATGCCCAGCTGATGGGCGAGGACCCCGGCGTGCCGCCGCACCGCAGGCAGGCGGTGAACGTGATCCGGCGCGGCGGCGAACACCTGCTGACCCTGATCGAGGGCACGCTGGATGTGGCGCGCATCGAGTCCGGCAAGATGACGCTGGAGGTCCGCCCCATGCGCTTTGCCGACTTCGTGCACGACGTGGCGGGCCTGTTCGAGCTGCAGGCGGCGGCCAAGGGCCTGCGCTTCCAGTTCGAGGCCCAGGGCGAGTTGCCCGAGGTGGTGCGCGCCGACGAAAAGCGCCTGCGCCAGATCCTGATCAACCTGCTGGGCAATGCGATCAAGTTCACGGCCCGCGGTCAGGTCACGTTCCGGGTGCGCCACGGCCGCGAAATGGCCACGCTGGAGGTGCATGACACTGGACCGGGCATGAGCGCGGCCGAGTTGCAGCGCATCTTCGAGCCTTTTGCACGTGGCACCACGGCCAGTGCCGGCTCGGGCGGGGCCGGCCTGGGCCTGACCATCGCCAAGATGCTGACCGACCTCATGGGCGGCGAGTTGTCGGTGGACAGCACGCCCGGTCAGGGCTCGGTGTTCCGGGTACGGCTGTTTTTGCCCGAGGTGCACGACAGCGCCCTGCAGCACCCGCCGGCCCAGGCGCCAGCCGCAGCGCAGCGCTCCGGATACCTGGGGCCGCGCCGGCGCCTGCTGGTGGTGGACAACGAAGAGCCCGACCGCGAACTGCTGGTGCAACTGCTGCAGCCCCTGGGGTTTGAGTTGCGCACCGCCGCCAGCGGCCACGATGCGCTGGACCTGCTGGCCGCCGGCTACGCGCCCGATGCGGTGTTCATGGACCTGGCCATGCCCGGCATCGATGGTTGGGAGACCGTGCGCCGCCTGCGTGCCGCGGGCCATACCCGGGCCCAGGTGGCCATCGTGTCGGCCAATGCCTTCGACAAGGGCCTGGAGAACGACGTGGCCATTGCGCCTGAGGATTTTCTGGTCAAGCCTGTGCGCCACAGCGAGCTGCTCGACTGGCTGGAGCGGCGCCTGGGCCTGGTTTGGCAGGGGCCGGGCCAGGCCCAGGACGCTTCGGACGAGGCCAAGCCGGCCCAGATGGGCGTGGAGGCCGAGCCCCTCACGGAGCCCCCGCCCGACGCCGGTGCCCGTCCGAGCGAGCCTCGCCTGAAGGTGTTGCTGGAGGCCGTGACGTTGGGCTACTACCGCGGCGTGATGAACGCCCTGGCCGACATCGAACGCCACGAGCCCACCTGTGCGGCCTGGGTCGAGGGTTTGCGCCCGCTGGCGCGGGGCTTCCAGTTTGAAGCGCTGGCCGAGGCCATCACGGCACAATCGACCTCTTCTGCTTCAGAGCCCGCCCGCCCGACCCCGCCACCATGAACGCGCCCTCTTACGATCAGACCCTGGACCGTGCCAACAGCGATGTGGTGCTGGTGGTGGACGACGTGCCCGACAACCTGGCCATGCTGCACGACGCGCTGGACGAGTCGGGCTACACCGTGCTGGTGGCCACTTCGGGCGAGGCCGCGCTGCAACGCGCCAGCCAGGCCCTGCCGGATGTGGTGCTGCTGGACGCCATGATGCCGGGCATGGATGGCTTTGAAGTGGCCCGCCGCCTGAAGGCCGAGCCGCGCACGGCGCACATCCCCATCATTTTCATGACCGGGCTCACCGAGACCGAGCACCTGGTGGCGGCGCTGGAGAGCGGTGGCGTGGACTACGTGACCAAGCCCATCAAGCCCAAGGAGGTGCTGGCCCGCATGAGCGTGCATCTGCAGGGCGCTCGCCAGGCGCGGCAGGCGGCGCGGCAGGCAGGGCAGGCGCGCAATGCCCTCGATGCCTTTGGCTACGCCAGCATCACCGTGCGGGTGAGCGATGGGCGGCTGATGTGGCAGACCCCGTTGGCGCGTGATCTGCTGATGCGTTACTTTGGCACGGCGGCACCGGTCACGCCCGAGCCGGTGGTGAGCTGGCTGAGGCGCCACCTGCCTGACGCCCAGGCCAGCATCGAGCCGCCGCGCCTGAATCACGACCAGGGCCCGCGCCGGCTCACCTTCCGCCTGCACCAGCAGACCGGCGACAGCGAGGGCGGTGGTGACTGGCTGATCGTGATGCAAGAGGTGTCGGACGACGCGGTGATCGAGGCCATGAGCCTGAGCTTCAAGCTCACGGCGCGCGAGGCCGAGGTGCTTTACTGGGTGGTCAAGGGCAAGATCAACCGCGACATCGGCGACATCCTGGGGGCCAGCCCGGCCACCGTGAAAAAGCACCTGGAGCGGGTGTACGCCAAGCTCGGCGTCGAAACCCGCACCGCGGCGGCCGGCATGGCCATGAACCGCATCCGGCAGTTGCACCCCCAGTTTGAGGGGTAAGGGCCCCAGCCCCGCCTGACGAGGCCGGGGCCTTCAGGGCTCGGCCACGGCAAACGCCGGATCGAAGCGGTCCAGGTCGCCGAACAGCGCCCGCACCAGGGCCGCGTCGCCACTGACTTCGATGGATCCGTCGTCGATGGCGTCGGCCAGACCGTCGGCACTGGCCAGGGCCCGCGACAGGGCGGCCCGCCGGCAGCGCAGGGTGGCCGTGGCCGCCGCGCCATGGCGGCCCGGGCGATGGCTCAAGGCCCCGTGGCTGAGGGTCAGTCGGTGCTCGCTGCCTTCGTCCAGCAGCAGCCAGTCGATTCGGGCCTGCAGGTGCGCCACTGCCGGGCCCTTGATGCGGATGGCCAGTTGGTCCAGCACGTGGGTCATGGGCAGCAGCGCCACCACGCCCTGCTGTGCGCCGCTGACCCTGCTTTGGGCTTTCGGTTTGCCCTGGCGCAACTCCCGGGCGGCCAACAGGTAGCTGTTGCGCCAGGTGGCCGATTCGCTCTGGTAGCCCAGTTGTTCGAGCGCGTTGGCGGCCAGGGCCCGGGCCTCGGCGTGGCTGGGGTCGGCAAAGACAGCGTGGTTCATCACCTGCACCACCCATCGGAAGTGGCCTTGCTGGTAGTCGCTGCGGGCCCGCGCCAGCGCGGCGTCCATGCCCCCCATGTACTCGATGTAACGGGCCCCGGCTTCGGTCGGGGGCAGTGGGTTCAGGTGGGCCGGGTTGCCGTCGTAGGGCCCCATGTAGTGGGCGTAAATGGCCTGCACGTTGTGCACCACGGCCCCGTAGTAGCCCCGGGTATGCCATTTTTTGTCCAGTCCCTGGGGCACCAGCAGTTGCTCTGCAATCTCGAGTGCGGTCAGGCCGTGTGCCATCAGGCGCAGGGTCTGGTCGTGCAGATAGCGGTACAGGTCGCGCTGCTCGGTCATGAAGGTGTTGACCCGCTCGGCGCCCCACACTGGCCAGTGGTGCTGGGCAAACACCACGTCCACCTGGCCGGCATAGCGGTCGAGGGCCTCGTCAAGGTAGCGCGCCCAGGCCAGGGCGTCGCGGGTCTTGGCGCCGCGCAAGGGGCACAGGTTGTGCAGCGTGTGGCAGGCGTTCTCGGCGGTGTTGAGGGCGCGCAGACCCGGAAAATACAGGTTCATCTCGGCCGGGGCCTCGGTGCCCGGCGTGAGCTGAAACTCGATCTCGATGCCGTCAATGAGCTGTCGCTGGCCCGAGGTGCTGATGCTGAGGGTGGGCGGAATCAGGCCGGCTGTGCCTTGGCCCACGGCCTTGCCCAGGCCACTGTCCACGTGCGACCGCACACCGGGGGGCAGTGTGGTGCCAAATTGGAACTGCGCGCGTCGTCGCATGGGCACGCCTGCCAGGATGTTCTCGGACACCACTTCTTCCATGAACTTGTCGGGGGCAATCACCGGCACCCTGCCGGCCAGCACGTCGGCCTCATCGAGCACGCCGCGCACCCCGCCGTAGTGGTCGATGTGGCTGTGGCTGTAGATCACGGCGCGCACCGGTCGGGCACCGCGGTGCTGGCGGTACAGGGCCAGTGCGGCCCGTGCGGATTCTTCAAAGGTCAGGGGGTCGATCACGATCAGGCCGGTGTCGCTCTCGATGAAGGTGATGTTGGCCAGGTCGAAACCCCGCACCTGGTAGATGCGGGGGGCGACCTCGAACAAGCCGTGCAGGTGGTTCAGCCGGGCCTGGCGCCACAGACTGGGGTTGACGCTGGGGGGCGCGCTGGCCTGATCGAGGAAGGCATAGGGGGCGAGGTTCCAGACCGGCGCCCCCTTGGCGCGCGGCACCAGCGCGTGCTCGACCGTGCCGATGAAGCCGCGCCGGGCATCGTCGAAATCGCCTTGGTCACCGAAATCGAGTTGGCTTTGCACCTGACGCTGGCGGGCTTCGGTGTGCGGGTGGGCTGGCTGGGCACCCAGGTCGGGTGCAGGGAGGGCCTGGGGCATCGAAAGCCTTTCAAAACAGGCAGGTTACGAGGAGCCATCCGGCCGCAGTGTGCAGTTGGGCCCTTGGCTCTGACCTCTGGTGCGGCTGCCTGGGCAGGTCGTGCCTTGTGGCCTGATTCACTCGGCCTTCAGACCGAGTTTGAGCACCAGTCGGCGCCACTCGGCCATGTCTTGCGTCAGGGTGGTGCGGAACTCGGCGGGGGTGATGGGGGGCAGCTCGGTCAGTTGCAGTTGGGCCAGACGCTGGCGCACGGCAGGGTTCTGGAAGGCCTGGTTCAGGCTGCTGTTGAGCTGGTTGATGATGGCCGCCGGCGTGCCGGCCGGTGCAAACAGGCCCAGCCACGAATAGGCCGTGAAGGGGTAGCCCGATTCGGTCAGCGTGGGTACCTGGGGCAGGGTGGGCATGCGGGCTTCGGCGCTCAGGGCCAGGGCCCGCAGGCGGCCCTGGCGCACCAGTTCGAGCGCCAGCGAAGCGTCGGCGAAGGCCGCGCTCACCTGGCCGGCGAGCAGGTCGTTGACACAGGCCGCACTGCCTTTGTAGGGCACGTGCACCAGGTCGAGCCCGGTGTCTTGCATCAGGCTGGCCATGGCCAGGTGACCGCCCGAACCCTGGCCCCATGAGCAGTAGCTCAGCTGTTGGGGGTGGGCCCGTGCATAGGCCAGGAACTCGGCCACCGTGTGCACGGGCAGGCGGGCAGACACCACCAGCAAGGTGCCACCCCGGCCGATCTGCATCACGGGCTCGAAGTCGCGCAAGGGGTCGTAGCCGGGCTTTTTGTACAGCAAGGGGTTGACCACCATGGTGGCCGCGTAGGTGAACAGCAGGTGGTAGCCGTCGGGCGCCGCTCGGGCCGCCAGGGCGTTGCCCAGCAGGCCGTTGGCCCCGGGGCGGTTGTCGACCACAAAGGCTTGGTGCAGTGCCTGGCCCAGCGCGTCGGCCAGCACCCGGGCCACGGCATCGGTGCCACCGCCCGCGCTGGTGGGCACGATCAGGGTCACGGGCCGTTGCGGGTAGCTCGGGCTGGCATCAGCGGCCACCGCCTGGGTTGCCAGCCCCAGCAGGGTGAGCGCGCCGACGGCACCGCTGCGCAGCCGTGCGGCCCATGTTGCCGAGGCAGGGGGCTGTGAAAGAGGGGGTGAAAGGCTGCGTTGGATCAGGCGGGTCATGGTGATCTCCGGCACAAGATAGGGGCATCAAGAGGATGTCAGTCGGGCAGGGCCTGCAGCGCCGGAGCGATCCAGTGCCTGGCTTCTGGGCGGGGGTGGTACAGGCGCATGACCAGGTAGAACGGGCCGGCGGGGGTGGGCAACCAGTGGGACGTTCCGGCAGGAGGCTGGTGTGCAAAGTGGATCAGCAGGCTGCCGTCGGGTTCGGGTCGCAGCCAGGGGCTGCGGTCACCGGCAGCATGGCGCCCCAAGGGGTTGTCGTACAGAAAACGGTCAGCGTCGTACAGCGTGACCGACCAGAACGCATCCGCCGGTGGCCAGTGACCGGGCTCGAAACGCAGGGTGTAGCGGCGCTGGCCATGAAGCGGGCGCAGGTCGCTGCTGAAATGGCTCGTGGCATAGACCGCCTCGTCGGGGCTGAGGGCCCCCAGGCCCATGCAGGCGGTGAGGGCGCGAGCCAGGTAATCGCTGCCATAGCGACCGATCACCGTGCTGGTACGCCAGGGCTGGGTGCCGTGGCCTTGGGGCATGCCGTCCAGCAATCGGATGGCTTCGGCAAAGCCCTGGGCCAGGCCTTCGCGGCACCAGGGGGCCAGGGTATTCCAGTCGAACCGGGGGTTGGCGCGCAAACCGGCCTGGGTGATCCAGCGCAGCAGATTCTGGTCTTGTGGCCGGCCCGGGGCCTCGTGCAGGGCTTGGCAGAAATGGGTGAAGAAGCCTGGAGCCAGGTCTTCACCCCGTACCGAAGGTTTGCGCAGGGCGTGCATCACGCTGGTGGTCGGGCCTTGCCAGCGGGCCACCGCCCAGGGCATGTGGGCCAGCGGGCTGTCGGTGTGCAGACGAATGTCCGATTGCAAGGCCTGGGCCGCCGGCAGGTCTTCACTGTCGCGCACCAGCACTCGGGCGATCAGCCACACCAGCCGGGTGGGGCAGGGCACGGTGCGGGCGCCGTCCGGCACCGCCCCGCCGTCGGGCCCCAGCAGCCAGACGGTTTCGCCTTCAGGGGCGCAGTTGAGCGGGCCCAGGTTCATGAAGTTCTCGGTGTAGGCGTCGTACAGCGCCAGCACGAAGTAGCGGCCCGGGTGGGCCGCCGAAGCCGGCACGCTGAGGCCCAGCGGGCCATCGGTCAGCGACAGCCAGGCATTGGTGTAGAGCAGGTCATGGGCCGGCGTCACCACGTCGCGCTGTTGTGCCGTGGCGGGGTGGTTGATGTGGATCAGTGTGTTGATGTCACGCCGGGTGGGCGACGGGACCTGGGTCTGCAGCGTGCAGGTACGGTAGATTTCTACCAGGGGGTAGGCAAACAGGGTGGCTCCCAGGCCGATGGCCCGGGCCAGGCTGACTTGCGGGGTGACGGCTTCGGGGGGCGCCAGGGAGAAGTCGAAGTTCAGGGGCATGGGGGCTTTCGGTGGGGGGCGGGGCGCGGCGCTGCGGGTTGGTGAGGATGCGGGGGGCGGGTTCAAAAGTCTTGCCGCAGGCCCAGCCCCAGCAGCCGCAGGTCGTGGCCGCTGTTGAGCGGGATGCTGACCCCGCCCAGGGTGGCCGAGGCATCGGCGCGGTTGTTCAAAACCATCCAGCGGGCGTACAGGCGGGTGCGCGGTGCCAGGTGGTAGTCCAGGCCCAGGCTCAGGGCCTGCTGGGTGCGCGGGCTGTGCTCGACCCGGCGCCAGACCGCTTCGATCAAGGCGGTGCTGTGGGGGCCCAGGCCCTGCTGCAGCCCCAGCGCGAGCAGGCGCGCCGAGGCCTGCCCGGGCTGGCTGTTGCCCAGGTGCATGAGGTGGGCGTGCAGGCTGCGCCCGGGCTGTCGCCAGGAGGCGCTCAGGGCCTGATGCTGGCTGTGGCCGCCAAGCGGGGCTGGGTTGGCGGCCTGCTGCCGCGCGTAGGACAGCGACAGCGGGCCTGGCTGCCACGACAGGGCGGCGCCACGCAGGCCGCTGCCGGCACCCGAGCTGGCGCCGGCGCCCGAGGCCCAGGCCAGGTCAAGCGCCCAGGGCTGGCCGGTCACGCTGGGGCTTCGGTAGCGCAGAAGGCCGTTGCCGCGGGCCGCAAAGGCTTGTTGGCCGGCTTGCGCATCGAGGCTGCCCATCAGGTGCAGGGGCGAAAACACGGCATTGAGCCCGAAGGGGTCGTGCCCGAACACGGCCAGGAACATGGGGGTGTATTGGCGGCCCATGTCGATCTGGCCCCAGGGGCCGGTCAGGCCCAGAGACGCCACCCGGTTGAACTGCAGCCCCCCGCCTGGTGCAGCCCCGGCGCCTGAGGTGGGCGACAGGCCTGCCTCGAGTTGAAATCGGCTGCTCAGCCCCCCACCCAGCGGCTCCGCGCCCCGCAGGGCGATCAGCGAGGCGTTGTGTCCGCCCTCCGCCAGGGCGGTGCCGGACATCGGCCCGGCCTGGACCCGCGCCAGGTAGGCGTCCAGCACCACGTTCAGGCTGAGCGCTGCGGCGCTGCTTTCGGTCTGGCCCCAGGCGCAGGCAGAGGCCGCCCAAAGCAGGGGCAGCAGGCCTGCGCACATGGCGGCCCTGGGGCATGGCAAGTCGAGCAGAGGGCGCATCTGTTCTGTCCATAGAGAGCTACCGTCAATGAAGCTGTCTGCGCCGGGGCGATCGAGCGCAGAAGGGGTAGACCTATGATGAAAAGTTCGATGCTGCAAATCTGTCAGTGCGCCGACAGAGACCCTCACATGGCGCCGGGATGGGCGCCGGAAAGCCCCCCATGACTCTCGAACCTATGCCCTTGCTGCCCCTCGCCAGGCAGTCAGCGCCAGGCAGTGAGCTTGAACTGATCGAACGATCTCTGCGCTGGAACGAGCTGTTCAGCCCTTGGCCTGACGAGGCCAGGCGCCGTCTCGCCAAAGAGGCCCGTCTGCGCACCTACCATCGGCGTACCCAGGTGCTGGCGCATGACCGCCACGCCCGGGATCTGCTGGCCGTGGTGTCAGGCTGTCTGGAGGTAGGTTGCGTGGATGCCGAGGGCCGCAAGTATGTGCATGGGCTGCTGGGGCCTGGCCATCTGGCCCCCTTGGTGCGTCTGCTCGAAGACGAGCCCCTGCCTTACGACTACCACGCCCATGAGGATTCGTTGATTGTTCACCTGGCTTGCGACGCGGTGCTGTCGGTGCTGGCCGAGCAGCCCCAGCTGTGGCGCGAGGTGGCCCGGCTGGGCCTGCAGCGCCAGCGTTACAGCTTGCAGGCGCTGCACGAACAGGTCTTGAGTGGTATCCCGCAGCGCTTGGTGGTGACCCTGCTGCGCCTGGTGGACTTTTATGGCGTGGCCGAGCCTGAAGGCCTGGCCCTGCGGGTGCGCTTGTCGCAGCATGACCTGGCGGCCATGCTGGGGGTGTCGCGCCAGACCATCAACCGCGAATTGGGCCTCTTGATCGAGCAAGGCATTCTGGACGCCACCTACAACCGCATCATCATCAAAGACCTGGCGCGGCTGAAGGATCGAGTCCAGTTGCCCTGAACCCGCCCCATGGCCCTGAATGCCCCGTGCGCTGGCGCTGCCGCCAGGGCGTGGCAGCGTGGGGGCCGCGTGGGCTCAGGGGTAGAGGCCGCGTTCCTGACGGGCGGTCAAGATGCGTTCGCAGGCCACGGCAAAGGTGGCGGTGCGCAGCGTGATCTTGTGGCGGTCGGCCGTGTCCCAGATCTGCTGCAGGGCATTGCCCATGATGCGGTCCAGGCGCTGGTTGATCTCGTCCTCGTCCCAGAAGAAGCTGGAGAAATCTTGCACCCACTCGAAGTAACTCACGGTGACGCCGCCGGCATTGCAGATCACGTCGGGCACCACCAGCACGCCCCGGCTGGCCAGGATGTCGTCCGCTTCGGGCACGGTGGGCCCGTTGGCGCCTTCGAGCACCAGGCGGGCCTTGAGGCGCTGGGCCCGGGCTGCGGTGATCTGGCCCTCCAGGGCCGCCGGGATCAGGATGTCCACCGGCAGATCCCAGAACTCTTCGTCGGCAATCGCCTCGCCGCCAGCAAAGCCGGCCACGCCGCGGGTACGGGACTGTGGCAGCAACTGACTCAGATCGAAGCCGTTGGGGTTGTAGATGGTGCCGGTGTGATCTTGCACCGCCACGATCTTGGCGCCAGCCTCGGCAAACAGTTCAGCGGCCACCGAGCCCACGTTGCCAAAGCCTTGCACCGCGATGCGTGCCCCCTGCAGGTTCAGTCCCAGGCGGCGGGCGGCTTCGCGACCCGTCACGAACACGCCACGGCCGGTGGCCTTGACCCGGCCCAGCGAGCCACCCAGGTGGATGGGCTTGCCCGTGACCACGCCGGTGGCGGTGGTGCCGGTGTTCATCGAGTAGGTGTCCATCATCCAGGCCATGATCTGGGCGTTGGTGTTGACGTCGGGGGCCGGGATGTCTTGTTGCGGGCCAATGATCACGCCGATCTCGCTGGTGTAGCGGCGGGTGACCTTTTCAAGCTCTTGCTGCGACAGCTGCTTGGGGTCGACGCGGATGCCGCCCTTGGCGCCGCCGTAGGGCAGGTTGACGGCCGCGCACTTCACGGTCATCCAGGCCGACAGGGCCATCACTTCTTCCAGTGTCACATCGGGGTGGAAACGCACGCCCCCTTTGCCCGGGCCACGCGACAGGTTGTGCTGCACGCGATAGCCCTCGAAATGGGCGATGCGGCCGTCATCCATCTCGATGGGCACGTCCACGATCAGAGCGCGCTTGGGGCGCTTCAAGGTTTCCGACCAGCGAGCCAGGGGGCCGAGATAAGGCAGCACGCGGTCGACTTGAGACAGGTAGGTTCCCCAGGGGCTGTTGGCGGTGGGGTGGACATAGGAGAGGGGCTGATTCATGCGGATCTCGCTTGGGTGAACAGAGCCTCTACGGTACGCCCGGTGTTGATCAGTCGCCAAGGGTTATGCACGCCGTGAGGCGGGTTATGCCGTGCCGTTCATGCCGGATATGCAGAGGGTTATGCGCGAGACGCCATGACGCCGGCATTTTGATTTATGTCAATTTTGTTCTTCCAGTGAATAAGCGCGGTTTCCTAGCCGTTTTCGGGGGCTTGCGGATAGAGGTTCCACTCTAGAGTGGATGCGAGCGTTTTAACTCCCAACCCCACCCCACCCGTTACCACAGGAGGCCTACATGGCTGCAGTGATGAGCTCGTTTCCCGTTTCAGACATCATCGTTCCCGACCCCAGGGTTGCCGGCATCGATCCGGTGCCCGAAGGCGCGACTGCGACGACGGTGCAACATCTGCCCTTCACGGTGCGGCTGGTGCGCACGGAAGACGAGCTGGCCAAAGCCGTGGCTGTGCGTCACGCCGCCTATGCACGGCACCTGCCGGTGTTTGCCGAGCAACTGAGGCAGCCTGAGTTGTCCGATTTCAACTCGGACGCCGTGGTCCTGCTGGCCGAGTCACGGCTTGATGGCTCACCTTTGGGCACCATGCGCATCCAGACCAACCGGAACGATGCGCTGCCGCTGGAGCAGTCGGTGCGTTTGCCTGAATGGCTGCACCGGCGTCGCCTGGCTGAGGCCGTGCGCCTGGGCATCAAGGATGGGGTGGCCGGCCACCTGGTCAAGACCGTCCTGTTCAAGGCCTTCTATCTGTATTGTGTGCAGTCTCAGGTGGACTGCATGGTGATTGCCGGACGCCCGCCAATTGATCGCCAGTACAAGCGCCTGCTGTTTTCCGATGTCTTTCCTGAGTTGGGTTGTGTGCCGCTGAAACATGCGGGCAATCTGCCCCACCGGGTGATGTCCCTGAAAGTGGCGGACGTGGAGCCCCTGTGGCGTGCTTCACAGCACCCGCTGTACGATTTCTTCTTTCATACCTGTCACCCGGACATTGAGATTGAACAGGAAGCGGCTGTTGTGAGGCCGGCGCTGCAGCCCATGTCAGTGCGGCGCTCAACTGCCGAGGTTCATCTTGCGGCCCAGTGAGCCGGGTGGGATCAGGTCGGATGGCAGTTTGCGCTGCTCTTCCAGGCCGGCGACCATGGCCTTCAAGCCCTCGTCCTGAATGAAGTCGGCCGAGGCATCTCCTTGCAACATGTCGTTCGGATCGCGCGATTTCGAGATGATGAAGCCTTGCACGTAATCCACCCCGATGTCGGCCAGCGTTTGCACTGTGGCCGGGTCTTCGGCCCACTCGGCGATGGTCTTCATCCCGAGGTTGCGCGCCAGGCTGACGATGGCCTCGACGATGGCCACATTGGCCGGGTGCTGGTTCATGTTGACGATGAAATTGCCGTCGATCTTGAGCAGATCGGCCGGCAGATCTCGCAAGTACGAGAACGAGGTGTAGCCGGCCCCGAAGTCGTCCAGCGCCACCTTGGCGCCCAGGCTGCGCACCCGGTCGACAAAGCGCCGGGTGTTCTCCAGGTCGTGCAGGGCGACGCTTTCGGTGATCTCCAGGCACAGGCTATTGACGATGGTCGCATGGCGCTGGAGCATCTGGAAGACCTCCTGCACAAAGCGCTCGTCATTGAGCGAAGCGCCGCTGAGGTTCATGCAGACGAACAGGGTCTGCTTCAGCCGACTCTGGTTGGCCTCGATCCAGCTCAGCGTCTGCGAGAGCACCCAACGATCGATCACGCCCATGCGGCCGCTGAACTCGGCCGCTGCAATCAAGCGCGAGGTCGGTGTGAGCTGTCCCTTGCTGTCGCGCATCCTGAGCAGAACTTCAAAATTCAGCGATTTGAACGGGGCATCCAGCGACATGATGGGCTGCATTTCCAGGAACAGCCCCTCGGGCGCTTCACCGGTGGCCGAGAGCTGCTCCACCAGGCGCATCTCTGCCTGGTGTTCCTGGAACAGGGGCGAGTTCTTTTCAAAAACCACCAGGTGATTGCCATGGCTTGCCTTGGCGTCACGACAGGCCCGGTCGGCGGTGGAGATCGCGTCCTTTGATTCGGTACCGAGCTGTACCTCGATCAGGCCGATGGAGCCGCGCACGTGAAAACTGCGGTCGCCCACCTTGTAGGGGCGGCTGCTGATGCTGTTGATGATGCCCTGGCACAGCAGAGTGGCGTGTGCAATGCGTGTCTGAGGCATGGTGACCAGGAACTCGTCACCGCCGACCCGGCCGATCGACATCTCGTTGGACAGCAGGTGGGTGACTCGGCTCACGACCTGGCGCAGCACCTCGTCGCCAGCAGCGTGCCCATACAAGTGGTTGATCAGCTTGAATCGGTCCAGATCCAGGTAGGCCAGTGCCAGCGATGCGCCTGGCCGGGTGTTCCAGACGGCTTCTTCCAACACATCCTGGATGGCAGTTCGGTTCAAGGCCTTGGTCAGTGCGTCGTGATGCGCCAGGAACTGAAGGTGGGCGGTGGCCCGCGAGCGCTCGGTGATGTCTTCCAGCGAACCTTCGATGTGCTCGCCCGCCAGGGTCGCCTTGACCAAAAATTTGCTGGCGTTGTCACTGCGCCGGTCGCGGGTGCTCTGGACCTCGATTTCGGCATTCACCCGGGCGTTGAGCATGTGCTGCAGGCGCAGCCAGGAGTCCGGGCCGAAATACTGGTCCCAGCGGTTGCTGCCAGGGGCCAGCACCGCGGGGCCCAGGGCCGAGATCAACGTCGGATTGGCACTCAGAAACGCGCCGTGGCTGTCCAGCGTGAACAGGCCGATGGGTAGTGCCTCATAGGTCTGTTGCAGTTTGGCCTGAGCCTGCAGTCGACGGGTGTGCTCATCACGCATCTGGGCTGCGATGGCCAGAGAGGCCAGCAGGCTGGACGACAGCGCTGCCGTGACGCTGTTGACCGAGCCGATCAGGGACTTGTAGCCCAAGGCTGCGGCGATGACTTCATACAGGCTGGATGCCAGCATCACTGCAATGGAGGCTCCGTACCAGGCGGCTACCGTGGACCTCGTGGACAGCAGGATCCTGAGCAAGTAGAACACCAGCGTCGCACAAGTGATGGTGGCGCAGACCCAGAGCATGGGTAGAAAGGTTGGGAAGCCCAGAAACAACGAGCACGCCAGGACAGGGGGACACGACCATTGCGTAAATCGCATCAGCCACGACCCATCGACCTCCTTCAGATGTTCCTTGAACAGACTCTTGTACAGCGTGACGGTGACCACATAGATCAGGGCCACCGTGATCAGCCTGACACGCTGGATCCATTCCGCCGGGATGGTCATGTCCAGCCATTGGGTGTCCCAGCCCGCTGACAAGGCCGCCATGCGAAGGTTGATGGTCAGCCAGATGGCGAACAGCAGGTAGGTGCTGTTGCGATTGATCAAGGCCGTGATCAGGACGAACACGGACAGCACGATCAGGCCTCCGTCGAGCAGGCCTGAGTTGCGTTCGTAGGATCGGGCCGCGATGGCCAGATCGGCGTTCTTCCACAGCTCCACCGTGAGCCGGGCAGGGCCGATGAACTGGGCCTGGCAGGTCAGTTCGAGATCGGCTCGCCCCTCGGGCACGGGGTAGGCAAAGGCCCTGCGGGAGGCGATCAGATCACCTTGAAGTTGTTCACGTGTGGCCTGTCCGACGGATCGCATGTCAAGGCGGTCCCAACATGCCAGGCTTATCAAATGGCGAGATGGAAACTCAACAGTTTCATTTCTCTCATTTTCTTTTCGATGCAGGCTGAACTGGAACCAGACCGGATTTTCGGACAGTCGGGTATCGAAGAATTCGAAGCTGGGGGCCTTTGCCAGTTGGCGATCTGCCTTCAGAGGGTCTGAAGTCGCGCGCTCTTGAAGTTGGGCCTTGAAGCTCAGCCGGTGGCTCTCCACCTCAGGGTGCGCTGAAGGCCAGACCCACATCGCCCAGAGAGAAAACAGGGCAATCGCGACCGGCAACAGATAGGCCGAGAAGCCAAACAGGCCCCGGTAGATCCACCGATCGAGTCGCTGGAATGCAGTGGTGGTCACGGTTGCTGGCAGCGCATGGATCGCTTGAGAAGTGGTGGGGCGACGGGGTTGGCTCGGGACAAGCTTTACTGATGAATCTGGCAAAAACGGCTTCAAACATTATGAAGTGTTTGGGCCTCATCAGTTCGACAGACGGTTGCTTTGATGTAGCTCACGGAGTGATTTCAGGGTCGAAGCTGTTGGGCTGACGCCACGTTGCATCCAGGTGGCCCGGGCAGATCCGGTTCGACCTTGTAGCGCCGCATACGCCACCCGGCGTATTTCCGCATCGCGCCCCGGTTCCTACGATCACTTCCGTCGTCACTGATTTCCCAGGCACCCGCCGCAGTGACGCAACGATCCAACCTCAACCGGAGTCCCCTCATGCAACGTCGCTTCACCCTCAAGGCCCTCACCGCCGCCGTCGCGCTGGCGGGCATCAGCGCCATCCCGGCCCACGCCGCCGAAGACACCATCAAGGTCGGCGTGCTGCACAGCCTGTCGGGCACCATGGCCATTTCTGAAACCGTGTTGAAAGACACCGTGCTGATGGCGATTGAAGAAATCAACGCCAAGGGTGGTGTGATGGGCAAGAAGCTTGAGCCCGTGGTGGTGGACCCGGCCTCCAACTGGCCGCTGTTTGCCGAGAAGACCAAGCAGCTGCTGACCCAGGACAAGGTGGCTGTGATCTTCGGCTGCTGGACCTCGGTGAGCCGCAAGTCGGTGCTGCCGGTGGTGGAAGAACTCAACGGCCTGCTGTTCTACCCCGTGCAATATGAAGGTGAGGAACTGAGCAAGAACGTGTTCTACACCGGTGCTGCGCCCAACCAGCAAGCCATTCCTGCGGTCGACTACCTGATGAGCAAGGATGGCGGTGCGGCCAAGCGTTGGGTGCTGCTGGGCACCGACTATGTGTACCCCCGTACCACCAACAAGATCCTGCGCGCCTACCTGAAGAGCAAGGGCGTGAAGGAATCCGACATCGACGAGAAGTACACCCCCTTCGGCCACTCTGACTACCAGACCATCGTGGCCGACATCAAGAAGTTCAGCCAGGGCGGCAAGACGGCCGTGGTGTCCACCATCAATGGCGACTCGAACGTGCCTTTCTACAAGGAACTGGGCAACGCCGGCCTGAAGGCCAAGGACGTGCCGGTGGTGGCCTTCTCGGTGGGTGAAGAAGAGCTGCGCGGCGTGGACACCAAGCCGCTGGTGGGCCACCTGGCCGCCTGGAACTACTTCATGTCGATCAAGAACCCGACCAACGACGAGTTCATCAAGAAGTGGAGCGCCTACGCCAAGGCCCACAACGTGGCTGGCCACAAGGACAAGCCGCTGACCAACGACCCGATGGAAGCCACCTACATCGGCATCAACATGTGGAAGCAGGCCGTCGAAAAGGCCAAGAGCACCGATGTTGACAAGGTGATTGCCGCCATGGCCGGCCAGACCTTCAAGGCCCCGAGCGGCATCGTGTCCAAGATGGATGAGAAGAACCACCACCTGCACAAGTCGGTGTTCATCGGCGAAGTGAAGGCTGACGGCCAGTTCAACGTGGTCTGGAAGACCCCGGGCCCGGTCAAGGCCAAGCCCTGGAGCCCCTACATCGAAGGCAACGACAAGAAGGCCGACGAGCCTGAAAAGAAGTAAGGACCTGACGAGGCCTGACGCAGGGTTGACCACCGACCCTGCTCAGCGCGTGTTCAAGGTCTTAGACCGACCTGCAACCCGCCTTGCAGGTCCCCGGGGCGCCGCGCCGGCCATGCGGCCGGGTGCGGCGCCCGAACCTGATTGCCGAGGCGCCATGCTGACCCGATTTCTCCTCTTACTTGCTGCCGTGCTGACCAGCCTGCAGGCCCATGCCCTGGAGCCCGCACTGGCCCAGGCGCTGGCCGCTGGCGACACCGACGCCCGCATCGAAGCCCTGGCCAAGGCCACGGCCAACCCCGACGAAAAAACCGTGGCCCTGATCCAGGCCCTGGCCGACGACGCCGTCAAGATCAAGGCGGGCGACAAGTCCGTGCAGGTCTGGCTGGTCCGCGATGGCAAGGCCATCGACCCCGCCACCGGCGCTGAAAGCGCCGTGCCCGACGATGCCGAAGACGTCATCAACAACAACCGCATGCGCGCTGAGCTCGATGCCGCGCTGGCCGGCCTCAAGCTGCTCTCGCCCGACGAGAAACTGCGCCGCGAGGCCCTCAAGACCCTGGAGGCGGAAACCGACGAAGCCCGCCTGCCCCTGATTGAAAAAGCACTGGCCGCCGAAAGCGTGGCCAGCCTGAAAGAGCAGCTGACCCTGGTGCGCGCCCGCATCCTGCTGGGCAGCGCCGACCGGGCCAGGCGCCTGGAGGCGGCCCGCCTGCTGGGCGACAGCCACAACGCCAGCACCAAGACCGTGCTGGTGGAGCGTCTGAAAGACGAGGCCGACCCCGAGGTCAAGGGCGTGATCCAGGTTTCGCTGCAGAAGATCGAGGCCTCGCTGGTCTGGAGTGACCGCCTGGGCGCGCTGTTTTCGGGCATCAGCCTGGGCTCCATCCTCCTGCTTGTGGCCCTGGGGCTGGCCATCACCTACGGGCTGATGGGCGTCATCAACATGGCGCATGGCGAGCTGATGATGATTGGTGCCTACGCCACCTATGTGGTGCAGGGCCTGTTCCAGAAGTACTTGCCCGGTGCCTTCGATTGGTACCTGCTGGCTGCGGTGCCGGTCTCTTTTGCTGCCTCGGCCCTGATGGGCGCCGCGCTGGAGCGCAGCGTGCTGCGTTTCCTGTACGGTCGCCCGCTCGAAACCCTGCTGGCCACCTGGGGCATCAGCCTGATGCTGATGCAGTTGGTGCGTTCGGTCTTCGGTGCCCAGAACGTGGGCGTGGAAAACCCCAGCTGGATGAGTGGTGGCGTGGTGCTCATGGGCAATCTGCAACTGCCCTGGAACCGCATCATCATCATCGCCTTTGCCGCCGCCGTGCTGCTGGCCATGGCCTTCCTGATCGGCAAGACCCGCCTGGGCCTGTTTGTGCGCGGCGTCACGCAGAACCGCCCGATCGCCTCATGCATGGGCGTCAACACGGCCCGCATCGACACCTATGCCTTCGCACTGGGCTCGGGCATTGCCGGTCTGGCCGGCTGTGCGCTCAGCCAGGTGGGCAATGTGGGGCCTGACCTGGGCCAGGGCTACATCGTGGACTCGTTCATGGTGGTGGTGCTGGGCGGGGTGGGCCAATTGGCCGGCACCGTTTACGCCGCGCTGGGCCTGGGCATCCTGAACAAATTCCTCGAAGGCATCGCCGGGGCCGTGCTGGCCAAGATCGCGGTGCTGGTGTTCATCATCGTCTTCATCCAGAAGCGCCCGCAAGGCATCTTCGCGATGAAGGGCCGCTCCGCCGAAGCCTGAACCAGGAGCGAACTCCATGACCATGAGCATGACCCCCTCTTCACGCACCTCCTCATCCTTCACCCTGCCGGCGCCAGCGCCTTTGCTGACCGGCGCCGGTTGGGGCGCCTTCCTGCTGGCCCTGATCGTGGTCTGCGCCGTGGCGCCCGCTCTGAATCTGCTGGTGCCGGTCGACAGTGCCCTGCACCTCAGCGACTACGCCGTGGCGCTGGTCGGCAAGATCATGTGCTACGCCATCGTGGCCCTGGCCATGGACCTGATCTGGGGCTACACCGGCATCCTGAGCCTGGGCCACGGCCTGTTCTTTGCCCTGGGCGGCTATGTGATGGGCATGTACCTGATGCGCCAGATCGGCCGCGACGGCAACTACAAGAGCGACCTGCCCGACTTCATGGTGTTCCTTGACTGGAAGGCCCTGCCCTGGCATTGGGCGCTGTCCGACAGCTTTGTGGCCACCCTGCTGCTGATCGTGCTGGTGCCCGGCCTGGTGGCGTTGGTGTTCGGTTTCTTCGCCTTCCGCTCGCGCATCAAGGGGGTGTACTTCTCGATCATCACCCAGGCCCTGACCTTTGCGGCCATGCTGCTGTTCTTCCGCAACGAAACCGGCTTTGGCGGCAACAACGGCTTCACCGATTTCAAGCGCATCCTCGGCCTGCCGATCGCCACCCCCAGCATGCGCATGACGCTGTTCGTGCTGACCGGGCTCACGCTGCTGGGCTTCTTCCTGATGGCGCGCTGGCTGATTCGCAGCAAGTTCGGCCGTGTGCTGCAGGCCATCCGCGACGCCGAGAGCCGGGTCATGTTCTCGGGCTACAACCCGCTGCCCTACAAGCTGACCATCTGGACGCTGTCGGCCGTGATGTGCGGTGTGGCCGGGGCCCTGTATGTGCCCCAGGTGGGCATCATCAACCCCAGCGAGATGAGCACCGCCGCCTCGATCGAGATGGCCGTGTGGGCTGCGGTGGGAGGGCGTGCCACCCTGATCGGGCCGGTGATCGGGGCCTTCATCGTCAATGGTGCCAAAAGCTGGCTGACCGTGACGGCGCCCGAGTTCTGGCTGTATTTCCTGGGGGCGCTGTTCATTGCGGTGACCCTGTACCTGCCGCATGGGGTGGTGGGCCTGGTGAAGAAGATTCGTGAAGGGGGCGCCAAATGACGCCAGATCTGTTGGAACAGGGCGCTCGCCGCGTCGAAGCCCGCATGGCCGCCCTGGAAAGCGGCAAGAACAACACCGAATCGGGGGGCCGCACGGCCGGCTTTGGCCGCGTCATGGTGCCCGGTGAGGTGGACGTGAGCCACGGCCGCATCCTGTACCTGGAGGATGTGAGCGTGAGCTTTGATGGCTTCAAGGCCATCAACAAGCTGTCGCTGGACATCGCTCCTGGCGAGTTGCGCTGCATCATCGGGCCCAATGGCGCCGGCAAGACCACGATGATGGACATCATCACCGGCAAGACCCGGCCCGATGAGGGCAAGGTGTTTTTCGGCAGCACCATCGACCTGCTGCGCTACCGCGAAGCCGAGATCGCCCAGTTGGGCATCGGGCGCAAGTTCCAGAAGCCCACGGTGTTCGAGCACCTGACGGTGTTCGAGAACCTGGAGCTGGCGCTCAAAACCCACAAGGGCGTGCGGGCCTCGATGTTCTTCAAGCTCGACTCGGCCCAGAAAGACCGCCTGGCCGAAGTGCTTCACACCATCCACCTGGCCGATTCGGTGAGCCGGCTCTCGGGCAACCTGAGCCACGGCCAGAAGCAATGGCTGGAGATCGGCATGTTGCTGATGCAAGACCCCAAGCTGCTGCTGCTCGACGAACCCGTGGCCGGCATGACCGACGAAGAGACCGCCCGCACGGCCGAGCTGTTCCTCACGCTGAAGGGCAAGCATTCGCTGATGGTGGTGGAGCACGACATGAGCTTCATCCGGACCATTTCTGACATCGTCACGGTGCTGTGCGATGGGTCGGTGTTGGCGCAGGGCACGCTGGATCAGGTGCAGGCGGATGAGCGGGTGATTGAGGTTTATCTTGGAAGGTGAGGGTTTGTTGATGTTTGGCGTCTGCCCTTCGGTGCGCTTTCTTCCTGCTGCTCTTTGTTTGAGGGCGGAGGCCGGGATTGCGGCCCGGCGGCCGCCTCACTTTCTTTGCTTCGCCAAAGAAAGTAAGCAAAGAAAGGCGACCCGAAGTCAGGGCCACTTCGTGGTTCCCTGCGCTGCTCGCGCCAGGGGGGTCCCCGCTAAACTCGCTGCGCTCAAACAGACGCGGGGCCTGATCCCCCTGTCGCTGCGCTGCTCGGCCCTGCCCCACGGGGCAAGCGGGATCGGGGGCGGGCGAGCTTGCGAAGGCACTGACGAAATCAGTAACCCTGGTGCATCCAGCAGCGCTGGTGCGCATCTGTTTGAAGTGTTGGGCAGAGCGCCTGTGCACCCCCGCGCTGCGAAGCAGCCGCGCCCTCCGATTGAAACAAACAGGCGCCGCTGCGCAGCAGCAGCCGTTGGCTCCCGATCCCCACCTCCCGTCGGGCACGGCGAGCAGCGCAGACTTGGGCGGATAAGGGCTCGCGTCTGTTTGAGCGCTAGCGAGTTTAGCGAGACCCCGCCCAAGTTGAGCAGCGCAGCGGACCCTGCGCAGCAGGGCGTGCACGTCGGGTCGCCTTTCTTTGCTTACTTTCTTTGGCGAGACAAAGAAAGTGAGGCGCCCGCCGGGGCGCAATCCCGGCCTCCGCCCTGCAACGAACAGCAGACCCATCAGAGCGCAGCGGCGCCGCTGACCCCTTCGACGACCCCTCACCCGGCAGAGCCAGAGAAACACCCATGCTGACCGTCAAGAACATCAACCAGTACTACGGCGGCTCCCACATCCTGCGTGACGTGAGCCTGCAAACCACCCTCGGCAAAGTCACCGTGCTGCTGGGCCGCAACGGCGTCGGCAAGACCACCCTGCTGAAAAGCCTGATGGGCCTGGTGCCCATCAAGACCGGCAGCATCGAGTTCGACGGCCGGGCCATCGAAAAGGCCACGCCCTATGAGCGAGCCCGGGCCGGCATCGGCTTTGTGCCCCAGGGGCGCGAGATCTTTGCCCGCCTCACGGTCGAAGAGAACCTGCGCATGGGCCTGGCCTACAAGCCGGGCAGCACCCCGGTGCCAGCCGAGCTGTATGAGCTGTTTCCGGTGCTCAAGCAGATGCTGCACCGGCGTGGCGGTGACCTGTCGGGCGGGCAGCAGCAGCAGCTCGCCATCGCCCGGGCCCTGGCCGCCGGGCCGCGCCTGCTGATCCTGGATGAGCCCACCGAAGGCATCCAGCCCAGCATCATCAAGGACATCGGCCGCGTCATCCGCATGCTGGCCGACCGGGGCGACATGGCCATCCTGCTGTGCGAGCAGTATTACGATTTTGCCGAGGAGCTGGCCGACGACTACCTGGTCATGGAGCGCGGCGAGGTGATCGCCCGGGGCCCGGGCAGCGAGATGGCTGACAAGGGCATCCGGCAGCTGGTGGCGATCTGATCAGGTCGGGCCCTGTGGCAGGGCCTTCAGCAACCGAGCTGCTCGGCCAGGTGCAGCAGGCTGGTGCCGTGCAGCTCATTGCCGGGCTGGGGTGAGCTGTCCTTGGGGTGAGCCGCGCCATGCTCCAGCGGGCGCTCGATGTAGGCCGTGCGCAGGCCGCACTGGCGCGCCGCGGCCAGGTCGTCGTGGTGGGTGGCCACCAGCATCACCTGATGGGGCGCCACGTCGAACACCTGGGCCACGCCCAGGTAGGTGGCCGGGTCGGGTTTGTAAGCCCGGAACACCTCGGCACTCAGAATGCAGTCCCAGGGCAGGCCGGCGCGTTTGGCCATGTTGGTCAGCAGGCCCAGATTGCCGTTGGACAAGGTGCACAGGGTGTAGCGCTGCTTCAGTCGGTGCAGGCCGGCCACGCTGTCGGGCCAGGGGTTCAGGCGGTGCCAGGCGCGGTTCAGGTGCTGGCGCGCCGCCTCGTCGAGGTGATCCAGGCCGAAGCGGGGCAGCAGCTCGTCCAGGATCATCCGGTGCAGCTCGTCGATGCGCGTCCAGCCCAGCTCGCCGCTCATGACCCGTGCCATGGCGGGTTTGTAGCCGGCCCGCCAGGCGTTGGCGAAGGCGTCGCCATCGGTGCCTGGAGACAGGGCTTCGACCTCGGCGCGAAGGCTGCCGTGCCAGTCGACCACGGTGCCGAAGATGTCAAAGGCCAGCACCTGAAGCCCGGCGGTGACGGGGTTGGCTGGGCGCTCAGTGGCAGGGTTGGGGGTCATGCGGGGCCTCCGGGTTGGTTGCACACTTTAAGCCCGTCGCGGCTCGGCCACCCCTACATGGCCCAGATGCGCGGTGGGGTGCTGCCCAGTTGCCACAGCTGGGTACGCCAGCGGGCCCAGACCGCGCGCAGCAACTGCATCACCGGTTCGACCTGCGGGCCCAGCACGCGCACCACCACCACCTGCTCGTTGGGGCAGGTGGCGCCGCTCCAGTCGGCCAGGGTGTGGCCGGCACTGGCTTCGCGGGCCAGGGCCAGGGCCTGTTCGCTGCGTTGGCGGCCCAGGGCGCTGCCGGCCACCAGGAACAGCGAGCCTACGCAGCGCTGGCCGGCCAGGCCCAGCGGGCTTTGCAGCAGCCGCGTGTCGGTGGCCGCAATGCGGCCCCGCTCCAGCCACACGCCGGGCAGCTCGATGTGCTGGGCAAAGCTGCCCTGCGCGAAGGGTTGGTCGGCATGGGGCAGGCCCAGGGCGGTGATGTCCCAGCCCATCAGCTCGGCCCCGGGGGCCAGTTCCATGCGCAGTTCGTTGCGGGCCTCGCAGGCGTTGTAGGCCAGGGCCTCCAGCGGCAGCCATTCAAGGCGAGCGCCCTCGGCCAGTTGCAGGTGGGTGCGCTGCAGGGCAGGCTCACCCAGGGATCGGTAGAAACGGGTGGCACCCGGTGTCGTCACCAGACCGTGCGCGCCGGGTTCCACCTGAACGCGGATGTCCAGCGTGTCGCCCCCCACCAGGCCTCCGGGGGGGTGCACCAGCACGTTGTGGCAGATCGGGCCCTCGGGGTAGAGGCTTTTGAGAATGCGCAGCGGCCCATCATGCTGGTGGTGAGCCACGGTGCGGCGGGCAGGGGCTTCGGCGTCGGCCCCGGATCCGGCGGGGCTGGCTTGCAGGCGGTATTGGAGATCGAGTCGGGCGTGCCAGGACATGCGTTGGAGTGTAGGGGAGCCGAAGAGGCCTCAGAGGGTCAGGGCCGACATGGCGCACGATTGCGCAGGATTGCGGCGCTTTCCTCAGGGCCTCTGGTGAAGGGTGCCAGGGGGCTTCAATCCGACAGCGGAAACGCCGGTCTGGCCACCCCGGGTGGCAGGCCAATGGCGCTGAGCCTGAACACGTTGTGATGCGGGTCGGCCAGCACCGCCTGCCATTGCCCGTAGTACGTGGCGTAGGGGGGCTTGATCAGACGCCCGCCCAGGGCGGTCACGCGCTCGGCGCCGTGGCTGACCGCCTCGGCGGTGTCGAGCATGAAGGTGCAGTAGGCGCTCACTGGCGGCACGCTGCCCGGGGCCGGGGCCCGCTCTGGCAGGCCCAGCAGTTCGTAGGCCGGGTGGGCGTTGAAGCCCAACTGGAAGTCGGCCGTCTCCAGCGCCCGGTAGATGGGCGAGCGGCTGGCCACGGACTCGGGCAGGCCCAGCAGGGCCTGGTAGAAATCCAGCAGGGCCTGCGGGTCGGGGGTGAATAGGTTGAACCAGAGTTTCATGGGTTGGCCGGGGTGGTGTCCGAGGTGGGCAAGGCCGCGGGCGCGTAGGTCTTGAGGTACATCTGGCGCAGGTGCTCGCCCGCCGTGCAGGGGCTGTAGCGCGGCGTTTCGCCCGGGGCCACGGTGCCCGGCACGGGCTCGATCGGGGCCAGGTAGTCGGGCTCGTAGAAGAAGGGGATCGAGTAGCGCGCCTGGCCGCCCGAGTGGCGGTTGCGCACGCGGTGCGGGTTGGAGTGGTAGAGGCCGTTGGTCCAGCGCGGAATCATGTCGCCCAGGTTGACCACCAGGGTGCCGGGCAGGGGCGTGGCATCGATCCACTGGCCCGACGGGGTGCACACCTCCAGGCCGCCATGGCTGTCCTGGGCCAGCAGGGTCAGCGCGCCCCAGTCGGTGTGGGCGCCGGCCCCGAAGGTGCGCTCGTCAGCACTGTCGGGGTGGGGCGGATAGCGCACCATGCGCAGGGTCACCATGGGGCTGCCGTTGCTGGGGTCGAAGTAGGTTTCGGCCAGACCCAGTGACAGCGCCATCAGTTGCATCAGCCGCCTGGCCAGGGCCAGCATGGCCTGCTGGTAGGCCTCGCAGCGGGCCGGGGCCTCGGGCAGCTGAGGCGGCCACTGGTTGTGGCCATAGGTCTGGTAGCCCGCGCGCACATAGGGGTGGTCGTCGGGGTAGGCCAGACCGCAGTAGAAGCTTTCCTTGAGGTCGGGGTGGGCCTGGGCGTCCAGGGTCTGGGCGCCCAGGGCCTCGTAGCCCCGAGAGGACGGCGAGTGGCGGATCGACAGGGCGTCGCGCACGCCGGCAGGCAGGGTCAGCAGTTGTTCGGCCAAGGCGAATTGCTGCGCGATCAAGGCTTCGGGCACGCCGTGGTGGCGCACGTAGAAGAAGCCTGAGTCGCGGGCGGCGGCGCCGAACTGGCGTGCCACTTCAGCGCTGCGCGCCGCGCCCGGCAGCAGGGCGTCGGTCAGGTCCAGGATGGGCAGTTGCGGCATGGGGTGGACTCGGTTGGCAGGTGAGCAGGCGGGTTCAGGCCTTCAGCTTGCGATCGGCCGCGGTGGGCAGGAAGCGGTCGGTCCAGAACTCGGCCAGCGTGGGCGAGCCCTTGAGGCCGAAGGCGGTCACGGTCTCGTCGATGGTGGCCTGCAGCCGGGCCGGGGTGGCGGCCCCCCAGCCATTGGCGCGGGTGTCGGCGGTCTTCATGGTGCCGTCCACGATCAACTTGAGGCGTTCGTATTCCAGTTCTTCGTTGGCCAGGGGCTCGCGGGTCTTGATGGCGGCGGCTCCGGCGCGCGGGTCGGCCATCACTTCGATCCAGCCTCGGGTCGTGGCCTTCACGAAGGCTTTCATGGCGTCGGGGCGCTCCTGCAGGCTTTTGGGGTTGGCCACCAGGCCGTTGCCATAAGACTTCATGCCCAGGTCGGAAAACCGGAACACCGTGAGTTGCTCAGGGCCCATGCCGCGCGCCTTGAGGTTGAGCAGGCCGGTGAAGAAGAAGTAGGCCGCGCCGTCGAAGTCGCCCTTCACAAAGCGGGTGTCGCCGATGTCGGGCGAAACGTTTTCCCACTTCACGCCCGACGGGTCGAAGCCCTGGGCCTTGGCAAAGGCCGGGAACAGCTTGCGCGAGGCGTTGAAAGGCTGGCCCAGCAAGGTTTTGCCGGCGAGGTCGGCCGGCTTCTTGATGGGGCCGTCCTTGCGCACGATGATCGAGTTGGGGTTCAGGTCGTACTGGATGGCCACGGCCAGCAACTGCGCCGTGGGGTTGGCCAGGTTGAATTCGATCATCGTCGACAGGTCGGCCGACGCCACGTCGTAGGCGCCGCTGCCCACCAGGCTGATGGCTGCGGCCGAACCGTTGCCGGTGTCGATGCTCACGTCCAACCCGGCGTCCTTGTAGTAGCCGCGTTGCTGGGCCAGCAGAAAGCCGGCACCCGAGGCTTCGATCTTCCAGCCCAGGTTGAACTTGAATTTCTGCAGCGAGCCCTGGGCGCGCACCCAGGGGGTGGCGAGAGCGGTGGTGGCGAGTGTGGCGGCGGCGCTGGCGCGCAGCAGGGAACGGCGTTGCATGGAAAAAGCACTCCTCGGTTGGCGTGTGGGGCACGTTGGGCTGGAGGCGCGGGCCGGCGCTGTCTCGGGATGCCACCCGTGCGGCCAGCCCCTGAAGACAACGCTGCTCCGGGAAGAACCCGGTGGCCTGCGCCTGACTTCAAGAGCAATTTCCGAGCGGCTGGGCCGCTGAACGCTTCTACTCTTGCCGGACACCGGCTGCAGTTTTCATGCCACCCCCAGAGGGTTGCCACAGTGCGGTGCTGGCTGGGGGCGGTGCGGCTGAGCTGGACCTGGCAGCACCGGGCTGAGGCGTTTTGCGCCACGATGGTGCGTTTGATGCGAGCCAGGCCTGGCCTGAAACCTGCTTGAACCTTGGCAAGAGTAGAAGCGTTCAGCTGCCCGAGCCGGTCCATGTGCCAGGCCTGGGGCAGACCGGGAATTGCTCTTGAGGCCCGGCGGGGCCAGCCTGACAGCAGGCCGGTGCCCGCATGTGCCTCAGGGGCCAGCCCGGCCGGTTGGATCGAACTGGATTGACGCCAGGCGATTGATCAGGGGCAGTCTCTGGGGTACGGGCTGTGTTGCCACCCCCTGATCCCGCTTGAAGGAGCCCTGAATGAGCACTGCCACCCTCTTGTCCCCCGCCGCCCCCTTGCCACCCACCGCCTCGGCCCAGTCTGAACTGGCCAAGGAATCGCGCATGGGCGCCATGGGGTCTGAAACCGGCCAGCGTGAGATCCGCCGCATCTCGCTGGCCGACTATGAAACCCGCAAGGCCCAGATTGCCGACGAGCTGTGGTCGGCCGCCGTGGATGTGGGCTTCTTCCAGATCATCGACCACGGCATCGACCTGGCGGCGGTGCGCGAGGCCTTTGCCACCTCGGAGCGCTTCTTTGCCCTGCCCGATGCGGTCAAGGCCCAGTGGCCGCACCAGAAGGCCAACAACGTGGGCTGGGAAACCAAGGCCCAGGTGAGGCCCAGCACAGGGACCCCGGACCAGAAGGAGTCCTACCAGATCACGCGCCCCCACATGGCAGGCCTGTGGCCCACCGAGTCGGAGTTGCCGGGTTTCCAGGCCACCATGCTGGCCTTCGAGGCCGACTGCTGGGCCTTGGGCATGAAGGTGCTGTCGTGCTTTGCGGACAAGCTGGGCTTTGCCAGCGATTTCTTCACCGGCGCACACGACCCTGCCAGCCCCGAGTACCAGAGCACGCTGCGACTGCTGCACTACTACGCCATCCCGCCTGAAGCCCAGGCCCATCTGGACCTGTGGCGTGCCGGCGCGCACACCGATTTCGATTGCCTGACGCTGCTGTTCCAGCGCCCGGGCCAGGGCGGGCTGCAGGTGTGCCCGGGCAAAGAGATGGATTCCCAGGCCTGGACTTCGGTGGAGCCCGATGAGGCGGCCATCACTTGCAACATCGGCGACATGCTGATGCGCTGGAGCGATGATCTGCTGCCCTCCAACTTCCATCGTGTGAAGAACCCTCAACCCGGCGAGTCCATGGGCCCCCGCTACAGCGTGGCCTTTTTCTGCCAGGCCAACCGTGACGCGGTGATCGAAGGCCCCCACAAGAAGTACCCGGCCATCACCGCGGGCGACTACCTGCGCCAGCGTGTGGCGGCGAACTTCAAGCCGTATTGAACCGGGCCGGGCTGGGGCCGGGCGCGATCAGCGCGTGGCCCAGAAGCCCTGGTGCGGAGCCAGCAGCTCCTCGCGCAGGGTGGCGAACGGTCCCAGCACCTGCACGGCACGTTGACCGCACGAGAACACCTCGCGGCAGGGCAGGTCCAAGGTCGGGTTCTCCGGGTGATCGCCGGTCAGGCTCAGCAGGTCGGTCTCTGAGGCCCCATAGACCACACGCCCGATGCCGGCCCAATAGATCGTCCCGGCGCACATGGCGCAGGGTTCGAAGGTGGTGACCAGGCTGCACTGCGCCAGCTCGTCTGCCGACCAGCGCGACGCGGCTTCCCGGGCCAGTGTGGATTCCGCATGGTTGACCGTGTCGATGTTGCCTTGTTCAGCCAGCACCGTCACACCATCCGGGGCCAGCAGCACGGCCCCGAAAGGGTGGCGGCCCAGGGTCATGGCCTGCAGGGCCACCCGGTTGGCATGGTGCAGGGCTTGCAGGCATTGCTCATGGCTCAGGGGTGACATGGGTGACATGGGCATCCCCCTGGCTTACTCGCCGTGCGAGCCCCGGTGGGCCCAGCCGGTGGTGCGCTTCTCGATCAGGCTGAACAGCTCGTACATGGCCATGGCCATGGCGCCGACCACCAGCAGGCCGGCAAAGGCCAGGCCCATCTGCATGGCCGAGCCAGCGCTGATCAGCAGGTAGCCGATGCCTTCATTGGCCGCGGTCATCTCGGACACGGTGGTGCCCACAAAGGCCAGGGTGATGGCCACCTTGAGCGAGCCATAGAAGTAGGGCATGGAGCGCGGCAGCCCGACCTTCATCAGCACATCCCAGCGGCGCGCACCCAGCACGCGCAGCACGTCCTCCAGCTCGGGCTCCAGCGTGGCCAGGCCGGTGGCGATGTTGACCATGATGGGGAAGAAGCTGATCAGGAAGGCGGTCAGGATGGCCGGCCCCACGCCGATGCCGAACCACACCACCAGGATGGGCACGAAGGCCGCCTTGGGCAGGGCATTGAAGGCGGTCATCAGCGGGTAGACCGCGGCATAGGCCAGGCGTGAGCTGCCGATCACAAAGCCCAGCAGCACGCCCACCACGATGGCCAGGCCGAAGCCCGCCATCGTCACCCAGAAAGTGCGCCAGGCGTGGCCCGCGATGATCCACTTGAACTCCATGAACTGGCTGCCGATGCGCGCCGGGCTGGGAAAGATGAACTCGGACACATTGAAGGCCGAGCACAGCACCTGCCAGGTCACCAGCACCGCCACCAGCAGCAGCCAGGGCGACCAGCGTTCGATCATTTTCTTGTTGTTGGCCATGAATTGCCTGCCTTACTGGTGGATGGCCGCGCCGGTCTTGCGCAGGGCGCCGATGTGCCCGCGCAGCTCGTGCACGATGTCGGTGAATTCTTTGGTGTAGGTCAGCTCCAGCTCGCGCGGACGCGGCAGCTCGATCTCGCGCTTGACCACGAAACGGCCCGGGCTCTTGCTCATCACGTACACGGTGTCGGCCAGAAAGACCGATTCGCGCAGGTCGTGGGTGACCAGGATCACGTTGAATTTCTGCTCGGTCCAGAGATCGCGCAGGATGCACCACAACTCTTCGCGGGTGAAGGCGTCCAGGGCCCCGAAGGGCTCGTCGAGCAACAGCATCTTGGGCTCATGGATCAGGGCGCGGCAGATGCTGGCGCGCTGTTGCATGCCGCCCGAGAGCTGCCAGGGAAACTTGTCCTCGTAGCCGGCCAGGCCCACCTTCTGCAGCAGGGCGCGGGCGCGGGCCTCATACTCCTTGCGCTTTCGCTTGAAGCTGGAGCGGTAGGGCTCGACGATCTCCAGCGGCAGCAGCACGTTGTCGACCGTGGTGCGCCAGGGCAGCAGTGAAGGTGCCTGGAAGGCCATGCCCGAAATCTTCAGCGGCCCGGTCACGGCTTGACCGTCGATCAGGATGCGGCCCATCGAGGGCATCTTGAGCCCGGTGGTGAGCTTCATGAAGGTTGATTTGCCACAGCCCGAGGGCCCGACGATGGCGATGAACTCGCCCTGACGGACCTGCAGGTCGATGCCTTCAACGGCGAAATGGTTCTGGGCCAGCAACTCGTCGTTGTAGGCCAGCCAGACATCCCGGAAATCGACGAAGTAGGGGGCTTCGCTGGCGCCGCTCAGGGCGGCTTGGGCCGCAGCGGAATCGGGGGGGGCGAGGGGGGCGGACATGCGAAACTCTCCGGACGCGGGTTGGCAGCAGTGCACAAGCTCGAAAGGCGCGGCATGGCCGCCCGTCACCGCGGGTCGGCCGGGCGCCTTCCTTTTACTTGCGCGGCAGGATGTTGAGCTCGGCGGCCGACGGCAAGTAGGCGCCGGTCCAGGCGGTGTCGGGGTTGGCCCGGGTCTTGGTGGCATAGGCATCGGAGACCTGTGAGGCCATCAGCGACAGGCGAGCCGCGTTGACCTGGCCAAAGCCCTCGGCGCGGGCATCGGGGCTGTTGATCACGGTGTCGATGGCCAGCTTCAGGCGGCGGGCTTCCAGCTCGGTGTTGATGATGCCGTCGCGTTGCTTCACGTACTCGATCGCGGCCTCAGGCTTGGCAATGACCTCCTTGGCGCCTTTGGTGAAAGCCAGCAGGAAGGCCTTCACGGCGGCGGGGTTCTCCTTGAGCAACTTGGGCGAGGCGATGATGGCGTTGCCGTACAGCTTCACCCCAAGTTCCGAGTAAGGCATCACCACGACGTCGCTGGCCTTGGCGCCGCGCGCCTCCAGGTTGAGCAGCGAAGTGAAGGTGAACCCGGTGATGGCGTCGATGTCGCCACGCACCAGCATGGTCTCGCGCAGTGGGGGGTCCATCGCGGTCCATTGCACCGCGCCCACCTGGTTGGCCTTGGCAAAGATCGGGAAGGCCCGGCGGCCGGCGTCGAACACCGGTGCACCCAGCTTCTTGCCGTTCAGGTCGGCCGGTTTGGTGATGCCGCTCTTCTTGAGCGCCATCACCGAGGCCGGCGTGTTGTTGTAGACCATCATCACGGCCACCGGCTTGTTGGGGGCGTCGGGGTTGTTGGCCTGGAATTCCATCAGGGCGGCCAGATCGGCAAAGCCCATGTCGTAGCTGCCCGAGGCCACGCGCTGCACGGCGCCGCCCGAGCCATTGCCGGCATCCACCGTCACGTCGAGCTTGGCGTCCTTGAAGTAGCCCTTGGCGGCCGGCAGCAGGAACAGAGCGGCCGGGCCTTCAAAGCGCCAGTCGAGCTGGAACTTGATCGGGGTGTTCTGGGCTTGGGCGCTGCCCAGGGCCAAGGCCAGGCTCAGGGCCAGACCCGCTTGGAAGAAGGCACGTTTTTTCATCAACACAGGCTCCATTGGTTGGAAGGCATCAAAGCAAAAACGATGCCCAACCCTTGGGCTCTTCTGGCGGCGCATGAAAAAACCCCCGGGACGGCGGGCGCCGTGCCGGGGGCTGTGGCCAGGTTCAGCGCGCTCAGGCTGGGCGTGTCACGCCAGCGTTGGCGGCGGCCAGGGCCGTCATGTTGACCACACGCCGCATGGTGGACGAGGGGGTCATGATGTGGGCCGAGGCGGCTGCACCCAGCAAGATGGGGCCAATGGTCACACCGTGTCCGCCCGTGGTCTTGAGCACGTTGAACAGGATGTTGGCCGCGTCCAGGTTGGGGCAGATCAGCACGTTGGCCTCGCCGCTCAGGCTGCTGTCCATCAGCGAGTGGTTGCGCACATCTTCGGACAGGGCCGCGTCGCCATGCATCTCGCCATCGCACTCCACATCAGGGGCCAGGCGCGCGAAGATCTCGCGCGCTTCGCGCATCTTCAAGGCCGAGGCCCGCTTGGACGAGCCGAAGTTCGAATGCGACAGGAAGGCCACCTTGGGCGGCAGACCGAAGCGCTTCACTTCTTCCACCGCCGCCAGGGCGATCTCGGCCAGTTGCTGGGCGTCGGGGTTCTCGTTGATGTAGGTGTCAGCGATGAACAGGGTGTGCTTGTCGAGCATCAGCGCGTTGAGCGCGGCAAAGCCCGAGGCGCCTTCGCGCAGGCCCAGGATGTCGCGCACGTGCTCCAGGTGGCTGTCGTAGCGGCCCACCAGGCCGCACAACATGGCGTCGGCGTCGCCAAGCTGGACCATCAGCGCTGCGATCAGGGTGTTGGAGCGGCGCACCGCGGCCTTGGCGGCCTCGGGCGTGACGCCCTGGCGGCCCATCAGGCGGTGGTAGGTCTCCCAGTACTGGCGGAAGCGCGGGTCGTCTTCGGGGTCGCAGATCTCCACATCCTTGCCAGGGTGCAGGCGCAGGCCGGCCTTGGCGATGCGCGCGGCAATCACGGCCGGGCGGCCGATCAGGATGGGGCGGGCCAGCCCGTCATCAACTGCCAGCTGGGCGGCGCGCAGCACGCGTTCGTCTTCGCCTTCGGCATAGGCCACACGCTTGTTGGCGGCCTTGGCAGCGGCAAACACCGGGCGCATGAACATGCCGGTGGCATACACGAAGCGCGACAGGCTTTCGCGGTAGGCCTCGATGTCTTCGATGGGGCGGGTGGCCACACCGGACTCCTGGGCGGCCTTGGCCACGGCCGGTGCAATGCGCAGGATCAGGCGGGCATCGAAGGGGGTGGGAATCAGGTAGTCGGGGCCGAAGCTCAGTTCCTGGCCCGCGTAGGCGGCCGCCACCTCGTCGCTCATCTCGGCCTTGGCCAGGTCGGCGATCTCGCGCACGCAGGCGCGCTTCATCTCGGCCGTGATCTTGGTGGCCCCGCAGTCCAGGGCGCCCCGGAAGATGTACGGGAAGCACAGCACGTTGTTGACCTGGTTCGGGTAGTCCGAGCGGCCGGTGGCAATGATGCAATCGGGGCGCACGGCCTTGGCCAGTTCGGGGCGGATCTCGGGTTCGGGGTTGGCCAGGGCCAGGATGATGGGCTGACGCGCCATGGTCTTGACCATCTCGGCGCTCAGCACGCCAGGGGCCGAGCAGCCGAGGAACACATCAGCGCCGTTGACCACGTCGGCCAGGGTGCGGGCCGAGGTGGTCTGGCAGTAGCGGCGCTTGGACTCATCGAGGCGGCCACTCTTGGCATCGTCGCGCTCGCTCTGGATCAGGCCCTTGGAGTCGCACACATAGACGTTCTCGCGCTTGACGCCCAGGCCGACCATCACGTCCAGGCAGGCGATGGCGGCGGCGCCGGCGCCCGACACGGCCACCTTGACACTGCCGATGTCCTTGCCCACCAGCTCCAGGCCGTTGAGCAGGGCGGCCGACGAAATGATGGCGGTGCCGTGCTGGTCGTCGTGGAAGACGGGGATGTTGAGGCGGTCGGAGAGCTGCTTCTCGATGTAGAAGCACTCGGGGGCCTTGATGTCTTCGAGGTTGATGCCGCCCAGGGTGGGCTCCAGGGCCGCGATGATCTCGACGAGCTTGTCGGGGTCGCGCTCGGCCAGTTCGATGTCGAACACGTCGACACCGGCGAACTTCTTGAACAGGCAGCCCTTGCCTTCCATCACGGGTTTGCCGGCCAGCGGGCCGATGTCGCCCAGGCCGAGCACGGCCGTGCCGTTGGTGATCACGCCCACCAGGTTGCCACGCGAGGTGTATTCAAAGGCCAGCGAGGGATCGGCCTGGATGTCCAGGCAGGGGTAGGCGACGCCGGGCGAGTAGGCCAGCGACAGGTCGCGCTGGTTGGACAGGGGCTTGGTCGCCGTGACCGAGATCTTGCCCCGCACCGGCTTGCGGTGGTATTCAAGGGCGGCTTCGCGCAAGGCTTGCTCGGCGGCAGACAGGGAAGAAGACATGAATTGGGTTCCTACGGATGCGTACGCGGGCCAAGAGCTTACCCCATCCTGACGGCATGCTGACGGTCAGGCGGGGCGGGAGGCTCAATGGCTGTCGGCTTGGCGAGCAGCGGCTCGGATCGCTTCTTCATCGTGGCGTGCCCCGTTGAAGAAAAGGTTCAACACCACGGCGCTGAGGGTGGCCAGCAGAATGCCGGATTCGATCAGCGGGTGGATGGCATGGGGCATCCACTGGCGGAAATTGGGGGCCAGCAGCGGGATCATGCCCACGCCGATGGAGATGGCGACGATCAGTGCATTGTGGCGGTTGTCCTTGAAGTCGACCCCGCCCAGGATGCGGATGCCGGTGGTGGCCACCATGCCGAACATCACCAGACCGGCCCCCCCCAGCACCACGGTGGGCAGGGACTCGACCAGGGCCGCCATCTTGGGCAGCAGGCCCAGCACGATCAGGATGACGCCGCCGGCCACGCACACAAAGCGGCTGCGCACGCCGGTCACCGCCACCAGACCCACGTTTTGCGAAAAGCTGGTGTAGGGGAAGGTGTTGAACAGGCCCCCGATCAGGGTGCCCAGGCCGTCGGTGCGCAGGCCTGCCGTCAGGGCCTGGTTGTCGATCTTGCGCTCGGTCATCTCGCCCAGGGCCAGGAACATGCCGGTCGACTCGATCATCACCACCAGCATGACCACGCTCATGGTCAGGATCAGCAGCGGGTCGAACACCGGGGTGGCGATCTCGAAAGGCAGGACGATGTCGAACCAGTGGGCCTTGCCAACCTTTTCGAAGGTCATCAGACCCAGGGCGACCGAGACCACGCCGCCGATCACGATGCCCAGCAACACCGAGATGTTGGCGGCAAAACCGCGCGAAAAGCGGTTGATGGCCAGGATGGAGCTCAGCACCAGGGCGGCCACCCCCACGCCCAACAGGTCGGCGTACTTGGGGTTGGGCACCGTGGGCAGGATGGTCAGGCCCTTGGGGATGGCGGGCAGGGCCGAGCCTGGGGCCGCGGCCAGTTTGCCGGCCTCGGCCAGCCAGCGCAGGTGTTCGGGGTCCGGGACGCTGGGGGCTGTGGGCCCGACGGGGTTGCCGAAGATCCAGTTGATGCCCACCCGCATCAGGCTGACACCGATCACCAGAATCAGCGTACCGGTGACCACGGGCGGGAAGAAGCGCAGCAGGCGGCTGACCACCGGCGCGATCAGGATGGAGATGACGCCCGCGCCGATGATGGCACCGAAGATCAGCTGGGCGCCGGCCACACCGGGGTTGCTGTTGGCGATGGCCACCATCGGGCCGACCGAGGCGAAGGTCACGCCCATCATCACCGGCAGCCGGATGCCGAACCATCGCGTGGCCCCCAGGGCCTGGATCAGGGTGACCAGGCCGCAGCAGAACAGGTCGGCCGAGATCAGCATGGCCACCTGCTCGGGGTCGAGCTTGAGGGCCCGGCCGATGATCAGGGGCACGGCAATGGCACCTGCATACATGACCAGCACGTGCTGCAGGCCCAGGGCGGCCAATCGGTTGATGGGAAGGCGTTCGTCGACGGGATGGACCGCTGGATTCATGCTGATTTCCTTGAGGGCTGGAGAAGGCGGAACGTGGGAGAACTGAGGCCGCCGCGCGAGGGATCTGCACACTTGGTGCACATGGGTGTATGTGAAAAGTGTATACAGACCGACCCGTGCGGAGCTCAGTGAAAACCCGAGCGCCTGCAGCCTGCAAGAAGCAGGCCAGTACCTATGGGCCGCCCTCGATCAGATGATGGGCGGCCTGTCTAAGGGGATCAGCCCGACGTGCGTTGCACCGGGCTCAGCGAATCGCGCAATCTGTCGTGGGTGCGCGGTGTGTCAGGGCGCAAGGCTTCTTCCACATGGCCGATGTGGGCCAACAGGCGGTCACGGGCCAGGGGCAGATCACCGGCTTCAAGCGCTTCGACAATGGCTTCATGCTCCTGGCACGACTGGCTGGCTTCATGGCGTGATTGATACAGCGAGGCGGCCAGCGTGGTGCGGGCGGTCAGGTCGCGCAGCACATCTGTGAGGCTGCGGTGCCCCATGCTTTCAGCCAGGCAGACGTGGAAGTCCGCCAGCAGAAAGGCCCGGGCGGCTGCGTCGGCGCCCTCGATGGCACTTTGCTCGTCGGCGATGTGTTGGCGCAGGCGCCGGGTCACGGCCTGCAGGGGCCGGCCCTCGTCGCCCGCGCTGGCCAGGATGCCGGCCTCCACGATGCGCCGGGCCGAGAACGCATCGCGGGCGTCCTCTACCGAGGGCTCCACCACATACCAGCCGCGTCGCGATCGCACCTCGACAAAGCCGCGCGCCTGCAACTGCATCAGCGCCTCGCGCACCAGGGTGCGGCTGACGCCGAAAAGATCGGCCAGATCCTGTTCACCCAGGCGTTCGCCGGGGGCCAGTTTCTGGGCCAGGATGGACTCCACCACCTGTTGTGCGATTTCGGTCTGGGAACTGCTCATGGGGGTCTTGGGGCTCCGGGGTCAGTGCAGGCGGGCTTGGCCCGCCGGGTTGGGCCGTGCAAGGGCCGTGCCTTGGGGGGCTGCGTCGCCCAGCTTGAAGGCGCCAACGGCCTGGGCCAGGTGGTGGGCCTGGTCGTTGAGCACCGATGCCGCTGCGGCCGATTCTTCGACCAAGGCTGCATTTTGCTGGGTGGAGCGGTCCATTTCGGCCACGGCCTGGCTGATCTGGCCAATGCCATTGCTTTGCTCGTGCATGGCGCCGTTGATTTCCCCGATCAATTGGCTGACCCGGCGGATGCTGCCCATGATGGCGTCCATGGTCTGGCCCACGGCCTGCACACGCTGGGTGCCGACGCTGACGCGCTCTTCCGAGGTGCTGATCAAGCCCTTGATCTCCTTGGCTGCGGTGGCACTGCGTTGGGCCAGGCTGCGCACCTCGGCCGCCACCACCGCAAAACCACGGCCGTTTTCGCCCGCGCGTGCTGCTTCGACGGCCGCGTTGAGGGCCAGGATGTTGGTCTGGAAGGCAATGCCGTCGATCACGCCGATGATGTCGCTGATGCGTGCGGAGGACTGGTTGATCTCGTCCATGGTGCTCACGGCGCCTGCCACCACTTCTCCTCCTTTGGCAGCGGCCTGGCTGGCTTCGCCGGCCAGTTGGGTGGCGCGCACCGTGGCTTCCGCCGATTGCTGAACACTGGCCGTCAGTTGCACCAGGGCGGCCGAGGTCTGTTCCAGGCTGCTGGCGGCGCCTTCGGTGCGGCTGGACAGGTCATGGTTGCCGTTGCGGATCTCGTCGCTGGCCAGGCGAACCGATTCGGCCCCCTGGCGGATGTCGCGCAGCACGATGGCCATCTTGTCGACGAAGGTGTTGAAAGAACCGGCCACCTGGGCCACCTCGTCCTGCCCCGAGATCGGCAGGCGTTGCGTCAGGTCGCCCCCGCCGGAGCTGATGTCGGCCATGGCGTCGCGCACCTGGGCCAGCCGGCGGAAGGCGCGAGCCGTGAAGACCGAGCTCAGCGCGGCAGCCAGCAGCGCCAGCACCACGGTGGCCAGCAGCACGCCGCGCGACACCTCGCCCAGGGCCTGGGTGGCGTCGGCCTTGTCCAGTGCCACGATCAGGTACCAGTCGGTGCCCTGGATGGCGCGGGCCTGCAGCAGCTTGGGGACACCGCCGAGCTCAAGCTCCTGCGGGGTGGTGGCGCTGAGCAACTGGTTCAGCGAGTCGCCAGCCAGCGCTGGAGACAGCGTGGAGGCCGGCTTGAGGGTCAGCTTGGCGTCGGCGTGGGCCAGCAACTGTCCGCTGCGGGTGACCAGGATCGCCAGGCTGTTGGGGGTCGGGTGCACGCCGTTCACGACCTGGCGCACGCCGTCCAGAGGCACGGCCCCGCTGACCACGCCGGCCAGGCTGCCATCGCGCAGCATGGGGGCGGCAAAGGACACGAAGGCCACCCCGGTCGAGGCGTCGGCATAGGGCGGCGTGACCACCAGCTTGCCGGCCTCGGCGGCGGCCTTGTACCAGGGGCGAACGGTGGGGTCGTAGTTGGCGGGGGTGGTGGAGCTGCTGGAGACGTAGCTCTTGTCGGTCCAGCCCACGGTGGTCACCGGAAAGCCACCCGCCTTGTTCATGTGCAGCACGATGCCCTGGGGGTCGCCATGCTGCACGGCATGGGCCGCGGCCTGCACCGCGGTGGCCTTGGCGGCCACCCACAGGTCGAGGGCCATGCCATTGCCCTCGCGGGCCGCGCTCAGCTGCTGGGCTGCGGTCTCGGTGATGCTGGCGCGCAGCAGGACGTAGGTGATGGCGCCGGTGAGGCTCAGCGCCACGACGACCGAGAGGGTCGTGATCAGCAGCAGTTTGGTACGCAGTGAACTCAGCATGGGAAGGTCTTGGGTGTTGGGAGGGGGCCGACTTTACTGGAGCTGTGTGACGGTCCGCAGCCCTCCGGATCCGGCCGGGGCACCCGCCCCTCGCCGGTCGAAGGCAGGCGCAGCGGCCGCGTCAGTCGATCAACGCTTTCGGGGTACGGCCATCGAGCACCGCATGGGCCCGCTCGCGATCAATGTCGCCTTCCCAGGCGGCAATGGCCACGGTGGCCACACAGTTGCCGATCAGATTGCCCAGGGCCCGGGCGATGCCCATGAACCAGTCCACCGACAGCACCAGCACCAGGCCGATGGCGGGGATGGCCGGAATGGCCTGCAGGGTGGCGGCCAGCACCACGATGGCCGAGCCTGGCACACCGTGTGCGCCCTTGGAGGTGACCAGCGAGATGGCCAGGATGGCCAGCAGATCGGCGGTGGAGACCGGGGTGTTGGTGGCCTGGGCAATGAAGACGGCGGCCAGCGTGATGTAGATCGAGAAGGCGTCCAGGTTGAAGGAGTAGCCGGTGGGGATCACCAGGCCCACGGTCGAGTCACGGATGCCCATGGCCTTGAGCTTGGCCATGATCTGGGGCAGCACGCTGTCCGATGAGGTGGTGGCGAAAACCACCATCAGCTCTTCGCGCAGGTAGCGCAGCAGCTTGAACAGGCTGAAGCCCGACACCCGCATGATCAGGCCCAGCACCACCGTCACAAAGAAAATGGTGGCGCCGAAGAACAAAGCCACCAGCATGCCCAGTTGCTTGAGCGAGCCGATGCCGTACTTGCCCACGGTGAAGGCAATCGCGCCCAGCACGCCCAGCGGGGCCAGGCGGATCAGCAGGCCCATGGTCTTGAACAGGGCGTGCGACAGGTCGTCGATCAGCGAGGTGATGCGTTCCCCCTTGGGGCCCAGCAGGGCCAGGGCACAGCCGAACAGGATGGAGATCAGCAGCACCTGCATCACGTCGCCGCTCACAAAGCCGCTGAGGGCGGTGGTCGGGATCAGGCGCAGGGCGAACTCGGTGAAGCCGCCGCCGGTGAGCTTGCCAGCGTTCTCTTTGTAGGCCGCGAGCGCCGAGCCATCAAGGGTGCTGGGGTCGATGTTCATGCCCGCGCCGGGCTGGAACACCCAGGCCAGCACCAGGCCCAGCACCAGAGCGATGGCCGTGACCACCTCGAAATAGATCAGGGCCTTGATGCCCACCCGGCCCACCCGCTTGAGGTCGCCCGTGCCGGCGATGCCGTGCACCACCACGCCGAAGACGATGAAGGGGATGAGCATTTTGATCAGCTTGATGAAGCCGTCGCCCAGGGGTTTGAGTTTGACGGCCTGTTCAGGCCAGACCAGGCCGACGATGACGCCGACCACCAGGGCCAGGACCACCTGGCCGAACAGGGATTTGTAGATGCGTGACATGGCTGCTCCAAGGTTGGAAAGAGATGTGGTTTGCAAGTCTTGTATGCAAGCAATGTAGGCAAAAGTCGTGCCCATGAATACAGGGTTTTCACGTGGAAGCGGGCGGCCTTGAGGCACCGGAATGGTGAGCCTTGGGGCAGTGTGCACTGTTTTGAGGCCATTGGCCCGACGGGCTGGGCCGTGATGGTGCAGGCCGGTCGGCCCAGGTGGCGGACAGCCGGAAAGAGCGCAATGCGTGGCGAGGGACTCAGGTGAGGGCGGTGCCACACCGGCCCATCAGCATCGCTGAATTAAATCAGGTAGAGCGATTCGAGTTGGCGCACTTCGGCGGGCCCCACGCCTAGCACGTCCTGCAGGTAGGGTGTCAGGCCGCCGTGGTGCTGCTGCACGGTGTCCAGGGCTGCGTCGAGAAAGCTGGGCTGCACGCGCCAGATGACGCGCATCACCTCTTCGGGGCCCTGCCCGATCAAACCCGTGGGGCGCTGGTACAACTCATTGGTCAGCAGGTAGTCGTGCAGAACGACGGGCTGCTCCACGCCCAGCGCATGCAGGATCAGGGCGGCGGCAAAGCCGGTGCGGTCCTTGCCGGCGGTGCAGTGGAAGACCAGGGGCTGGTCGTTTTCCAGCAGCAGTCGGAACAGTTCTGCAAAGCGGGGTGAGTTGTGCAGCACGAAGTCGCGGTAGGTCTGCTCCATCAGTTCGGCGGCATGTTCCGGTGTGAGGCGCTCCCCCCGGTCCTGCAAAGCCTTGGCGCGTTGTACCACCGTGGGCTCGATCGACAGCGCGTGCTGCTGCACGCCGGGCAGGTCGTAGGCCTGCGCGGCGCGTTCGCCCTGGCCCCTGAAGTCGACCGTGCGCGTGACCCCCAGCGCCTGCAATCGGGCCTGATCCTCGGGCGTGAGGTGGGCCAGGTGATCCGAGCGGTAGATGCGGCCCGGGCGCATGGCCCGGCCACCCCGGGCGGGGTAGCGTCCCAGGTCACGGAAGTTGCTGGCGCCGCTCAGGCGCTGGGACAGGGGGGCGTAGGTCATGAAGCGGTGTGGGCAGGTCAGTGAATGTCAATCGTCCTGCATGTTATCGCCCCGCACGATCCCTTGGTCAGGTCCTTGTCTCACAGGTGTCCAGACCCGGGCGGGCTGGCTCATCGGCCTGCCAGGCCGGGTGTTGCCGTAAGGCTTGCCAGGCCAGAAGGTCGGGGGGCATGGGCTGATCGGTGGGCGGGTCGGTGTCCAGCAGCCCGCTGGAGAAGTGCAGCCACTCGCCGCTGATGGGGTGGGGGATGTCGAGGGTGGCCGCATGCAGCCACAGGCGTTGCAGGCCCAAACGCTCGGCCCACCAGCGGTTGACGGGCCCCTTGCCGTGGGTGGCGTCGCCGATGATGGGGTGGGCCAGGTGCTTGAGGTGACGGCGGATCTGGTGGCGTCGCCCGGTGCTGGGCCAGGCCTGGACCATCGACAGGCGGCTGGCTGGGTAGCGCGGGTCGGCCGGTGCCTGGCCGGGCTCGGGCGGCAAGGCCAGCGTGGCCAGGCGCTCGAAACGGGTGTGGGCCTCTTGCACGGGGGCATCGGGCGGGGCGTCGTCGGGGCGCAGGGCGTGGTCGACCTCGATCGCCCGGGGGGCCCAGCCCCGCACCACGGCCAGGTAGTGCTTGCGGGTGCGGTGCGCCTCGAAAGACTGCGACAGGGCGCGCGCGGCCTCGCTGTGCAGCGCCATCACCAGCACGCCGCAGGTGCCCTTGTCGAGCCGGTGCACCGGAAACACGTGCTGGCCCAGTTGGTCGCGCAGGGCCTGCATCACAAAGCGGGTTTCGCCTGCGTCCAGCCCGGTGCGGTGCACCAGCCAGCCCGCCGGCTTGTAGACGGCCACCAGGTGCTCATCGCGCCACAGCACGGTGAGCGGGGGTGGGGTGTCCACGGGCACGATCAGCCCGGTCGTGGCTGTGGCGGTGGTGCCGCTCAAGCCAGCAGGTCGCTCAGGGCCCGGGCCATCACCTTGGTGGCGGCGCGCAGGTCGTTCAGGTCAAGGCGCTCGTCGGCGCGCTTGGCATGTGATTCGAGCACGGTGCGCGGGCCGGCGCCGTAGATCACGCCGGGGATGCCGCGCTCCACGTACAGGCGCACGTCGGTGTACAGCGGGGTGCCCACGGCGGGCACGTCTTCGCCCAGCACCGCCTTGGCGTGTTGCTGAATGGCGTCCACCAGGGGTTTGTTGCCGGCCAGCGGGGTCATCGAGCGGGCCAGCAGCAGGCGCTTGATCTCGACGCTGATGCCGGGGCGCTGCGCGGCGGCCTGTTCGATCACCTCGCGGATGCGGGCTTCCACCTCGACCGGGTTCTCTTCGGGGATCATGCGGCGGTCCAGCTTGAACATCACCTTGCCCGGCACCACGTTGGTGTTGGTGCCGCCTTCGATGCGGCCCACATTGAGGTAAGGGTGGTTGATGCCGGCCACCTGCGAGCTCACCTGCAGGTACTCGGTGTTCTGGGCGTACAGCGCGTTCAGGATGTGCACGGCGCCTTGCAGGGCATCGACGCCGGTGTGGGGCACGGCCGCATGGGCCATCTTGCCGTGCACGGTCACTTCCATCTGCAGGCAGCCGTTGTGCGCGGTGACCACCTCGTGCGAGAAGCCGGCGGCCACCATCAGGTCGGGCTGGGTCAGCTGGTTCTTCAGCAGCCAGCCCGGGCCCAGTTCGCCGCCAAATTCTTCGTCGTAGGTGAAGTGCAGCTCCACCGCCCCCTGGGTGGGGCGGGCCACGGCCTCCAGGGCGCGCAAGGCAAAGGTGAAGCTGGCGAAGTCGCTCTTGCTGACCGCGGTAGCGCGGCCGTACATCTTGCCGTCCACGATCTCGGCCCCGTAGGGGTCGTGGGTCCAGCCCTCGCCCGGGGGCACCACGTCGCCGTGGGCGTTCAGCGCAATGGTGCGGCCGCTGCCCGCCGGGCCGAAGGGGCGGCGCACGATCAGGTTGGTGATGCTTTGCATGCCGTAGGCCTGCACCTCGGCGGCGGGCACAGGGTGCTTCTCGGCCTCATAGCCGAAGGCCTGCAGCAGTTCGGCGGTGCGTTCTGCGTGCGGGGCGTTGTTGCCGGGCGGTGTGTCGGTGGGCACCTGCACCAGCGCTTGCAGAAAGCGCACTTCATCGTCGAAGTGGGCATCGATCCAGGCGTCGAGGGCGGCGTAGCGGGGGGTGTTTTGAACGTCGGTCATGGTGTCGGGCTCAGGCGGGGATGGCTTGCGGTGCGAAGTGGTTCAGGACATGGGCAAAGGCGTCGACGGCCAGTTGCATGTCTTCGTTGGTGCTCGATTCGAGCGGGTTGTGGCTGATGCCCGAGTTGAGTCCGCGCACGAACAGCATGGCCTGGGGCATCACCTCGTGCAGCTTCATGGCGTCGTGGCCGGCGCCGCTGGGCATGCGGAACACCGGCAGGCCCAGGGCGCTGACGGCCGCCTCCCAGTGCTGCTGCAGGGCCGGGGCGCTGGGGGCAGCGGCGGCCCGCATGGTCTCTTCCAGGGTGTGGCGCAGGCCGCGGCGTTCGCAGATGGCGGCCAACTCGGCCAGCACATCGTGCGCCAGGGCGTCGCGCTGGGTATCGTTGGGCGCGCGCAGGTCGAGTGAGAACTTGCAGCGCCCCGGCACCACGTTGATCGACCCGTTGGGCACTTGCAACTGGCCGATGGTGCCTACCGAGTCGCCATCCTGGGCCGCCCGCTTTTCAACGTACAGCGCGAGTTCGGCCACCGCGGTGGCGGCGTCGCGGCGGCGGTCCATGGGGGTGGTGCCCGCGTGGCTGGCCATGCCGATCACCTCACCGAGGTAGCGCACGCTGCCGTTGATGGAGGTGACCACGCCCAGGGGCAGGTCTTTCTCATTCAGGACAGGGCCCTGTTCAATGTGCACCTCGATGAAGCCCAGGTAATCGGCCGGTTGGCGCTTGAGTTTGGCGATGTCATCGATGCACAGGCCGGCGTGCCGCATGGCCTCGCGCATCGTGATGCCGTCGGCGTCCTGCTGGTCCAGCCACTCAGGCTTGAAGTCGCCGATCAGCGCGCCTGAACCCAGGAAGGTGGCCTTGTAGCGCTGGCCTTCCTCTTCGGCGAAGCCGATCACCTCCAGGCCAAAGGGCAGGCGTCGGCCCTGCGCCTTGAGCTGCTGCACGCAGGCCATGGGCACGAAGATGCCCAGCCGCCCGTCGTACTTGCCGCCATTGCGCACGGTGTCGTAATGCGAGCCGGTCATCAGATAGGGGGCGCCGGCCGTGGCGGGGTGGTAACGGCCCACCACGTTGCCCACGGCATCGATCCCGACTTCGTCAAAGCCGGCTTCGCGCATCCAGTGGGCAATGCGCTGGGCGCAGGCGCGGTGGGCGTCGGTGAGGTAGGTGACGGTGAGCTGGCCCAACTCGGCAAAGCCGGGGTCTGAGTGCTGGGCCAGCTTTTCCTGCCAGTCCCACACCAGATTGCCTTGTACCGGCTCGACACCGAACTTGTCGTTGAGGCGGATTTCGGCGATGCGGTGGATGTTGCGCAGGCATTCGGCCAGCTCGAAGTCGGGGTGGTTGTGCAGTCGCCGCTCGAAGGTCTCGATGATCTCGTGCCGGCCCAGGCCCAGGCCGCGGGGGCCCCGCACGGCCAGGATGAAGGGGAAGCCGAAGCGCGCGTTGTAGTCGGCATTGAGCTGCTGAATGCGGGCAAACTCTTCAGGGGTGCAGTCGGTCAGGCCGGCCTTGCCTTGTTCGTGGGTCGATTCGGCGGTCAGGCTCTTGCTGACCATGGCCTTGCCTGCCAGCTCGGGGTGGGCCCGGATCAGGCCCAACTGGGCCTCGCGTCCGGCCTGGCTGACGACCTGGGTCAGCGCGTGCTTGAGTTGGGCCAGCGATTGGAAGGGGCGCTGCGGCAGCACGCGTTCGACGATCCAGGGCGAGTGCTCGTACAGGCCGTCCAGCCATTGCAGGGCCTGTTCGGGGCTGGCGGTGTTGAATTCGGCAAGGGTGAGGGCCATGGTCAGCCTGCTTTCTGTTCGCTAAAGGGATGCACCTGCTGCCAGTGGCGGGCAATGTCGATGCGGCGGCACACCCAGACCTTGTCGTGGCGCTGGATGTGGTCGAGAAATTTTTGCAGCGCCACCATGCGCCCAGGGCGGCCCAGCAGGCGGCAGTGCATGCCGATGCTCAGCATCTTGGGGCGGTTCTCGCCGGCGGGGTCGCCTTCGGCGTACAGGCAGTCAAAGCTGTCGCGCAGGTAGGTGAAGAAGTCGTCGCCCTGCGAAAAGCCCTGTGGCAGCGAAAAACGCATGTCGTTGGTGTCCAGGGTGTAGGGCACGACCAGGTGCGGCACCACGGCGCCGTCGCTGCGTTCGACCTTCATCCAGAACGGCAGGTCGTCGCCGTAGTAGTCGCTGTCGTAGTCAAGCCGGCCGTCGTCCACCACCAGGCGGCGTGTGCGCGGGCTGTCGCGGCCGGTGTACCAGCCGGTGGGGCGCTGGCCGGTGAGCTTCTCGATGGCGTCCAGCGCCACGCGCATGTGTTCGCGCTCGGTGGCCTCGTCGATGTTCTGGTAGTGGATCCAGCGCCAGCCGTGGCAGGCGATCTCGTGGCCCAGGTCGACAAAGGCCTGGGTCAACTCGGGGTGGCGCTGCAGCGCCATGCCGACACCGAAGATGGTCATGGGCAGGCCGCGCTTCTCGAACTCGCGCAGGATGCGCCACACCCCCGCCCGCGAGCCATACTCGTAGATGCCTTCCATGCTCATGTGGCGGTCGGGGTAGCTGGCCGGGTTGAACATCTCGGACAGGAACTGCTCCGAGCCGGCGTCGCCGTGCAAGGTGGCGTTCTCGCCGCCTTCCTCGTAATTCAGCACGAACTGGACCGCAATGCGGGCCTGGCCCGGCCACTGGGCGTGGGGCACATCGCGGCCGTAGCCGATCAGGTCGCGGGGGTAGGGCTGGGTGGTGTCGTAAGGCTTCATGGGCGGGCTTGGGGAGGGCTGACGGGTGGGGTGAAGTTCAGGACAGGGCCATGGACAGGTCGCTGGTGGGCAGCTTGCGGTCGAAGGTGAGGCTTTCCTCGACATGGGTCAGGTGATCGTTCATGAGTTGCACCGCCAGGGCTTCGTCGCGCGCAGCCAGCGCCTTGACGATCTCGCCGTGCTCCTCGTGGGAGTGTTCGGCCGCACTGGCCGACTGGTACATCAACGTGATCAGGGCGCAGCGCGAAATCAGTTCACCCAGCAATTGGGCCAGTACCTCGTTGCCCATCAGCTCGGCCATGCGCACATGGAAGTCGCCCAGCAGTTCGGTGCGACCGGAGGCGTCGCCCTCTTGCACAGCGGCTTTTTCGCGGGCCACATGCTCGCGCAAGGCCTTGATCTTGCTAGGGGTGACCTCACGCACAAAGGCGCGTGTCATTTCAGCCTCCAGCATGCGCCGTACAGCGAAAACCTGCCGGGCCTCGGTGACTGAGGGCGCTGCGACAAAAGCGCCGCGTGCCGGCTCCAGCCGGATCAGGCGGTTCTGCGACAACTGGAACAGGGCCTGCCGGACCAGCGTGCGAGACACGCCGAAGTGATCCGCCAGCTTCTGTTCCGCCAGCTTGGTGCCCGGCAGCAGCCGGTGTTCGACGATGGCCCGGGTCAGGCTCTCGACGATGACGTGGGTGGTCGATGGGTTGGAGGCGTCCATGAGGTCATGATAGCTGCCAATTCAAAAAGTGTATACACTTTTAGTTCACGATTGCTGCCAAGGATTGATGGCATCAACCGTCCGGTCGCCCCGGTGGCCGCCTCTTGTCTTGTCACCCGAAAGGATCACCCATGGGCCTCAGTACCCACGTTCTCGACACCATGCACGGCAGCCCGGCTGCCGGCATGGGGGTTTCGCTGTTCACCACCCAGGGCGACGACGCCACACTGGTGCGCCGCTTTGTGTTGAACGCCGACGGCCGCTCCGACGGCCCGCTGTATGACAACAACAGCCTGCGCCCGGGCACCTACCGCCTGGTGTTCGAGGTGGCCGATTACTTCCGTTCCCGTGGCGTCGACCTGCCCGAACCCCCGTTCCTGAACAAGGTCACGCTCGACTTTGGCATCGCCCATGCCGATCAGCACTACCACGTGCCCTTGTTGGTCAGCCCCTGGAGCCACTCGACCTACCGCGGCTCCTGAAGCGGATCCGGGTTCAACCGCCGCTCTGACCTTCTGTCAGGGTGTCGAGCTGGAACCGGCCGCTCTGGTCCCACAACCAGGTGTCGGTGTAGACCACCTTGCCCAGACGGGCTGGCACCGGGTAGGGGGCGGCCGCGCGCGCCGTGCGCTCGATTTCGGTGACCACCTCGGGGGCATGGCGCGGCGCGCGCATCCAGTGCAGCTGCGTGACCTGCCCCCGGCTGTCGATGCTGACCTGCAGCACCCCCACCGCGTACAACATGGGCGGCAGCTTGCCGGCGTAGATGCGCTCTGCATTGAGTTTGTAGAGGTGCTGGGCAGCGTCCACCCGGTAAGCCTTGGGGGTGCTGGCCGCCGAGGCCGGGCTGATCGTGTGGACACTGCCAGTGCCTGAGGGCGTGCTGGCCGGGCCGGGCGTTTCCGCGGCGGGCGTGTTCTCGTTCAGTGGCGGCGTCGGGCCGCTGCCGCAGGCCGCCAGCAAGGCGGCCCAGGCCGTGGCCATCAGCCACAGGGGGCGGCGGATCAGGGCCGTTACGGGTTGGCTGGGCCGGTCGGTTGAGCGTGGGGCGGGTCCGTTCATGCGCGCATTGTGCCTTCGGCACTGCGCCCTGATTGTTGCCAGTCGTATCTGCCGTAAGGCCATTTTTTCTGGATGGAGGGTTTTATGACCGCAGAATCGGGGCCCATGAGCGCTCTGTCCCAACTGCTGCAAGGCCTGACTGATGAACCTGCCTGCCTGGTGCGCGTGGTGCGTACCCAGGGCTCGGTGCCCCGTGAGGTGGGTGCCTGGATGGCGGTGTGGCCCGCGACCGTGCTCGGCACCATTGGCGGTGGTCACCTGGAACTGGTGGCCACATTGGCTGCCCGAGAGGGCCTGCGCGACCCCGCGACCGCCTGGCCGCTGCAGCAGCGCCACGCCTTGGGCCCCAGTCTGGGGCAATGCTGCGGTGGGGTGGTGCACTTGAGCCTGGAGCGGGTTACTGCGGCCGATCGCGAGCGGCTGCGCACCGAACTGGCGCAAGGCGGTCAGCCCTTGGCCCTGTTTGGTGGCGGGCATGTGGGGCACGCACTGGTGCGGGTGCTGGCGCCACTGCCGTTTCGCCTGCGTTGGATCGACAGCCGGGACGGTATCTTTCCGGCCGATCTGCCCGAAAACGCGGAGGCCGAGCACTCCGATCCGGTGCAGGGGGCCGTGGCCGACCTGGTGCCCGGCTCACAGGTGCTGGTGATGAGTTTCAGCCATGCCGAAGACCTGGACATCGTGGCCGCCTGCCTGCGTCGACAGCGTGAGCATGGTGACCTGCCATTTGTCGGGCTGATTGGCAGTCAGACCAAATGGGCCACCTTTCAGCGACGCCTGCAGGAGCGTGGCTTCACCGCCGATGAGTTGAATCACGTCACCTGTCCTATCGGTGTGCCAGGCATCAGCGGCAAGCAACCGGAGGTCATTGCCGTGGCGGTGGCGGCACAGTTATTGCAAAAGCTTCCGGGCCCTGTGGGGGCCTCGGGAAAGCCCTGACTCGGGGCCAGACGATACGTCGCCATGGTGCTCAAAAACTGTATACACTTTATCGCCTGGGGGCCGTGAAAGCGGTTCTCTTCCTGCATCCGGTCGCAGCGGAGCTGGGGTTCTTCCAACCCATGGCCGCGGCCCCAACTTCTGTTCACAGCGCCCGCAGTGGTGAGCAGACCATCAAAGTGCCGACCTGTTGGTTCAGGGGCACTGGAGTTGAGAATGGAAAGCTATTTTCTCGACTGGGCCAACCTGCTGCTGCGCTGGGTCCATGTCATCACCGCCATCGCCTGGGTGGGGTCCTCGTTCTATTTCGTCTTTCTGGACAGCAGCCTCACGCCGCCCGAAGACCCTGAATTGAAACGCCAGGGTGTCAGTGGTGAGTTGTGGGCTGTGCACGGCGGCGGTTTTTACCACCCCGTCAAGTTCGCTGTGTCGCCACCCAAGCTGCCCGGGCACCTGCACTGGTTCTACTGGGAAAGCTACAGCACCTGGTTGACCGGCTTTTCGCTGTTCACCGTTTCCTACCTCTGGAGCGCCAGCACCTACCTGATCGACAAGTCGCGCATGGATTGGGCACCCGCCGAGGCCATCGCCGTCGCCCTGGGCTTTCTGGTGGTGTTCTGGCTGTTGTACGACGGCATCTGCCGGGTGTTCGGGCAGCGCAAGAATGGCGATGCGATCGTCGGCGCTTTGGTGCTAGTGCTGGTCTGCGTGGCCTCATGGCTGGCCTGCCACTGGTTTGCCGGCCGCGCCGCCTTCTTGTTGATGGGCGCCATGATCGCCACCTCGATGAGTGCCAACGTCTTCTTCTGGATCATCCCGGGCCAGCGCACCGTGGTGCAGCAGATCAAGGATGGCCTGCCGGTCGACCCGATCCACGGCAAGCGCGGCAAGCAGCGCAGTGTTCACAACACTTATTTCACGCTGCCGGTGCTGTTTGCCATGCTGTCCAACCATTACAGCTTCACCTACACCCACCCGCAGAACTGGCTGGTGTTGATCGGCATGATGTTCGCCGGCGCGGCCATCCGCCAGTTCTTCGTGATGCGCCATGGGTACAAGCTGGGCCGCAACGCCCATCCCTGGCCGTATGCCGCCGCCGGTGTGGTGGTCCTGCTGGCGCTGATCGCCTGGCTGCGGCCGGCGCCGATGGCACCGGCCGCCGCAGCGCCGACAGCCGTGAGTTACGCTGAGGTGCAGAAGGTGTTGTCCGCCCGCTGCTACATGTGCCACGGCGAAGCCGTGCAGATGAAGAACGTGCGCCTGGATTCACCTGAGCAGGTCAAGGCCCATGCCCAGGCGGTCTACCAGCAGGCCGTGGTCACCAAGATCATGCCCATGAACAATGCCACCGGCATCACCGACGAAGAGCGCGCCTTGATCGGCGCCTGGTTCCAGGCCGGTGCTCCCACGGCCCCCTGAACCCTGCACGGCCCCCATGAGCAAAACCCTGCTGCTGCGCAACGCCCGTTGCGTGGCCACTTTTGACGAGCAGCGCCGTGAGTTGAGCGATGCTTCGGTGTTCATCCGCGGCCACCGCATCGAGGCCATCGGCCCCGCCGCCGATCTGCCCGACCAGGCCGACGAGGTGCTGGACCTGCGTGGCTGCCTGGTCACGCCCGGTCTGGTCAACACCCACCACCACATGTATCAGTCGCTCACCCGGGCGATTCCTGCGGTGCAGGACGCCGAGCTGTTTTCGTGGCTGCGCGGCCTGTACCCCATCTGGGCCGGGCTCACGCCCGAGATGGTTCAGGTGTCGACCCAGGTGGCCATGGCCGAGCTGCTGCTCAGCGGCTGCACCACCAGCAGTGACCACCTCTACATCTACCCCAATGGCGTGCGCCTGGACGACAGCATCGAGGCCGCGCAGGCCATCGGCATGCGCTTTGTCGCCACCCGCGGCAGCATGAGCGTGGGCCGCTCGCAGGGCGGCCTGCCACCCGATGAGGTGGTGGAGCGGGAGGATGCCATCCTGCGCGACACCCAGCGCCTGATCGAGCGCTGGCACGATGCCCGCCATGGTGCGATGGTGCAGGTGGCGGTGGCCCCGTGTTCGCCCTTCAGTGTCAGCCGCGACCTCATGCGCGAATCGGCCCTGCTGGCCCGGGCGCACGGCGTGCGCCTGCACACCCACCTGGCCGAGAACGACCACGACATTGCCTACAGCCGCGAAAAGTTTGGCTGCACCCCGGCCGAATACGCCGAGCAACTGGGCTGGGTGGGGCATGACGTGTGGCACGCCCACTGTGTCAAGCTGGATTCGGCCGGCCTGTCGCTGTTTGCCCGCACCCGCACCGGGGTGGCGCATTGCCCCTGCAGCAACATGCGCCTCGCCTCGGGCATCGCCCCGATCCGCCGCATGATCGACGCGGGCGTGCCTGTCGGGCTGGGGGTGGACGGCAGCGCCAGCAACGACGGCGCCCACATGCTCGGTGAGGCGCGCCAGGCCATGCTGCTGGCCCGGGTCGGGCGGGCCCTGGAGCCCTTTGGTTGCGATACCGGCCCGGCCGAGATGAAGGCCCGCGACGCGCTGGCGCTGGCCACCCGGGGCGGGGCCGAGGTGCTGGGCCGTGCCGACATCGGTTCGCTGGCGGTGGGCCAATGCGCCGACCTGGCGGTGTTCGACCTGGGCAGTCTCGACTTTGCAGGCGGCGCCGTGCACGACCCCGTGGGCGCGCTGCTGCTGTGCGCCCCGGCCAAAGCCCGTCACACCGTGGTCAACGGGCGGGTGGTGGTGCGCGACGGACAGCTCACCACACTGGATCTGCCGCCGTTGATCGAACGCCATAACCGGCTGGCCCTGCAACTGGCCGTGGCGGCCTTGGGCCGGCGCTGAGCCTGCCGGCTGCGGACGCTCAGGCCGCCTGTTGCACGCCCAAGGGCAGCAAGGGTGCCGACAGCAACGGTGGCGGCAACTGGGGGCCGCGCACATGCAGGCCGCTTTGGCTCTGCTTGGCATCGTGCTTGGCCAGCGCCGCTTCGTTGGCCACCTGTTCGGCGGATTCGTACTGACCGCGCAGCACCCGCACCGCCCCGATCGACAGCGTGGTGCACGGAAAGAAGCGCTTCACGCCGTGCCGGTCTTCGGCTTCAATGCCGCCGGCCTGCCGTGCGATGTCGTCAAACAAGGCCAATGCCTCGCGCGCAAACTCCTGGATGATGGCCTCGCAGCGCTGCTGCCAGTTGTTGCTCTGGAACAGGATCATGAAGTCATCGCCGCCCACATGGCCTACAAAATCGCGCCGGGCATCGCAGTGGCTCACGCACAGCCGGGCCACCAGGCGGATCATCTCGTCGCCACGCCAGTAGCCATATTGATCGTTGAAGGGCTTGAAATGGTTCAGGTCGGCATAGCAGGCCACGAACTCGCTGCCGCTGGCCAGCAGGCGGTCGATGTGCATGCTGATGGGGATGTTGCCGGGCAGAAAGGTCAGGGGGTTGGCGTGGCGCGCGGCTTCGATCCGGGCCTCGGTCACGGAGCGGACCAACTGGTCGCCCGTTCCCAGGCCCACATAGCGGCCGTTATCGGTGACGATGAAGCCGTCGTTCAGGTAACGCTGGTCCTGCGAGGTCAGAATGCCCACCAGTTCGTCCACGTCGTAGTCCAGCTCCACCACCCGCGGTGAATGGTTGGCATAGGCCAGGCAAGGCTTGCGCCCATGCACCTCCCGAAAGTACAGGGTGGCGTAGTGGTTCATGAACTGCTGGCGGTTGATGAGGCCCACCGGCCGTTCGCCGTCCACCACGGCCAGCGCGTGCAGTTCGGGCCGGGCCTTGAACACCTCGGCCAGCTCATTGTTGGTGCAGCTCATGGCCACGGCCGGCGCCTGGATCACGGGCAGGTGGCGCAACACCCCGGGGCGCGCGGTCTGCTGCAATTGCGGCAGCACGGATACGCGGCGGTCGTGCATCACGGTCAGCGCGGCGTCGATCACCTGCTGCGCCACCTCGCGGGCGGGGCGGCCCAGCAGGTAACCCTGGCCGTAAGCAATGCCCAGATCGCGCAGCACGCGCAGGTCATCGGTGGTCTCGATGCCTTCGGCGATCAGCACCGAGCCAAACACTTCTGAAATCCCCTTCAAGGCATTGACCACCTGCAGGCATTCGGTGCGCTGGTCCAGGGCCCGGGTGAAGTATTTGTCGATCTTCACGTAGGCCGGCTTCACCTCTGACCACAGCCGCAGGCTCGAGCGTCCGTCGCCAAAATCGTCCAGCGCCAGGGTGATGCCAGCCGCGTGCAGGTGTTGCACCGCGGCATGCAATTGCGCCATGTCTCCGACCCGCTCGTGTTCGGTGATCTCCATCACCAACATGCGGGGGGATACCCCACAGCGCCGTGCAGCCCCGATCAGCGATTCGGTCTCCTCCAGTTGCATGGCCTCGACCAGCGCGTCGGCACTGATGTTGACGAACAAGCGCCCGGGTTCGCCCGCCTGTCCCCATTGCACCAGGGCCGTGTGGACGCAGAACACCTCGAATTCGAACAGCAGGTCCTCCTGCTGGGCCAGGGCCAGCAGCACGTCCGGGCGCTCCCATTCGGTGCCGGCCGGGCCACGGATCAGGGCCTCATGGCCAAAGATCGAGCCGCTGCGCAGGTCGGCAATCGGTTGAAATACACAGTGCAGTGCCTGCTGTTCCATCAGGGTGGCCAGGCGCCCAGGTGCCAGGGTTAGGCCGTGTTCCGGCGTCGCTGCGCGTGCCACCGCCTGGGCTTCGCATGAGGATCGGTTCAAGAGCACTCCTGGGGATGGACGAAGACGGGGGATTCTGAACCGGGCCTGTGACCGGTGCATGACGCGAGGTAAAGCAGTTTTGACCCGACCAGGGGCCAAGCCGCTGCACGAGGCTTGGCACAATCGGGCCATGACCACACCCCAAGCCCCCCAACATCGCGTCGCCCTCGATCTGCAGGGCGCTGTCTGCCCCAGCCCCAGCGCTGATCCGCAGGCTTTTTTGCAGCACCTGTATGCGCAGGCCGTCTGGCGGGCGCAGCCCCTGCAAGGTCTGGCGCGCCACCTGCCCCAGCCGCCCAAGGGGCGCACCCTGGTGCTGGGGGCGGGCAAGGCCGGGGCCTCGATGGCCCAGGCGGTCGAGGCCTTGTGGCCGGTCGATGCGCCGCTGTCGGGCCTGGTGGTCACGCGCTACCACCACATCCCGCCGCGACCGGCCGGCCTGCCCGTGCGCATCGAAGTGGTCGAGGCCTCGCACCCCGTGCCCGACGCGGCCGGCCTGGCCGCGGCCCAACGCATCCTGCAACTGACCGAAGGCCTGACTGAGGACGACCTGGTGCTGTGCCTGATCTCGGGCGGCGGCTCCGCCCTGCTGACCCTGCCCGCCGAAGGGCTGAGCCTGGAGGACAAGCAGCGCATCAACCGCGAATTGCTCCACAGCGGCGCCAGCATTGGCGAGATGAACTGCGTGCGCAAGCACCTGTCGCGCATCAAGGGGGGGCGCCTGGCGGCGGCCTGCTCGCCGGCGCGGGTGCTCACGCTCACCATCAGCGATGTGCCTGGCGATGACCCTTCGGTGATTGCCAGCGGCCCCACCGTGCCGGATGCCAGCCACTGCGCCGAGGCACTGGCCATTCTGGCCCGCTACGGCATTTCGGTGCCCGCGGCGGTGCACCAGCAGTTGCAGGCCGGTGCACTTGAAACCCCCAAGCCCGGCGATGCCGTGTTCGCAGGGCACGAGGTTCAGTTGATTGCCACCCCGCGCCAGTCGCTGGAGGCCGCCGCCGAGGTGGCCCGTGCCGCCGGCATCGCGGCCTATGTGCTGTCCGACGAAATCGAGGGCGAATCGCGCGAGGTGGGCAAGGTGCACGCCGCGCTGGCACGCTCGGTGGCCCAGCATGGCCAGCCTTTTGCACGCCCCTGCGTCATCCTGTCGGGCGGTGAGACCACGGTGACAATCCGCCCGCAGCCCGCTGGCAGCCCGCGCGGGCGCGGCGGCCGTGCGGGTGAGTTCTGCCTGGGCCTGGCCCAGGCCCTGCAGGGCCAGCCACGGGTCTGGGCCTTGGCGGCGGATACCGATGGCATCGACGGTGTTGAAGACAACGCCGGTGCCTGCGTGGGCCCCGACACGCTGGCACGGGCCCAGGCCCAGGGCCTGAAAGTGGAGCAGTTTCTGGACCGCAACGACGCCTATGGTTACTTCGAGGCCCTGGGCGATCTGGTCATCACCGGCCCCACCCACACCAATGTGAACGATTTCCGGGCGCTTCTGATCCTCGATTGAGGCGCCGGCCCGGCAGGGTCATTTCAACTGCTCCCACCAGCGCGCCTCAAACCGCCCCTGCATGAAGGCCACGAAGGACGACACCTTTTGCGGCAGCAGGCGGGGCGAGGGGAACACGGCGTGGATCTCCTGCTCGGGCAACTGGCAGGTCTTGAGCACCTCCAGCACCCGGCCACTGGCCAGCGATTCGGCGGCCACATAGCGGGGCAGGGCGGCGACGCCCAGGTGGGCGCGTGCAGCGGCCAGCAGGGCCGACAGGTTGTTGGAGCGCATGCGCCCGCTCACCGGCACGTTCACCAACTCGCCCGCTGGCGTGCGCAGACGCCAGAAGTCGTCCCCCTGCACGCTGCTGTAGATCAAGGCGTCATGCCCACGCAGCTCGCTGGGCTTGCGCGGTGTGCCGTGCCGCCGCAGGTAGGTGGGCGAGGCCACCAAGGCCCAGGGGTTCTGCCCCAGGCTGCGTGCACCCAGGCCCGAGTCGGCCAGCTTGCCCAGGCGGATCGCCACGTCGATGCCCTGGGCCACCAGGTCGGTGTAGCGGTCGTCAAAGCTCAGGTCCACCTTCACCTGCGGGTGCCGGGCCATGAATTCCAGCACCAGGGGCACCACCACCCGTCTGCCGAAAGCCACCGAACTGCCCACGCGCAGCAGACCGTTCACCTGGGTCTGGCGCACCTGGACCACCTCTTCGGCCTCGCTCACCTGGCCCAGGATGGCCTTGCAACGTTCGTAGTACAGCGCACCGGGTTCGGTCAGGCTGACCCCGCGGGTGTTGCGGTTGAGCAGGCGCACCTTGAGCTGGGCCTCCAGGGCCGCCACCTGCTTGGTGACGGTGGGCTGGGTGGTGGCGAACTCTTTCGCCACCTTGGTGAAGCTGCCGGATTCCACCACCCGGACAAACAGGTTCATGGCGTCGAAACGGTCCATCGGGTTCTCCTTGCGCTCGTGCGGGGTGTGCCAGTGTCCGCTGCCGTCGATCCGACAGTCATTCCACCAGCGAATAAATTTTATGGTCTGCTCGGGCGTTCCGGCTCAAGCCTGCGCCGCCTAAATTTCGGCCACCCCCAGTGGGTTCACCCAAGGAGATGACATGGCAAGAATGAAGGCAATCGAGGCGGCAGTCTGCATCCTCGAGAAAGAAGGCGTGAGTGTGGCGTTCGGCGTGCCCGGCGCTGCCATCAACCCGCTGTATGCAGCGCTCAAGGCGCACGGCGGCATCGGCCACATCCTGGCGCGCCACGTCGAGGCGGCCTCGCACATGGCCGAGGGCTACACCCGGGCCGTGGCCGGCAACATCGGCGTGTGCATCGGCACCAGCGGCCCGGCCGGCACCGACATGGTCACCGGCCTGTACTCGGCCAGTGCCGATTCCATCCCCATCCTGTGCATCACCGGGCAGGCTCCGCGCGCACGCCTGCACAAGGAGGATTTTCAGGCTGTCGACATCAGTGCCATCGCCCGCCCCGTGACCAAATGGGCCACCACCGTGATGGAGCCGGCCCAGGTGCCCGGGGTGTTCCAACAGGCATTTCACCTGATGCGCTCGGGCCGACCGGGGCCGGTGCTGATCGACCTGCCCATCGATGTGCAGTTGGCCGAGATCGATTTCGACCCCGCCACCTACGCCCCCTTGCCGGCCTGGAAGCCGCAGGCCACCCGGGCCCAGGTGGAGCATGCCCTGCACCTGCTGAGCCAGGCCGAGCGGCCCTTGCTGGTGGCCGGTGGCGGCATCATCAACGCCGATGCCTGCGGCCTGCTGGTCGAGTTGGCCGAGCTGCTGCAACTGCCCGTGATCCCCACCCTGATGGGCTGGGGCAGCATCCCCGACGACCACCCGCTGATGGTGGGCATGTGTGGTCTGCAGACCAGCCACCGCTACGGCAACGCCAACCTGCTGGCCAGCGACTTCGTGCTGGGCATCGGCAACCGCTGGGCGAACCGCCACACCGGCTCGGTCGAGGTCTACACCCGAGGCCGCAAGTTTGTGCACATCGACATCGAGCCGACCCAGATCGGCCGCGTGTTTGCGCCCGACTATGGCATCGTGTCCGACGCGGGCGCCGCGCTGGCCCTGATGGTCGAGGTGGCCCGCGAATGGCGATCCGAAGGCCGCCTGTCGCCGCGCCTGGCCTGGGTGGCCGAGTGCCAGGGGCGCAAGCAGAGCGTCGACTACCTGCGCAAGACCCACTTCGACCAGGTGCCCATGAAGCCGCAGCGGGTCTACCAATGCATGAACAATGCCTTCGGTCGCGACGCCTGCTATGTGTCCACCATCGGCCTGTCGCAGATCGCGGCGGCGCAGTTCCTGCACATCTACCACCCGCGCCACTGGATCAACTGCGGCCAGGCCGGCCCGCTGGGATGGACCCTGCCGGCCGCGCTGGGGGTGCGCGTGGCCGACCCGGCCCGCCGGATCGTGGCCCTGTCGGGCGACTATGACTTCCAGTTCATGCTCGAAGAGCTGGCGGTGGGCGCGCAGTTCAAGTTGCCCTACATCCATGTGCTGGTCAACAACAGCTACCTCGGACTGATCCGCCAGGCGCAGCGCAGCTTCTCGATGGATTACTGCGTGCAACTGGCCTTCGACAACCTCAACACGGACGCTGACGAGCCCGCGCGCAGCTATGGCGTGGACCACGTCAAGGTGGTCGAGGGCCTGGGCTGCAAAGCCATCCGTGTGCACCGGCCCGAAGAGTTCGCGCCAGCGGTGCAACAGGCCGATGCCTGGATGGCCGAGCACCGCACCCCCGTGGTGATCGAGCTGCTGCTGGAGCGCGTGACCAACATCGCCATGGGCACCGAGATCGACCAGATCAACGAGTTCGAAGACCTGGCGGCCAGCGCGGCCGACGCGCCCACCGCCATCGCCATGCTGGATTGATGCCCGCCCGCCCCGCAGCCCCTCCTGCCCTGACCCAAGAGAGAACCAAACACATGCCTCGCTTTGCTGCCAACCTCACCATGCTGTTCACGGAACGGCCTTTTCTGGACCGCTTTGAAGCCGCTGCGCAAGCGGGCTTCGAGGCCGTCGAATTTCTGTTCCCCTACGCCTACGAGGCCGGCGAGATCCGTTCACGTCTGGACCAGCACCGCCTGCAACTGGTGCTGCACAACCTGCCTGCGGGCGACTGGGAGGCCGGCGAGCGTGGCATCGCCTGCGACCCGACCCGGGTGGCCGAATTCCGCGCCGGGGTCGCTCAGGCCCTTGCCTATGCCCAGGCGCTGGGGGTGCGCCAACTCAACTGCCTGGCTGGCAAGGCACCGGCCGGCGTGGCCGAACCGCTGCTGCGCCAGACCCTGGTGAGCAACCTGCGTTTTGCGGCCGGCGCCCTGCGCCAGGCGGGCCTGCGCCTGCTGATCGAGCCCATCAATCCCTTCGACATCCCGGGCTTCTACCTCACCCGCACCGATCAGGCCTTGGCCCTGCTCGACGAGGTGGGGGCCGACAACGCCTTTGTGCAATACGACATCTACCACGCGCAGCGTGTGGAGGGCGAGTTGGCCGCCACGCTGCAGCGGGCCCTGCCACGCATCGGCCACATCCAGTTGGCCGACAACCCGGGTCGGCATGAGCCTGGCACGGGCGAGATCAACTACCCCTGGTTGCTGCGTCACATCGACCACCTGGGCTATGCCGGCTGGATCGGCTGCGAATACAAGCCCGCCGCCGACACCCTGGCCGGCCTGGGCTGGCGCCGCGCCATGGCCTGAACCGAGCGCTTTCATCCCTGACCTGACAACGGAGACCTCCCATGACTCAAAAACCGCTTCAACTCGGCTTCATCGGCCTGGGCATCATGGGCACGCCCATGTGCCTCAACCTGATCCGTGGCGGCCATCAGCTGTTTGTGCACACCCGCGGCAAGGTGCCGGCGGCGCTGGCCGACACCCCGGCCACCCAATGCCTCAGCGCACGCGGCGTGGCCGAGCGGGCCGACATCGTCTTCACCATGCTGCCCGACACCCCCGATGTCGAGCAGGTGCTGTTTGGTGACGACGGGCTGGCCCTGGGCCTGAGCCCAGGCAAGCTGGTGATCGACATGAGCTCGATTGCCCCTCTGCCCACGCAGGACTTTGCCCGGCGCATCGAGCAGCTGGGCTGCCAGTACCTCGACGCCCCGGTGTCCGGCGGCGAAGTGGGCGCGCAAAAGGGCAGCTTGTCGATCATGGTCGGCGGGCCCGAAGCCGCCTTTGCCAGGGCTCAGCCGCTGTTCGAGCTGCTGGGGCAGAACATCACGCTGGTGGGGCCCAATGGTGCCGGGCAGACCACCAAGGTGGCCAATCAGATCGTGGTGGCGCTCAACATCGAGGCCGTGGCCGAGGCCCTGTTGTTTGCTTCACGTGCTGGCGCCGACCCGGCCAAGGTGCGCCAGGCCTTGATGGGCGGCTTTGCCGCCTCGCGCATTCTGGAAGTTCATGGCGAGCGCATGATCCGCCGCAGCTTCGAACCGGGTTTTCGCATTGCCCTGCACCAGAAGGACCTGCGCCTGGCACTGGACAGCGCCCGCGCCCTCGGCCTGGCCCTGCCCGCCACGGCACAGGCTCAACAATTGTTCAGCGCCTGTGTGGCGCAGGGCGGTGCGGCCTGGGACCACTCGGGCATGGTGAAGGCCCTGGAGCGGCTGTCGAACTTCGAGGTGGGCCAGAAAGCGGCCTCGGCCTGATCAGCCCAGCCGCAGCGGCTGCGGGGCACGCGCCAGGGCCGGGGTGGGGGCCGGCCGGTTGGCCGCGGCCGGTGTTGGCGCGGCGATCGGCGTGTCGCGGCTGAGGCGGAAGGTGTGCACGATGTCCGTGAGTCGGTGGGCCTGATCGCGCAGGCTGTCGGCTGCCGCCGCGCTTTCCTCGACCAGTGCCGCGTTTTGCTGGGTCACCTCATCGAGCTTGCCCACGGTCGAGCTGATGTCGGCGATGCGGCCACTCTGCTCATCGGCTGCGGCCGCCACCTCGGACATGATCGAGGACACGTTTTGTACCGAGCTCACCAGCTCGTTGATCGTCTCGCCGGCACGGCGCACCAGGTCTTCGCCCACGGCCACGCGCTCTACGCTGTCGGTGATCAGGCCCTTGATCTCCTTGGACGAACTGGTGGCGTGGCCGGCCAGGCGCCGCACCTCGCTGGCCACCACGGCAAAGCCGCGCCCCTGTTCGCCGGCGCGTGCGGCTTCCACCGCCGCGTTCAGGGCCAGGATGTTGGTCTGGAAGGCGATGCCGTCAATCACGCCCACAATGTCGGCGATCTTGCGGGAGCTCACGCTGATCCCTTCCATGGTCTGCACCACCTCGGACACCATCTGCCCGCCGCTGATCGCGTGGGTCGAGGCGGTGGCCGCCAGGCGGTTCACCTCGCGGGCCGAGGCCGTGCTGTGGCCCACCATCTGGGTCAGGTCGGTCAGTGTGTGGGCCGCCGTCTGCAGGTTGTGCGACGCCTCTTCGGTGCGCTGGCTCAGGTCCAGGTTGCCGGCGGCCACTTCGGCGCTGGCGTCCTTGATCGATTCGGCAGTGCCGCCGATTTCGCCCACCAGCTCACGCAGGCGCTGCTGCATGGCGGCAATGGCCTCCAACAGGCGGCCGGTTTCGTCGTGGATGCGCACCTCCACTTGAGAGGTCAGGTCGCCCGCGGCAATGCGTTCGGCCACCACCACGGCCCGCCCGATCGGCGCCGTCACGCTCTGGGTGATGCGCCAGGCCACCAGCACGCCGACCGTGATCGAGATCAACACCAGCAAGCCGGCGGTGATCTGGGCCCGGGCCATGCTGTCTTCGGCCCCTTGGGCCTCGGCCTGGTTCAGGCGGTTCTGGTACTCGATCAGATCGCTCAAGCGGGCCCGCCACTTGACCTCGCTGGGTTCCACCCGGTTCATCATGGCGATCGAGGCACCCACGTTGTCGCCCTCCAGCGCCGTCTTCACCGACTGCTGAAGCTCGGGCAGCGTCGCTTCGGCGATGGCCTTGATGTCGTCCAGCAGCTTCAACTCGTCGGCTTGGGCCCCATTGGCCTGGGCCAGGGCGGCCAGTTCGGTCTGCTGCTTGAGGTATTGGTCTTGTGTGGCCTTGAGCTTGTCGGCCTGCTCGGTCGAGCGTTTGGTGTCGCTTTCAGACAGCATCACCGCAGAGCGGCCCCTCAGGCCCAGCGAGTCCACGTCCTGCAGCATGTTGTTCATCAGGCGGGTTTTTTCGGCGTTGGTGCTGGTGATGCGCTGCAGCCTTCCGTGCAGATCCCTGGCTGACCATTGGTCCACCGCCACCACCAGCAGCAGCAAGGCCAGCACACTGCCGAAACCCAGGCTGAGCCGATGGCTGAGGGACAAAGACTTGAGAGCGCTCATGTGAAAAACCTTGAAAAGAAAACAAGTCCCTGATGCCTGGCTTTCAGCATGTGTGGCGCGCGCCGCCCTGCCGTTTGCAATGCCAATGTTCTGCCACCCGCGCCCGCCCCGGACCCAGGAAAACCCCAGCCCAGCGCCCAATCACGCCCGTGACCCCTCAGAGAGCACGTGCGGCTTCTGTGGCGCGGTGGGCGGTATTGTTGTTGTAAGCGTCATGCAAGAGAAATGCCAAGTCTGGCTGAGCCCATGCCGCCAATGCATAACCCTGACCCGACACCCGCATCCCTGTCAGACCTTGAACTCCAACGTGGTCAGAACACCAGATTGAGGCCTGCCAGCGGTCCCCGGGCATGCAGCCGACGCGCTCCAAAGGGAGCTGGGACGCGTGAAGTGCGTCCGCCCCTCGCGGCCGCACGTGGGAGTGACGCTGAGTGAGAGGGCCTTCAGCCCCCTTCTGAATTCAGCGAGCCATCAACGAAGCCGTCAGCCCGCCGCCGGGCCGCCCCAAGGTGGACTGGGCCCCCTGGGGGGCTGAGCCCTGCGGCTCCAGGCCTGCCCGCGCAGGGCTGGACAGGGCGAAGAGCGTCCGCGTCTCGCGGCCGCACGTGGGCGTGACACGAAGTGCGCGACCGTGGGGGCTACATCAGCCCGCCGCCGGGCCGCCCCAAGGCGGGCTGGGCCCCCGTGAGAGGGATTGGCGGTGATGAGAAGAGTGCGCTTGGAGGGGCTGTCTTCGATCCTTCTTGCGAAGCCGACAGGCCAGCAACGAAGCCGTCAGCCCGCCGCCGGGCCGCCCCAAGGCGGGCTGGGCCCCCTTGGGGGGCAGCGACCACACGAAGTGAGGGAGCGTGGGGGCCATTTCATTCAGCTTTGATCCCCAGCCCCTTGATCAAGCCCGGAAACACCTTCATCTCCCGCTGCGCCGTGGCCTTGAAATCCGCGGGTGTGCCTGGCGTGGCCTCGCCGCCCAGTTCGCGAAAGCGCTCCTGCACCGAGGCTTGGGACAAGGCCTTGTTCAACTCCTGGTTCAGGCGGGCCACCACCTCGGGCGGCGTGCCGGCCGGTGCGTACAGGCCGAACCAGGTGTCGTAGTCCACCCCCTTGATGCCCGACTCTTCCAGCGTGGGCACGTTGGGGAACAGGGGCGAGCGCCGGGCGCTGGCCACGGCCAGCATCTTCAGCTTGCCCGCGCGCACATTGGCAAACGAAATACCGGGGTCCATGAAGAAATCCAGTTGGCTGGCCAGCAGATCCTGCAAAGCCGGTGCCGCGCCACGGTAGGGCACGTGCACCGCCTCGAAGCCCGCACTCTGCTTGAGCAACTCGCCCACCAGATGTGGCGTGCTGCCGGCCCCGGCCGAGCCAAAGGACAGGCGCGGCTGGCTGTTCTTGGCGAGGCTCACGAAGTCTTTCACATTGTCGGGCGCCAGGCTGGCGCGGGTGGTCAGGAACAGCAGCACCCGTCCGGTGGCACCCACGGGCTGCAGGTCTTTCTGCGCATCGAAGGGCACTTTGCCAAACAGCCAGGGGTTGACCGATTCGATGCCCGTGGTCACCAGGGCCAGGGTGCTGCCGTCCGGCGCAGCCTTGGCCGTGGCGTCGGCCGCGATGTTGCCGTTGGCACCGGCCCGGTTGTCCACCAGCACGGGTTGCTTCAGGCCCTCGGCCATGATCGGCGCAATGGCACGCGCCATGATGTCGGCCACGCCACCGGGTGGGTAGCCCACCAGCAGGCGCACCGGTTTGCTCGGAAAGCCCGTGGCATCGCCGCCGGCTGCCGCCAGGGCGGGGCGTGAGGACAGGGCCATGCCCAGGCCAAGGCTCAGGCCGACCATCCAGGCGAGCAGGCTGGCGCGCCTGAGCGAGGTGGCAGAGCCCCGGACCGGGCTGCGCGTGGGGTGGTTTGTTGAGGTCATTGTTTTGTCTCCGTGGTGTTGTGTTTTTCGTTCAATGAGCGCGGGGGGAGGCTGGTGGCCTGTGTCGGCTCAGGGCCGGGCCGCGGTCGGCGGCCGCCTCATCCAGCGGATGGGCACCTCTTTCAGTGGGCGCGCCGGTGCGCCGTGGGCCTGCAGGGTGGCGTCCAGTGCCTGGCCGGCTTCGTCTTTCAGGGCGGCCTGTCGCGCTGCGGAGAGGGTGGCGGCCGGCGCCGTGATCAAGTGGCGCAGGATGTGCATCAGGTTCTCCTGGCCACGTTCATGGGTGCTGCCGTAGCCTTTGATCAGGCGCCCGCACTGCGCCAGCTCGTGGCCGTTGGCCCAGCTGTGTTGCAGTCCGGCATGGATGCCCTGCAGCCATTGATCGATCAGCGCCTGTTCGGTGGCAAAGCGGCTGCCGTGCACGCGCAGCGGCTTGAGCTTTGCCATCACGCGCAAGGCCAGCAGCCCGGTGACCGTGTGGGTGCCCAGCTTGAGGGCCAGCGACCAGGGTTGGGCGCGGCGCCGGTCCCAGGCCAGCAGGCGGGCCGCCAGCGGCGCCGGCAGCAGGCCGGCGATTTCGGGTACCCCGGGCTTGAAGTGCTCGTACACCTTGAGCAACTCGTCTTCGCCGGCCTGCACCTCGGCGCGCACGCGCTGCCATCGGCTGGCGCGGCTTTTCAGGTCGGCGACGCGAATCAGATCGTCAAACGCCATCCACAAGGCGAGCCAGCGGGCGGCCTCCCGGGTGACGGCAAAGCTGTGCCGGGCGTGGGGATCGGCGGCGCGTTCTGCGGCCAGCAGCCCCCGCAGGCGCTGCAGGTAGCGCTCGCCATAGGCCGCGCTCTGGTAGTCGCAGACCCGGGCGTGGCCCAGCGTCAGCAGGGGGTGCAGCGCGGTCGGGAAATCCTGCAGCGCAGGCGGCGCGGCGCGGCTGATCGCCTCGGCGTCGGCCTCGGCCTGGGGGTCCGTGGCCGGGGCGTTGGGTAGCCAGGCGTCGAGCAGGCCCTGCTGTTGGCGTTGCCGCTGCACTTCGTCGCAAGCCAGCGCAAAGCCCCGCAGGCTGGCCTCGGCGGGCCCACCGCCGGCCCGCACCGTGGCCTCGTAGTCGGCTCGCTGAAAAGGCAGCAGGCCGCTGCCGGCCAGGGCGCCCAACATCACGGCGCTCACCACCGTGCGCGACTGGCGGGCCAGCCCCGACATGTCCAGCACATGGTGGGCCCGGCTGTGTTCGCGCAGCAGGGCCAGCAGTTCGTCGCTGTCGCGGCGGCCGTCGCCCGGCTGCATGCGCTCCAGCGTGGTCAGGGTGCGGCCGCTGGCGCTGATCACCAGGGTGCGTTCGGCACTGACCAGCCCGTTGGCGATCTCGCGTGAGGTCTCCAGCAGCTCGGACGACACCAGGCCGTCCAGCCGGCCTGGCAGCGGGTTCAGGCTGAAGATGGGGCGTTGGCCGCCCAGTTGGGCCAGGGGTACCGGGAACACCTCCAGGTAATAGGTGGTGGCGCCGGTGCGTTGGGCCACGCCGGGGATGGAGGTGCTTTGCGCGGCATAGCCGGCGCGGCGGGCGGTGTCGACCAGCCATTCGGTCAGCACGCCGCCACCTTCGCCGCCCAGGGCGCAGATCAGCAGGGTGATGGGTTCTTGTCGTCGCATGTCGGGATCCGGTCGGTGAAAGGAGTGGGGGGCAAGGGGGGCACTCAGGCCCGTTGCAGCCGGCGCGTGAACAGGCCGCGCCACTGGTGCAGCAGGCGTTCGTGCCAGCGCGGGTTGCGCACCAGCTCGGCGCGGTAGAACGAGGGGCACAGCGTGGCCGCATGGGCGTTGGCACCGCACAGGCCGCAGCCCACGCAGCCGTCGATGACCGTGGCCACGGGGTCTACTTTCAGCGGGTCGGGGTTGTTCTTGAGGGTGAGCGTGGGGCAGCCCGACAGGCGGATGCAGGCGTGGTCGCCGGTGCACACGTCTTCGTCCACCCCGTACTTCACGCGCTGCACCCGTTGGCCGCGCTGCAGCAGGCTGGCGATCCAGGGTTTGATGCGGCGTTGGCGTTCCAGCTGGCACTCGCCTTCGGCCACGATCACCTTCAGGCCTTCGAAGGGGCTGGTCAGCGCCTCCACCAAGGTGTCGCGCATGGTCGACACCTCGTAGCTGGGCACGCTGCGCAGCCACTTCACGCCCAGGCCGCGCAAGGTGTTCTCGATGGTCTGGTCGGTGTGCACCAGGCTCTGCTGCTTGTCGCCGGCGGCCTCCTTGGCGGCCTCGCCGGGGGTGGAGATGATGTCCTGCGTGCCAGTGGCCGAGGTGTAGCCGTTCTTGAAGATCAGCAGCACGGCGTCGTCCCCATTGAACAGCGCGCTCTGCACCCCGGTGAGCAGGCCGTTGTGCCAGAAGCCGCCGTCACCCATGATGGCCAGCGAGCGGCGCTGCATCAGGGGCGACACGCCAGCCCGGCTGGCCAGGCTCATGCCATAGCCCAGGATCGAGTGACCCATCGAAAACGGCTCGAAGGTGGCAAATGCGTGGCAACCGATGTCGGCCGCCACATGCACGGCGCCGGTCTGCTGCTGGGCCAGCTTGAGGGCCGAGAACACCGGTCGCTCCGGGCAGCCGATGCAAAAGCCCGGCGGTCGGTTGGGCAGCGGGGCCTGCAGGCGCGCGGCCACGGCCGCTCGCCGCGCCGCGTTGTCGGCCAGCCAGCGTTCGGCCTCGCCGGCATCGTGCTGCGGCAGGTAGCGCGCCACAAAGGGGCGCAGGCCCGTGGCCATGGCCTCGGTGGTGTATTCGCCGGCCATGGGCAGCCAGTCCTTGCCGTGCAGCGGGGTGCTCACGCCGTGGCGGCGCAGCAGGGTGGCCAGTTCCTGCTCGATGTATTCGGGTTGGCCTTCTTCGAACAGCAGCACGGCGCGCTTGTCGCTGCAAAAGGCGATCAACTGCTCGGGCACCAGGGGGCTCACCACATTGAGGACCAGCAGCGGGAGCTCGCTGTGGCCCAGGGCGTCGGCCAGTCCGAACTGCTGCAGGGTGCGGATCAGCGTGTTGTACAGGCCGCCCTGCACGATCAGGCCCAGGTCGGCGTGCAGGCCCTCGTGCCGCTCGTTGAGGCCGTGCTCGACGATGTAGCGGCGGGCCGCCGGCACGCGCTCCTCGTTCTTGAGCTTTTCGTGTCGGAAGGTCACGGGTGGGTGGGCCAGCTTCATGTAGTCGAAGCCGGCCGGGTCGCTCATCAGGGCCCGGGTCGACACCGGTGGCGCCTGGTTGTCGCGTGCCGTGAAGCTGCCCTTGACGTGGCAGGCCCGGATGCGCAGCTCCATCAGGGCCGGCATGTTCGAGGCTTCCGACAGGCAGAAGGCCTGCTCGACCAGGTGCACCATGTGGCCCAGCTCGGGCCGCGGATCGAGCAGCAGCAGGCCCGATTTGAGGGCAAAGGCGTGGCTGCGCTCCTGGATCACGCTGGCACCTTCGCCGTAGTCTTCGCCCACCACCACCAGCACGCCACCGGTCACCCCGGGCGAGGCCAGATTGGACAGCGCGTCGGCGGCCACGTTGGTGCCGACGATCGACTTCCAGGTCACCGCACCGCGCAGCGGGTAGTGAATGGAGGCCCCCAGCATGGCGGCGGCCGACGCCTCGTTGGCGCAGGCCTCGACGTGCACGCCCAGTTCGTCCAGGTAGGGCCGGGCCTGCACCATCACGTCCAGCAGGTGCGACACCGGCGCGCCCTGGTAGCCCCCGATGTAGGCCACCCCCGACTGCAACAGCCCCTTGGTGATGGCCAGGATGCCCTCGCCATGGAACTCGGCCCCGGCGCCCAGGCGCAACTGTTCTACCTCTTTGCTGAATGAAACTTCCACCGTGCTGTCTCCTTGATGGGCGCCATCATCGGCAGGCTGGCAATATCCATCAATAAAATGAGCCAACTAAGTGGTATGCATTGAATGCATGAAAGGCGGGCCCTACCCATGCTCAAGCTGCACGACATCGACCTCAACCTGCTGCGCCTGTTCGACGCCATCTACCGGGCTCGCAGCGTGAGCCGGGCGGCCGAAGCCCTGGGGCTGACCCAGCCCGCCGCCAGCCAGGGCCTGACCCGCCTGCGCCTGCTGCTGAAGGATGCCCTGTTTGTGCGGGCCCCGGGCGGCGTGGCGCCCACGCCGCGTGCCGAGCGCCTGGCGCGCGCGGTGCAGGCGGCCTTGAGCCTGATGGAGGCTGCCCTCAATGAAAGCGAGCGCTTCGACCCCGCCGAGTCACAGCGCAGCTTCCGCATCCACATGAGCGACATCGGTGAGGCGCGCTTTCTGCCCGAGCTGATGGCGGCAGTGCAGGCGCGGGCCCCGGGCATCCGCCTCGAGACCCGGCCGCTGCCCCCCGACACCATTGCCCAGGCCCTGGACGAGGGCCGCATCGACGTGGCATTCGGCTTTCTGCCCAGCGTGAAGGACACGCGCCAGGCCGTCATGCTGAGCGATCGCTACATCGTGCTGCTGCGTGCCGGCCACCCTTTCACGCGGCGCAAGCGCAGCCCGCAGGCCCTGCTGGACGAGTTGCAGCAACTGGAGTTTGTCGCGGTGCGCACGCACACCAATCCCTTGCGCATCCTGCAATTGCTCAAGCTTGAGGCACGGGTGCGCCTGACGACCGAGCATTTCATGGTGCTGCCAGCCATCGTGCGCTCCACCGATCTGGCCGTGTTGATGCCGCGCAGCATCGCGCTGGGCTTTGCCGGGCAGGGGGGCTATGCGGTGGTCGAGCCGGCGTTTGCGCTGCGCGACTTCGATGTGGCACTGCACTGGAGCGCCCGCTTCGAAGCCGATCCGGGTCTGGCCTGGCTGCGCGGCCTGATCCTTCAGCTGTTTTCCGAGCCCGACAGCAAGGCCTCGGCATCCTCGCGCCAGAACGCCAGCGCGGCATAAAAACCTTCCCACACGCAGCCGTTGCAGCCGCGTCCGCAACAGGTCTGTGGTTCGGGCGGCGGTGGGCGCAGGCTCAGGCCGGCCTGGGCCAGGGCGGCCTGCAGCCGGGCGATCTGCTGGCGGCCTTGCAGCAGTGCCGGCAGCGCGGTGGTGGATTCTGGGTTGACGGGCATGGCGGGGGGCAAGGGACAGGATGGATCAGTTTTGTCAGTGCATGGGGCACCGATCCCGGGTTTCGTGATTTGCTTCCTCTCCTGGTCGTTCACTTTGGCGGCCCATATTGTTGCAAACTGTAAAATGCAGGGCCGTCAGCGTGTCGGGTGGCCCCGACCTCGACAAGCCTTCGGGCGCCGATGGACCGCCCGCGTCTGACCTCTGCCTCACTCAACTCAAGCATTCCGAGATGACATCCGATTTCAAGTTGGAGCCCGTGGAGGCACCCCCCGCCCTCAACCCCCGTGTGGTCCCGATGGTGGTCATCTCGCCGGTGCGTGACGAGGCCCAGTACCTGCGCCTGACCATGGATGCCATGGTGGCCCAGACCTGCCGCCCCGTGGAGTGGATCCTGGTCGACGACGGCTCCTCCGACGAAACCCCCGACATCGTGCGCGAGTACGCCGAACGCTATCCCTTCATCCGGCTGGTGCCGCGTCAGAACCGGGGCTTTCGCAAGCTCGGCGGCGGTGTGGTGGCGGCTTTCAACTTTGGCATGGAGCACATCCAGCATCTGGATTACGCCTTCATCGTGAAGCTGGACGGCGACATGTCCTTTGGCCCGCACTACATCGAACACATGCTGCAGCGGCTCGAGGCCAACCCACGCCTGGCGGCGGTGTCGGGCAAGGTGTTTCGTTTCGAGCAGGGCCGCTACATCGAGGAAAGTCACATTGCCGAGCAGGTGGCAGGCCAGTTCAAGCTGTACCGCCGCGAGGCCTTCGAGGCCATCGGGGGGTTTGTGCAGCACCTGTCCTGGGATGGCATCGATGTGCACATGGCCTGGATGAAAGGCTGGGAGACCGAGTCCTTCTACGACCCCCAGGCCTGGCTGTGGCACCACCGCATCATGGGCTCGTCGGACAAACACATCTACGAAGGGCGCCTGCGCTGGGGCCGGGGCAACTGGTACATGGGCTATCACCCGCTGTATGCGATCGCGGCCGGCCTGAACCGCATGCGCGAGAAGCCGGTGGTGATCGGTGGCCTGCTGATGATCTTCAGCTACTTCTGGTCCGCGCTGAAGGGCCTGCCGCGCTACGAGAACCCCGAATTCCGCCGCTACCTGCGGGAGTGGCAGATGCAGCGCCTCAAGCGCTTCGTGCTGCGTCAGCCCGACACCCGTCACTGAGCCCGGGGCGATCATGAGCGTGCTGCAACAGCCCCCGAGTGAGGCCGATGCCTATGACCTGTGTGTGGTGGGGGCCGGGCCTGTGGGGCTGTCGCTGGCCCTGGCTGCCCAGGCGCGCGGCCTGCGTGTGCTGGTGCTTGAGGCCGGCCGTCAGGACCCTGCCCAGTCGGCGCCCGACTGGAGCGGCTCCAGCCTGGTGCGGCCGCAGCACCATGCCCCGCTGGCGCTGGCCACCCACACCGGCCTGGCCGGCACCACCTGGCTTTGGGGCGGCCGCTGCGTGCCCTTCGAGGCCCATGACTTCGAACCGCGTGCCCAGGTACCCGGGGTGGCCTGGCCTTTGAGCTGGGCGGACGTCCAGCCCTGGTACGAGGCGGCGGCGCGTTGTGTGGATTGCGGCTCGTCGGAGTTTCGACGCCCTTTGCCACCCGAGGCCCAGGGCCCGGTGCGGCAGCTGTCCCGCTTCGAGTTGACCCAGTTGGAGCGCTGGTCCCATCAACCGCGCCTGATCGGCAGCCTGGGCCAGCAGGCCCTCGCGGTGCCCGGTCTGGACCTGCTGTTCGACGCCCGGGTGGAGGCGCTGGGCTTCAGCCCCTGCGGTGAGCACCTCGAGAGCATTCGGGCCAGCCACCAGGGGCAGGCCCTCTGCGTGCGCGCCCGCCGTTTTGTGCTGGCGGGCGGGGCGCTGGGGGTGACCCGCCTGCTGCTGCAGGCGCAGCGCCAGCAGCCGGCGCTGTTTGGCGGGCCCGAAGGGCCGCTTGGGCGGTATTACATGGGGCACATCATGGGCAGCATTGCCCGCCTGGTCCTGACGCGGCCGCAAGATGTGCGCTGGCTGGACTTCAGCCGCGATGCCTGCGGCACCTATGTGCGCCGGCGCCTGACCCCCAGCGCCGCCACCCAGCGCGAACAAGGCCTGCTCAACACCTCGTTCTACATCGACAACCCGCCGTTCTACGACGCGAGCCACCGCAACCCCACGCTGTCGGCGGTGTTCATGGGGCTGGCAATCGCGCCCATCGGCCGCCGTCTGGTGGCCGAGGCCATGCGCCTCAAGCACATCGGTCCTCCGCCCTACCGCTGGCTGGCCCACGGCCTGAACATCGCGCGCCGGCCCTGGCGGGCCGCCCTGGACGTGATCGACATCCTGCGCCACCGCTACCTGTCTGCGGTGCGCAAGCCGGGGTTTGTGTTGCGCAACGCCGGCGGTACCTACGCCCTGGATTACCACGCCGAGCAGGTGCCCCATGCCGACAGCCGTGTCACGTTGCAAAACGACCAGGGCGATCTCAAGATCGATTTCCGCTACCAACCGCAGGACATCGACTCCGTGCTGCACGCCCATGCCTTGCTCGACCAGGATTTGCGGGCGGCCGGCCTGGGGCATCTGGCCTACGAACGCCCCGAGGCTGAGCGTGCGGCCCATGTGTTCGAGCAGGCGTCCGATGGCTTCCACCAGATCGGGTCTACCCGCATGAGCGCCGATCCCGCCCAGGGCGTGGTGGACGGCAACGCCCGGGTGCACGGGGTGGACAACCTGTACATCGCCTCCAGCAGCGTGTTCTCCACCTCGGGCGAAGCCAATCCCACCTTGCTGGCGGTGGCCCTGGGCCTGCGCCTGGCCAGCCACCTGGGCGACCTGCAGCAAGCCCCAGCCGCGACCTCACCGACCTTCTCCGCCCAGGCGGTTTCAGACAGGACAGCACCCATGCGCCAGATCACCTTGCCCGGCACCCCTCTGCGGCTCAGCCGCCTGGTGTTCGGAACGGCCAGCCTGCACCATCGGGCCCGTGAAGCCGACCGGCAGGCCTTGCTGCGGGCGGCCATCGAGGCGGGCTTCAGCCATTTCGACACCTCGCCGATGTACGGCAATGGCGTGGCCGAGGCGTCGCTGGGCGCCTTGCCTGGCGAGCTGGCGCGACGCATCACGCTGACCACCAAGGTGGGCCTGTACGCGCCGGCCGGCGCCCGGGCCACCGTTCCCGACCTGTATGCCCGCAAGTTGCTGGGCAAGGTGTTGCCCGTGCTGAACCGCGCCGTGGTCGACGGCTCGGTACAGCGGGCCCGGCGCAGCTTTGAAGCCAGCCTGCGCCGCTTGCGCCGTGAGCGGGTCGAATTGCTGTTGCTGCACGAACCGGTGGCTGGCCAGATCGCCTGCGATGAATGGCTGAAGTTCTTGCAAGGCCTGCAGTCCCAAGGGCAGATCGGCGCCTGGGGCGTGGCGGGCGAGGCGCCGGCCGTCGCCGCCATGTTGGCCACCCATGGGGTCTTGTGCCCGGTGGTTCAGGTGCGCGACAGCCTGTCGCAGCACCAGGCCGATGCGGTGCTGGCGGCGGGGCGCCCCCTGCAGCTCACCTATGGCTACCTGGCCGATCCTGGCGCGGCAGGCCTGTCTGTGGCACAGCGCCTGGGGCAGGCGATGTTGCGCAACCCGGAGGGGGCCATCCTGGTCTCCACCCGCCAGGTGGAGCGCGTGGCGGCGCTGGCCCGGTTGGGGGGCTGAGCGCCTGTTCACGATCTCCCAGGGGCCGGTGCGAGATCATGAGCAGGCTCTGCCGCTTCAGCGCGTGCTGAGCCCCTGGCCAGGCACGGAGTCTGATCAAGCCCGTGCGACGGCGGGCTGTGGCGCAGTCAGCCCCTTTGACATGCCTCAATATCGGGCGCAGGCGGCTCGGGCAAAGTCGTCCCCATGTTGCCCTCTGAGTATTTCGGTTTGTCCCTCGAACACGAGGTTGTCCCTCCGGGTCAGGTCTTGCTCGCACGCCAGACCACCTCACCCTGGGTGCACTTTGTTGATTCAGGTCGCGTGGTGCTCGGCCTGTACGACGGCACTGAAATGAGCCATCAACTGGGCGTGGTCGAAGGGCCGTTCTGGCTGGAGGCCGCTTCGGCCGTGCTGGGGCTGCCCGAGGTGGTGGACGCCATGAGCGACACACCGGTCATCGTTCGTCGCATGCCGCTGCCGGCCTTTCAACGCACCTTGGCCACCTTGGCCCCGCCCGCCCGCAAGCTGCTGCAGGATGTGTCGCGCTCCCAGCGCCAGCAGACTGAACTGGCGGTGAGCCGCCTGGCCATGGACGCCGAAGCGCGTTGTGCGCGCTGGTTGCTCAACCATGCCGAGCAGGCCAGCCAGGGCGTGGTGAACGTGCTGTTGAACCAGCGCAAGCGCCTGATCGCGGCCGAACTGGGCATTGCCCCTGAAACCTTGTCGCGGGTGCTGCGCCACCTGCGCGAGCGCAGCCTGATCGCCGGTTCCGGGCGCAACCTGACCTTGCTGGATCCCGGCGGTCTGCAAAGCCTGGCGGGCGGTTGAGTGCTCGCCGGCTGCGGGCCGGTGGATCGCTAGGGGTTGTCCCTAGACTGTCTGGTCGTGTTGCGCACAACTCCGTATAGTTGACGCTTTGTTACAAATGCGGAAGCTCTTCTTGCTGGTGTCTTGTCCCGATCGCTGTTGGATGTGTGTCAAGACAGTCGCTGTGGTGGACCGGAGCGTGCGGTCGTGACCTGGACACGCTGGGCACGGCGCCTGGGCACGGGGCTGCATCGGGCCACCGACACACTCAAGCTGCGCGTGGTGGTGGTGGCCGTGCTGTCGGGCTGGCTGGCCAGCGCGGTGTCCGTTTTCTTCATCCTTCAGGCCAGCGAACACGAGGCCTTGGGCAGCGCCGGCCGCCAGCAGGCGCAGGAAGTGCAATTGCAGGCGGCCCTGCTCGATGCCCGTTTGCAGCACATCGAGGCCTTGCTGCTGCAACTCGGCCAAGACGTTAGCCCTGAGCGCCTGCAGCACCCCGGCAGCCTGCCCACGGCCTGGGCACAACAGCGCCAGGCCTTTTCTGTGTTCGATTTTCTGGACCTCGCCCGTGCCGATGGGGTGCCGCTGCTGCGCCATGCGCAGGCCCCGTCGCTGCCCCGGTTGCTGGACTCTGCGGTCGAGCAGGTCCGCCTGCAAGCCCTGGCAGACGGGCAGGCCCATGTGTGGGCCCCCGTGGGGCGCTGGCCTGAAGAGAAGCCGTTGGTGTTGCTGGCCCAGCCCTTGAAGAATGGCGCGGGCCAGATCCAGTCGGTGCTGGTGGGCGGGGTGTCGCTGTATTCCTCCCAGCTCTTGCCGCCCCAACTCACCCGGGCCTCGCTGGCGGGCATGTCGGTGATGGTCTTCAACGCGCAAGGGGTGCTGCTGTCCCATCCCAGCCCGTCACGCCTGCTGGGCCAGGCCCATGATGAACCGGGTTTGGAGGCGCTGTTGCCGCGCTGGGAAACGCAGGGCAGCGGGATGGCGCCCGAAGCCTTGAGCCAGCGCGATGCCCAGCACCTGAGCAGCCTGGCCGGCCTGTCGGTGGCCCCGTGGGCCGTGGCCCGTGTCACGCCCCTGCAGCAGGCGCTGGCCCCTTACCAGGAGGTGGGGCGCTGGGCCTGGTGGCTGACGGCGGGCGTGGCCCTGGCATGCGCTGCCCTGGGCGGCTGGCTGATCCTGTGGCTGACGCGACCCATCAGTCAGGTGTTGCAGCGCATGCACCAGGTGCTGGACCGCTCGGTGCCGGCCAAGAGCAATTGGCCCCAAGTGGGTGGCGAGTTGGGCGAGCTGGTGTCCATGTTGCGCCAGGTGGCCATGGCGCAAGAGCGTGAACAACAAAGCCTGCGGGTGATGGTGGGGCAGTTGGAGGCCATCCTGGAGCATGCCTCGGTGGGCATCGTGGTGACCCGTCACCGCACGCTGGAGCTGTTGAGTCATCGGGCCAGCGCCATGATGGGCTATGCACCGGGCGAGCTGCATGGCCAGCCGGCCCGGGTGCTGTACCCCACCGAAGCGGCTTACGAGGAACTGGGCCGCCAGGTGCGCGAGCAATTTGGTGGCCAGGGCTTTTTTGATGGTGAGCTGATGTTCCGACGCAAGGACGGGCATGACTTCTGGGTGCACATGCTGGGCCGTGGCGTGGTGCCGGGCGACCCCGAGGGCGGCACGATCTGGATCTTTGACGACATCACCGCCGAACGCGAGGCGCGGCGTGCCCTGTCCTGGAGCGCCAGCCACGACAGCCTGACCGGTCTGGTGAACCGGCGGGAACTGGAGCACCGGCTGCAATTGCAATTGCAATTGCAATTGCAGCGCCCGGCGCAGACCGGGTCGGCGGCCCCCTCGCGAGACGACGCGGGTGAGACCGGTGGCTGCGTGCTGTTTGTTGACCTGGACCATTTCAAGGCCGTCAACGACCAGGCCGGTCACGCGGCTGGTGACCAGGTGCTGCGCCAGGTGGCCCGGACCATGGAAGGCCTGGTGCGCCAGACCGACACGGTGGGGCGCCTGGGCGGAGACGAATTTGCCTTGCTGCTGCCGGGCTGCACACTGGAGCGCGCCAGCCAGATTGCGGAGGCCTTGCGCAGCCACATCGAGGCCTTGCCGATTGAGCTGTCTGTCAACCTGCCTGCTGATCTGCCCATCGACCAGGGCCCCCAGGCCCACGCGATCGGCTGCAGTGTCGGCCTGATCGAATTGGGCCCGCAGTACCCCGATGTGGCCGCCGTGCTGCACGCCGCCGACATGGCCTGTTACCAGGCCAAGCGCGCCGGGCGCAACCAGGTGGTGATCACCCGGGCGAGTCAGTCGGTGGTGAGCGGCTGAGTCTCTGCATGGCCTGACAGGCCCATGCCCGTGTCGATCTCACCCGGCATTTTCAAGGCAGGTTCAGCGCCTGCAACACATGCTCTGCCGTGGCCGGGGCCTCCAGCTGCACCGGGCCCGGGCGCCCCGCCAGGCTGCGCGCCTGGGCCAGGGCGTCCTTCAGCGCCTCGAACACACTGACGGCCAGCATGAACGGGGGCTCGCCCACGGCCTTGCTGCCCAGCACGTTGTCTTCGCGGTTGGGTTCGGGCCACAGGTCCACCTTGAAGTGCGCCGGGATGTCGCCGGTGGCCGGGATCTTGTAGGTGCTGGGGGCGTGGGTGGCCAGGTGGCCCTTGTCGTTCCAGACCAACTCCTCGGTGGTCAGCCAGCCCATGCCCTGCACAAAGCCGCCCTCGATCTGGCCGATGTCGATGGCCGGGTTGATGCTGTGGCCCACGTCGTGCAGGATGTCCACCTTCAGCACCCGGCTTTCGCCGGTCAGGGTGTCGATGGCCACCTCGGTGCAAGCCGCGCCATAGCTGAAGTAATAGAAGGGCCGCCCGGTGAGCGTGGTCTTGTCGTAGTGGATCTTGGGGGTGCGGTAGAAACCGTCGCTCCACAGCTGGATGCGGTTGGCATAGGCCATCTGCACCACATCCTCGAAACGCCGGGTGGCCACGGGCGAGATCACCTGCCCGTCGATGAAGCGGATGGCCCCGGCGCCACAGCCGTCCAGCCCGCAGACGAAGCTGGCCAGGTTGTCGCGCACGTGGCGGGCCGCGAACTGGGCCGCCCGACCATTCAGGTCAGTCCCGCTGCTGGCCGCGGTGGCGCTGGCGTTGGGCACCTTGGCGGTGTCGCTGGCGCTCACCCGCACCGTCTCGAAGCGCACGCCCAGTTCATCGGCCACGATCTGCGCCACTTTGGTGTGCAGTCCTTGCCCCATTTCGGTGCCGCCGTGGTTCACCAGCACGCTGCCGTCGGTGTACACGTGCACCAGGGCTCCGGCCTGGTTGAACAGGGTGGCGGTGAAGGAGATGCCGAACTTCACCGGCGTGATGGCCAGCCCACGCTTGAGCACCGGCTCGCGGGCGTTCCAGGCGGCAATCGCCTGGCGGCGCTCGCGGTACCGGGCGGTCTGTTCCAGGCGGCTCATCAGCGGGTCAAGGATGTTGTCCTCGACCGTCATCTGGTAGTGGGTGACGTTGCGTTCGTCGATGCCGTAAAGATTGGCGCGCCGCACATCGAGCGGGTCCAGCCCCAGGTGGCGCGCGATGTCGCCCAGGATGCTCTCGATCACGATCACGCCCTGCGGGCCGCCGAAGCCGCGGAACGCGGTGTGGCTTTGGGTGTTGGTCTTGCAACGGTACGAGACGATCTCGACGTCTTCGAGAAAGTAGGCGTTGTCGGCATGGAAGATGGCGCGGTCAGCCACCGGCCCGCTGAGGTCGGCGCTGAAGCCGCAGTTGGCCAGCATCTGCAGCTGGAGGCCGCACAGGCGGCCGCGCTCGTCAAAGCCGACCGTGTAGTCGTAGGCAAAGGGGTGGCGCTTGCCGGTGACCATGAAGTCGTCATCGCGGTCCAGGCGCAGCTTGACCGGGCGCTTGAGCTTGTTGGCGGCCACCGCGGCCCACACCGCCAGATGGCCGGCCTGGGTCTCTTTGCCGCCAAAGCCCCCGCCCATGCGCCGGCATTCGACCCGCACATCGTGGTTGGCCAGGCCCAGGGCGTGGGCCACCCAGTGTTGCACCTCGCCGGGGTGCTGGGTGCTGGAGTAGATCCACCACTGGTGCTGTTCCAGCGGCAGGGCGTAGGCGATCTGGCCTTCCAGGTAGAAGTGCTCTTGCCCGCCCACTTCGAGGCTGCCGCTCAGGGTGTGCAGGGCGCCTTGCAAGGCGGCTTCGGGCTCGCCGCGGCGCACCGTGACCGGGGGCAACACATAGCGCTTGGCCGCGTGCGCGGCGCGCGGCGTCAGCACTGCGGGCAGGGCCTCGATGTCGGCCTTCACCAGGCGGGCGGCGCGGCGGGCCGCCATCACGCTGTCGGCCACCACCAGACCGATCACCTGGCCCACGTGCTGCACGGTGTCGAAGGCGAACACCGGCTCGTCATGGGCAAAGGCCGCCAGCAGCTTGTCGCCGGGCACATCGGCCGACACGATCACGTCGTGCACGCCGGGCACGGCCAGGGCGGCGCGGGTGTCCAGCCCGCGCAGGCGGCCATGGGCCACGGGCGACAGGATGGGCGCGGCGTGCAGGGTGCCGCGCACCTCGGGCAGGTCGTCGATGTAGGTGGCGGCACCGGCCACTTGGGCGGCAGCGCTTTCGTGTTGCTGGGAGCGGCCGGCGGCCAGTGTCTGGGGCGCTGTGTGGGGGGGGACGTGGGGGCGGGCGTTCATGCGGCCTCCTTCGGGGTCACGGAATCAGGCAGGGGGGGCAGGGAGTCTAGGGCGGCCGGGTCCAGGCGCTGCAGCTCCACGGTCTGCAGGCCCTGGCTGTCCAGCCACAGGCGGCGCAGCAGGTTGCCCAGCACCTCGCGGCGGTAGGCACTGCTGGCGCGCATGTCGGAGATGGGCGAGAACTCGCCGCGCAGCACCTCGGTGGCCGCGGCCACGGTGGCCTCGGTCCAGGGCTGGCCGTTCAGCGCGGCCTCGGTGGCGCGGGCCCGCACCGGGGTGGCGGCCACGCCGCCCACGCCGACAGAGGCACTTTGCACCACGCTACCGGCCTCACCATGGGCCAGGTGCAGCCGCAGCACGAGGCAGACGGCCGAGATGTCGTCGTCCTGCCGTTTGGAGATCTTGTAGGCGCGCAGCAATTCGCCGGGTCGGGGCCGGGGCACCTTGATCCAGGCCAGCAGTTCGTCGGGGCGCATCACGTTCTGGCGGTAGCCGGTGTAGAGCGATTCGAGCGGCATTTCACGGTGCACGATGCGGCCCGGGCGCCTGCCCTGGGCCGGCTCCCAGCGCATCAGCACCACGTTGGCGCCCAGGGCGATCAGCAGCGGCATCGAGTCGCCGATGGGCGAGCCGTTGGCCACGTTGCCGCCCAGCGTGCCCGAATTGCGCACCGGCAGGCCGGCGAAGCGGGCGGCAAAGCCATGCAGGCCGGGGCGGTCGGCCTCCAGCGCGGCAAAGGCATCGGCCAGCGGCACGGCCGCACCGATGGCGATGTGGTGAGGGTAGGGCTCGACGCGTCGCAGCTCGGCCGCGCGGGTCACGTCCAGCACCTGCTCGAACTGGCGGTGCTGTTTGGTCACCCACAGCCCCACATCGGTGCAGCCGGCCACCACCTGGGCCTGCGGGTGCGCCTGGCGCGCTTGCAACAAGGCCTGCAATGACGTGGGGGCCAGGTAGGTGGGGGCAGCGTCGTCGCGGGTCGGTTCTGCTTGCAGCGCGCGCAACTGGCGTGCCAGCGCCGCCTCATCCACGCGCCGGCGCGGCAGGTCGGCCATGCTCTCGGCGGCATCGAAGATCGGGCGGTAGCCGGTGCAGCGGCACAGATTGCCCGACAGCGCCTCCACCGCCTGGGCCCGGCTGACGGGCTGGCCCTGCTGGCAGACCTGGTTCTGGTACAGGCCGAACAGGCTCATCACGAAGCCTGGGGTGCAGAAGCCGCATTGCGAGCCGTGGCACTGCACCAGGGCCTGCTGCACCGGATGCAAGGCGTTGTCGGTGGGGGGCTCATCGCCGGCCGGGGCCTCGGGCTGGATCAGTGGGTCCTGTGCCAGGTCCTCGGCGGTCCAGAGGGCCATGCCGTCGATCGAGTGGGCCAGGCGGATGCAGCTGTTGATGGCACGGTATTTGATTGCATCAGGGCCTTGCGCTGGGTCCAGCTCGCCCAGCACCACGGTGCAGGCGCCGCAATCGCCTTCGCCGCAGCCTTCCTTGGTGCCCGTGCAGTGCAGGTCTTCCCTGAGCAGTTCCAGCAGGGTGTGAGTGGGTGTTACATTGCCCAGCGAGACAAGCTGGCCACGGCGCAGAAAGCGAATCGGTCTGTGTTGCATGGGTGGTGTGTGATCCCTGGAGTGGTGTTTGGCGGCCTGGGGAAATCCCCTGGGTGACTGCCGTCTGGTTCAGAGGGTAGGGCGAGCCACGGTCGCCAGCATAAGCGTTGACGTATGACAAGAATGCAGCCCCTGCTATGAGAGACCAAGCCCTTTTCGACAAGATAGACCTCCACTTGATAAGGGTCTTGCACACCGTGTTAACCGAACGCAGCGTTTCTCGCGCCGCCATCCGTCTGGGCATGCACCAGCCCGCCGTCTCGGCGGCGCTGAAGCGCCTGCGTGATCTGGCCGATGATCCGCTGCTGGTGCGCTCGGGTTCGGGCATGACACCCACCGACGCCGGCCTGCGCATGGTGGAGCCGGCTGCCAGCATCCTGCGGGCGGCCGAGGTGCTGTTCACCGATGTGCGTGGCTTTGACCCGCGCACGGCGAGCAACACCTTCCGGGTGGCCGCGAGCGATTACCTCGATCCGCTGTTCCTGCCTCAGTTGGTGTCGCAGATCAAGGTGCAGGCGCCGTTCTGCCAGATCGAGATCCATCCGCTGTCGGCCGATACCCACTACCACGCCCACCTGGCCCAGGGCCAGCTCGATGTGGTGATCGGCAACTGGCCCAAACCGCCTGACGACCTGCACATGGGCCGCCTGTTCGGCGACGAGGTGGTGTGCCTGGTGGCGGCCGAGCACCCGGCGGTGCGCCGGGGTTGGGACCAGGCGGCCTGGCTGGCCTCTGAACACATTGCCCCCACGCCCACCCACCCCGGTGCGCGGGGCGTGATCGACGATCACCTCGACACCCTGGGCATCCAGCGCCAGATCACGGCGCGCTGTGCGCATTTCAGCCTGATCCCGGCCATGGTGGCCTCGAGCCTGCTGGTGCTGACCACGGGCCGCCAATTCTGCGAGCGCTTTGTGGACCGCTACCCGCTGCGCATCCTGCCCTGCCCGGTGTCTTTTCCGCGGCTGATGTATTACCAGCTCTGGCACGAACGCACGCACACCTCGGTGGCGGCGGCCTGGCTGCGCGACCGGGTCAAGTCAGTGGCCGCCTCGCTTCGAAAAGAATAGCAACCCATCCCCCACAGGAGCCCCTTGTGACCCGCCAAACTTTGAGAAAATCCGCGGCATGAACACGCACGCTTCCCCCCCGCCCAGCGCCCGCCTGGTGCTGCAGGGCATCACCAAGCGCTACCCCTCGGTGGTGGCCAACAGCGGGGTCTCGTTGACCGTGCTGCCTGGCGAAACCCATGCCGTGCTGGGTGAGAACGGGGCCGGCAAGTCGACCCTGATGAAAATCATCTACGGCTCGGTCAAGCCCGATGAGGGCTCGGTGCTGTTCAATGGGCAGCCCGTGAACGTGCGCAACCCGCAGGAGGCTCGGGCCCTGGGCATCAGCATGGTGTTCCAGCATTTCAGCCTGTTCGACACCCTGACCGTGGCCGAAAACGTGTGGCTGGGCCTGGACAAGCACTTCAAGCTGGCTGAAGTGACGCGCCGCATCACCCAGAAGGCCTCTGAATACGGGCTGGACATCGACCCCAGCCGCCCGGTGCACACCCTGTCGGTGGGCGAGATGCAGCGGGTGGAGATCATCCGCGCCCTGCTGACCGACCCCAAACTGCTGATCCTGGACGAACCCACCTCGGTGCTGACCCCGCAAGCGGTCGAGAAGCTGTTTGTGGTGCTCAAGAAACTGGCGGCCGAAGGCTGCAGCATCCTCTACATCAGCCACAAGCTGCATGAGATCCGTGAACTCTGCACGGCCTGCACCGTGCTGCGTGGCGGCAAGGTGACCGGGGTTTGCAAGCCGGCGGAAGAGTCGAACGCCTCGCTGTCGCGCCTGATGATCGGGGCCGAGCCACCGGCCCTGGAGCACCGTCCCGCCAAACTGGGGGCCACGGTGCTGGGGGTGTCGGGCCTGTCGCTGCCGCGCCAGGACCAGTTTGGGGTTGACCTGATCGACGTGAACCTCGACGTGCGTGCGGGTGAGGTGGTGGGCATTGCCGGCGTCTCGGGCAATGGCCAACAGGAGTTGCTGTACGCCCTTTCGGGCGAAGACACGCGCGCCGCGCCGGCCTCCATCACCGTCGCCGGCCAGGCGGCCGGCCAGTTGCCGCCCCAGCGCCGTCGCGCGCTGGGCCTGCATTTTGTGCCTGAGGAGCGCCTGGGCCGCGGGGCCGTGCCCACCATGGGCCTGGCGCACAACCTGCTGCTGACCCGCAACGATGCCGTGGGCCGTGGCGGCTGGCTGAAGCTGGGGGCGCTGGAGGCGCAGGCGGCCGACATCATTCGTCGCTTCAACGTCAAGGCCGGTGGGCCTCAGGCGGCGGCCAAGTCGCTGTCGGGCGGCAATCTGCAGAAGTTCATCGTGGGGCGCGAGATCGACGCCAAGCCCCGGCTGCTGATCGTCTCGCAACCCACCTGGGGGGTGGATGTGGGGGCTGCGGCCCAGATCCGTGGCGAGATCCTGGCCCTGCGCGATGCCGGCTGCGCGGTGCTGGTGGTGAGCGAAGAGCTGGACGAGTTGTTTGAGATCAGTGACCGCCTGCATGTGATCGCCAAGGGCCGTCTGTCGCCCTCGGTGGCGCGCACCCAGGCCACAGTGGAAAAGATAGGCGAATGGATGAGCGGACTCTGGAATGAAGACGTGCAGGCCCACCTGGCCGAACTGGACCAGGCCGACGGCGCCGCAGCGGAGGTGAGCCATGTTCAAGCTTGAACCCCGGCCGCAGGCCTCGCGCTGGTGGGGCCTGGGCTCGCCCTTGTTGGCCCTGGCCATCACCGTGCTGATCGGCGTGGCTTTGTTCATGCTGCTGGGCAAAGACCCGCTGCGTGGGCTGCAGGTGTTCTTCTGGGAGCCGCTGAAAAGCGCCTATGCCATCGGCGAGCTGATGGTCAAGGCCACGCCGCTGCTGCTGATCGCCCTGGGCCTGGCGGTGTGCTACCGCTCCAACGTCTGGAACATCGGGGCCGAGGGCCAGTTTGTGATCGGGGCCCTGGCCGCGGGCGGCGTCGCGCTGCTGGCCGACAAGGGCACGGGCAGCTGGATCATCGTCCCCATCCTGCTGGCCGGCGTGGTGGGCGGCATGGTGTGGGCCGGCATCACGGCCCTGCTGCGTGACCGTTTCAATGCCAGCGAGATCCTGGTCAGCCTGATGCTGGTGTACGTGGCGGTGCAACTGCTCAGTTACCTCGTGTTTGGCCCCTGGAAAGACCCGGCAGGCTACAACTTTCCGCAGACCCGCATGTTTGACGCAGCGACCCAGATCCCGCGCCTCATGAAAGGCTCACGCGTCAGCGTGGGGCTGCTGATCGCCTTGGCCGGCTCGGCGGCGCTGTGGGTGTTTCTGTTCCGCACCAAGGCGGGCTTTGCCCAGCAGGTGGGCGGCTTGGCCCCGGCCGCGGCGCGCTACGCGGGTTTTTCGTCCCGCAAGGCCCTGTGGCTGGCGTTGCTGGTGTCGGGTGGCGCGGCCGGCCTGGCCGGAGCCCTGGAAGTGGCGGGCCCGATCGGTCAGCTCACGCCCTATGTGCCGGCGGGCTACGGCTTTGCCGCCATCATCGTGGCCTATGTGGGGCGCCTGCACCCGGTGGGCATGGTGTTCTCGGCCATCTTGATGAGCATGTTCTACATCGGTGGCGAGCTGGCGCAGTCGCGCCTGGGCCTGCCCAAGTCGCTGACCGGCGTGTTCCAGGGTTTGCTGCTGTTCTCTTTGCTGGCTTGTGACACGCTGATTGCGTACCGGGTCCGTTTTGTCACCACGCGTTCCACAGGAGGGGCCCGCTGATGGAGTCCTATGCATTGCTTCTGGGGGCCACGCTGAATGCGGGCACCGTGCTGGCCATTGCGGCCCTGGGCCTGCTGATCAACGAAAAGGCCGGCATCGTCAACCTGGGCGCCGAGGGCCTGATGCTGTGCGCGGCCATCGCCGGTTTTGCCACCGTGTCGCACACCGGCAGCGACTGGCTGGGCTTTGCCGCCGGCATGGGCGCAGGGGCCTTGCTGGCGGCGCTGTTCGGTGTGCTGGTGATCTGGCTCAACACCAATCAATACGCCACCGGCCTGGCCCTGAGCCTGTTCGGCGTGGGCTTTTCGGCTTTTGCCGGCATCAACTACGTGCAGGCCAAGCTGCCCGAGCGGCCGCAGTTCTCGATCCCGCTGCTGGGTGACATCCCGCTGCTGGGCCAGGCCCTGTTCCGTCAGCACCCGCTGGTTTATGGGGCCATCGCAATGATGCTGGCCCTGAGCTGGTTCCTGTACCGCTCGCGCGCCGGCCTGGTGTTGCGCTCGGTGGGCGAGTCGCCCGAGTCGGCCCACGCGCTGGGTTACCCGGTGCGGCGCATCCGGCTGGGCGCGGTGGTGGTGGGCGGGGCGCTGTGCGGTCTGGCCGGCGCCTTCATCTCGATCTCCTACACCCCGCTGTGGGTGGAGGGCATGGTGGCCGGCCGCGGCTGGATCGCCCTGGCCCTGACCACCTTCGCCACCTGGCGCCCGGCACGGGTGTTGCTTGGGGCTTATCTGTTCGGTGGCGTCACCATGCTGCAGTTTCATCTGCAGGGGGTGGGGGTCAACGTGCCCAGCCAGATCCTGAGCATGCTGCCCTATCTCGCCACCGTGGTGGTGCTGGCCCTGATCTCGCGCAACCCGGCCTGGATCCGCGTGAACATGCCGGCATCGCTGGGCAAACCTTTTTATCCCGGTGCTTGAGGCCGGGACAAAGGTCTTGCTGTTTTGTTTTTCCTGACTGGATAATCAATTTTTCAACCCTCGTCACCGACCTCAACAAGGATTAGACATGACTGACCTGAACAAACGCTCCCTGCTCAAGGTAGCCGCCCTGTCTGCGGTTGCCGCAGCGGCCCTGGTGGGTTGCGGCAAGAAGGAAGAACCGGCACCGGCGCCCGCACCGGCTCCGGCCGCAGCACCGGCTCCCAAGCCCGAGCCGCTGAAGATCGCCTTCGCCTACGTCGGCCCGGTGGGTGACGGCGGCTGGTCCTTTGCCCATGACAACGGCCGCAAGGCGCTCGAAAAAGAATTCGGTGACAAGGTCCAGACCTCGTTCGTGGAAAGCGTGCCTGAATCGGCCGACGCCGAGCGCGTGTTGCGCGACATGGCCGGCCAGGGCAACAAGCTGATCTTCGGCACCACCTTTGGCTACATGGAAACCATGCTCAAGGTGGCCGCCGATACCCCGGACGTCAAGTTTGAACATGCCACCGGCTACAAGACCGCGCCCAACATGCGCACCTACGACAGCCGCACCTACGAAGGCGCCTACATGGCTGGCGTGATCGCCGGCGCCATGACCAAGACCAACACGCTGGGCGTGGTGGGCTCGGTGCCGATCCCTGAGGTGATCCGCAACATCAACAGCTTCACCCTGGGTGCCCAGAGCGTGAACCCGAAGATCAAGACCAAGGTGGTGTGGGTCAACGAGTGGTTCAGCCCGCCCAAGGAAACCGAAGCCGCCACCGCCCTGATCAACGGCGGCGCCGACATCCTGTTCCAGAACACCGACTCGCCGGCCGTGCTCAAGACCGCCGAAGAAAAAGGCAAGCGCGCCTTCGGCTGGGATTCCGACATGACCGCCTACGGCCCCAAGGCCCACCTGGCTTCGTCGGTGATCAACTGGGGCCCGTACTACATCAAGGCCACCAAGGACGTGCTCGAAGGCAAGTGGGAAACCGGCCAAAGCTGGTGGGGTGTGAAGGAAGGCGCGATCGACCTGGTGTCGATTGCCGAAGACGTGCCCGCTGAAACCAAGGCCAAGATCGACGAGATCAAGAAGGGCCTGACCGACGGCAGCTTCGCGATCTGGAAGGGCCCGATCAAGGACCAGGCCGGCAAGGAACTGCTGAAGAAGGACGAAGTGGCCGACGACAAGTTCCTCGGTGGCATCAACTTCTACGTCAAGGGCGTGGAAGGCAAGGTGCCCGGCGGCGACAAGAAGTAAGCCCAAGCCTCCCGGGGTGAGCGCCCCGGGGTCTCAAGAGCTGCCCCTGGGCAGCTCTTTTTGATTGGGGCGTTGAAAAGTTCTGGAGTTGCAATGGAAAAGACACTTTGGCACCCGGTGGCACTGACCAGCGTGGTGCAGGCCGGCCCGGTGGCGGTGACGCTGTTGGAGCAATCGCTGGTGTTGTGGCGGGCCGCTGATGGCACGCTGCAGGCCTGGACGGATCGCTGTCCGCATCGGGGGGCCCGCTTGTCGCTCGGGCAGGTGCGCGATGGTCGGCTGGAATGCCCCTACCATGGCTGGCAGTTCGAGTCACGCGGGCGCTGTGTGCAAGTGCCGGCCCTGCCTGAGTTCACCCCGCCGGCCTCGCACTGCGCCACCATCCATGCCTGCCGCGAAGCCCATGGCCTGGTCTGGGTGCGGCTTGACAGCTCGGGAGACGACCCAGGCCTGCCCCCGTTCGAGGCCGAAGCCGATGCGGGCCTGCGCAAGATGAACTGCGGGCCCTACGACGTGGCGGCCAGCGCCCCACGCATCGTCGAGAACTTCCTGGACATGGCGCATTTCTCATTTGTGCACGAGGGCTGGCTGGGCCTGCGCGCACGGCCCGAGATCGATGCCTACGAGGTGCAGGACACCGACCGCGGCCTGCGTGCCACGGGCTGCAAAGCCTGGCAGCCTCAGTCCAATCTGCACTCCACCGCGCCGGCTCAGGTGGAATACAGCTACGAGGTGACCGACCCCTATTGCGCGTTGCTGACCAAGGTGCCCGAGGCCGGGACCACGACAGTGGCCGGGTGGCGTGAGTCGATTGCGCTCTACATCTGCCCCGTCACGCCTGAGTCCAGCCGGGTCTGGTTCCGTCTGGCGGTGGCCGACTTCGATTCGCCCGATGAGAAGCTGACGGCTTTTCAGCACACCATCTTCACCCAGGATCAGCCGGTGCTCGAATCGCAGACCCCCAAGCGGCTGCCGCTGGACCTGCAGGCTGAGCGCCATGCCGCCACTGACCGCGTGTCGGTGGCCTATCGCCGCATGCTGGCCCGCCGTGGGGTGCGCTTCGGCGTGATCTGACCCAGCGCAAAGCCAGCGCAGGTGCCTGGGTGGCAGGGCGGGAAAACGCTCTGTTGCCACCTGGGCGCTGTGGTAAAAAACTTCAAACTTCCCGGAAGGCCCCCATGTTCAAGATTCCCCACATCGCACCGGCTCGCTTACCCGAGCTGCTGCGTCGCATGCCCAAGGCCGAGCTGCACATCCACATCGAGGGCTCGCTCGAGCCTGAGCTGATCTTCGCCCTGGCCCAGCGCAATGGCGTGAGCCTGCCCTATGCCGATGTCGAAAGCCTGCGCCGGGCTTATGCCTTCACCAACCTGCAGAGCTTTCTCGACATCTACTACGCTGGCGCCAGCGTGCTGCTGCAAGAGCAGGATTTCTACGACATGGCCTGGGCTTACCTGCAACGGGCCGCCGCCGACCACGTGGTGCATGCCGAGCTGTTCTTTGACCCGCAGACCCACACGGCCCGCGGCGTGCCCATGGCCACCGTGATCGGCGGTCTGCACCGGGCCTGCACCGACGCGGCCAGCCAGCTGGGGGTGGATGCCTCGCTGATTCTGTGCTTTCTGCGCCACCTCAGCGAGGACGACGCCCTGGCCACGCTGGAGCAGGCCTTGCCCTGGCGCGACCGTTTCATCGGCGTGGGCCTCGATTCGAGCGAGCTTGGGCACCCGCCCGAAAAGTTTGCCCGCGTGTTTGCGCGCTGCCGCGAACTGGGCCTGCGCCTGGTCGCCCATGCCGGCGAGGAAGGCCCGCCGGCCTACATCTGGAGCGCCCTCGATGTGCTCAAGGTCGAACGCATCGACCATGGTGTCCAGGCCTTGCAAGACCCGGCCCTGATGCAGCGCCTGGCCCAGGACCGGATCCCGCTGACCGTGTGCCCCTTCTCCAACGTCAAGCTGTGCGTGTTCCCGGACCTGGCCAGTTCCAACCTGCGCCAACTGCTCGATGCGGGTCTGGTAGCCACCGTCAATTCGGACGACCCGGCCTACTTTGGCGGTTACCTGAACGACAACTTCGTGCAGACCTTCGCCGCCACCGGGCTGGACGCCCACCATGCCTACACGCTGGCACGCAACAGCTTCGAGGCCAGCTTTGTCACCGAAGCCCAGCGTCATGCCTGGGAGCATCAGCTCAAGGACGTGTTTCTGAGCTTCTCGGAAAACGATTACTGAACCTCGCCCCGGGGCCGCAACAGCAAGGGGCCGGCCAAGGCCGCGCAGATGCTGGCGGCCAGCCACACTGCAGGCCAGCCCTGCCACTGCAGCAGGCCCGGCAGCACGCTGGGCGTGACAAAGCACACGACAAACACCCAGGTGTTGGCCAGGCCGAGTGCCGTGCCCGACTGGCGGGCCCCGGCCAGGGTGGCCAGTTCGGCATAGGCCACCCCGTGCCAGGCCGACACCACCAGGCCGGCCAACACCAGCCAGGCGGCCAGCAGCGGTTGAAGCGCCAGGGCCGGCAGCCCCCAGCCGGCGCCCGGCGAGGCCGGCGAGGCCGGTTGCAGCGCACTCAGCAGCGCCAGACCCAGGAACACCGCGATCACCGCACCGACGCAGGCACGCAGGTAGGCCGGGCGGTTGCCCTGTCGATCGGTCCAGCGGCCGCTCCACACCCGCAAGCCCATGGCGCCCACCTGCACCAGGGCCATGGCCCCGGTGCAGGCCGGCAGGCTGAGGCCGCCAAAGTCGTGCAGGAAGACGGTACCGAAAGAGATCACGGCAAACTGCGGTGCGCACAGCAGGCCGATGCCCGTGGCCAGGCGCCACACCCGGTGGTCGTGCAGGGCGCCCGGGGGCGCTGTACAGGGGGTTGCGCCGGCGCTGGCAGGGGCTGGCGCGGAGCCGGCCGACCCAGGGGCGGGCTCGTGCACCCAGGCCGCACACAACAGGGCCGCGGCGCCACACAGGCCGGCCAGCACCCCGAACAGGCAGGCAAATCCGCCATGCCAGGCCAGCCAGGGCAGCAGCAAGGCCCCCACGCCGCCGCCCAGGGGCACAGCGGTCTGGCGGATGCTCATGGCCATGCCACGCTCGGTGGCCGGAAACCAGCCCATCACGGCCCGGCCGCTGGCGCCGTTGACGCTGCCCCCCAGCAAACCCACGACCAGCAGACCGCCCCCCAGCCCCCACAAAGGGGCACCCGGTGTGGCCCAGCCGGCCAAAGCGAGCAAGGCCAACGCCGTGCTGCCCAGGCCTGCCAGCAGCACCGGGCGGTCGGTCAGCAGGCCCCAGGGCAGTTCGCTGAGCGCAATGCCCAGGCCCATCAAGCCCAGCATCAGCCCCAGCAAGGCGTTGTCGAGCTGGTAGGCCTGGCGCAGCAGCACGGCGGTCATGGGCAAGCCGCTGAAGGCCACTGAAAAGGCCGCATTGGCCGCCACCCCGGCGGCAAGCACCTTCCATCGGTGTTTTGGCGGGCGGTGGGCTTGTTGGGGCAGGGGAAGGAGGTAGGACATGGCCGGCAGTGTGGGCTGGCACAATGATTTTGAAAATCAGAAAATTCAGGATCAATTGTTTTGAAAAATGGGACGATCAAATGCCTCAAGCCTTGTTTGACCTGGACGTGCTGCGCACCTTCGTGACGGGCGTGCGCCTGGGCAGCTATGCCAAGGCCGCCGACCGCCTGGGCCGCTCGACGTCGGCGGTGAGTGCGCAACTCAAGAAGCTGGAGTCGCAGGCCGAGGCCGTGCTGTTTCGCAAGGCCGGTCGCGGCCTGGCCCTGACGGAGGCGGGCGAGACCTTGCTGGCCTATGCACAGCGCCTGATCGACCTGAACGACGAAGCCGGCGCAGCCTTGCGGGGCTTGAACCTGCAGGGCCAGGTGCGTCTGGGCCTGCAGGAGGAGTTTGGTGAGGTGCTGCTGCCCCAGGTGCTGGGGCGCTTTGCGCGGGCGCACCCACAGGTGCGCATCGAGGCCAGCATGATGCGTTGCGCTGGATTGCGCGAGCGGCTGAGCCAGGGCCTGCTGGACCTGGCCCTGGTCTGGGAGACCGGGGATCAGCCCTGGTTGCCAGGGGCCGAGCGCTGGCTGGAGACGCCGCTGCTCTGGATTGGCCCGGTCGATGCCCATGGGGCCGAGCGCCCCGCCTGGTGGGGCGCCGATGCGGCTGGCTGGTGCAGTGATGAGCCCTTGCCCCTGGTGCTGCTGGACGAACCCTGCCCGGTGCGGCGCATGGCCATGGCGGCCCTGGATGCCCAAGGCACGGCCTGGCGTCATGCCTTTACCAGCGCCAGCCTGTCGGCCCTGTGGGCGGCCAGTTCGGCGGGGCTCGGGTTGACGGTGCGCACAGCCCTGGGTTGCCCGCCCGGTGTGCAAAGACTGGACGCAGCGGCTTGCGGCCTGCCCGCCTTGCCCCACATCAGCCTGGTGCTTTACCGGGGTGAGGCCCCGGTTTCGCCGGTGGTGGAGCAACTGGCGCGCTTGCTGCGCGAGGCCCTGCCGATCACTTGACGGGTGGGCGGACCTGGCCTTGGGTGCGCCAGTTCCACACCGCCCCCCATGCCAACAGCACGCTGGTGCCCAGGAACACCCAGCGCATGCCCAGGTGGCCGCCGATCAAGCCGCCCAACATGGGGCCGGTGACCTGTCCCGTGTACTGGGCCGAGGTGGAGTAACCCAGCATCTGGCCGGCCGTGCCTTCGGGCACGTTGTGCCGGATCACCGCGGCGATGCAGGGCAGCAGGCCGCCCAGTGACAGGCCCATGAGAAAGCGCAGCCCCACCAGTTGCCACGTGGCCGTGACGAAGGCCTGGGGCAGCAGCAGCAGGGCCGCCACCACCAGGCAGGCGATGACCACATTCCAGTGGCCCACCCGGTCGGCCAGGCGCCCCAGGTGCGAGGCGGACAGGATGCTGCCCAGGGCGGCGGCTGACATCACCAGGCCCGCGTGCAGGGTGACTTGGGCCGGGTCGGGCACCAGGGTGGCCACGTAGACGGTGATGATGGGCTCGATCGACATGTTGGCCAGCATCAGCAGCATGCCGGTGAACAGCATGGCCAGCAGCGGGCGCCGATCCGGAATGGCCTGCCAGCGGCTGGGGGCGCCGGCGGCGGGCCGAGCCGCTGGGCGCACGTCTTCGCGGATCAGGGTGCAGGTGGCGATGAAGGCCACGAAGATCACGGCCCCGGCGGCAAAGAAGGTCCAGCGGATGCCGATCCACTGGGGCAGCACGCCGCCCACCAGCGGGCCGACCAGGCTGCCTGCCATCACGGCCGATGACAGCGTGCCCAGGGCCCAGCCCGACTGGGCCTTGGGGGTCTGGGTGGCCACCATGACGGTCGAACCCGAGGCGTAGCCGCCCAGAAAGCCGGCCAGCAGGCGCAGCAGCACCAGTTGCCAGACGTTGCTGGCCAGCCCGATCAGGGCCATGGCCACGGCCATGCCCAGGCTGGCGCGGATCAGCATCAGTTTGCGGCCGTAGCGGTCGGCCAGCCGGCCCCAAAGCGGCGCCACCAGGGCGGCCGATAGAAACGAGGCCGCATAGGCCGCCCCCGACCACTGCACGATGGCGGCCGGGTCATGCACGCCCAGTTGCTCCACATACAGGGGCAGAAAGGGCAGCAGCAAGGTCATGGCCACGATGGTGGTGAAAGAGCCGAACATGCAGACCCAGAGGTTGCGTTTCCAGTGGGCTGAACCGGCCTGGGCCGATGGGGGTGGTGTGTTCATGCGGGCATTGTTCATGGCGGCGGCCCCCTTGTCTCTTGCCGCTTTGCGGGCTCAGCCATCGTGATCAGGGCGGACTTCCGGCGGGCCTTAGAATCACAGCCCCCAGCGGGTGTCCCGGCAGCTGGGGCTTTTGCATTCCGGGGCCATGTCGAGGAACACCATGTACAAAAACCTCGCCGCCAGGGGGCGCAGTGCGCTCCTGGCCGCCTGTTTTTCCATTCCCTTTGTCGTTCACCCGGCTGCTCAGGTGGCCCCCGCAGCGCCCCCTGTCAAGGCCGCCTTCGTCTATGTGACCCCCATCACCGAGGCCGGCTGGGTGCGCCAGCACGAGCAGGGGCGCCTGGCGGTTGAGGCCGCCCTGGGCGATCGTGTGAAGACCACTTTTGTGCAGGATGTGCCCGAGGGTGCGGATGCCGAGCGCGTGATCCGCGATCTGGCCCAGCAGGGAAACCAGATCATCTTCACGCCCAGCTTCGGCTACATGGAGCCCACGCTCAAGGTGGCTGCCGAGTTTCCACAGGTGAAGTTCGAATCCATCACGGGCTACAAGACGGCGGCCAATGTGGCGGTAGCCAATGCCCGCTACTACGAGGGCCGCTACCTGGCCGGCATCGCGGCCGGCCGCATGAGCAAGAGCCATGTGGCGGGCTATGTGGCGGGTTTCCCCATCCCCGAGGTCTTGCAGGGGCTGAACGCGTTCACGCTGGGCATGCGCTCGGTCGATCCGCAGGCCCGTGTCAAGGTGGTCTGGCTCAACGCCTGGTTCGACCCGCCGCGCGAGCGCGATGCGGCCATGACCTTGATGAACCAGGGCGCCGATGTGCTGGCTTTCCACACCGGCTCGACCGCGGTGATGGCGGCGGCTCAGGAGCGCGGCAAGCTGGCGGTGGCCTACCACTCGGACATGCGCAAGGTGGCGCCGCAGGCGCAGATCCTTGCCGTGACCCACGAATGGGGGGCTTACTACACCGCCCGGGTGAAGGCGGTGGCCGATGGCCGCTGGAAGCCCGCGGCCCTGTGGGGCGGGGTGCGCGAAGGCATGATCCGGGTCGGCGACTTTGGGCCCCAGGTGCCCGTGGCGGTGCAAAACGAGGTGCTGGCGCGCCAGAAGGACATGGCGGCTGGCCGGCTGCAGCCCTTCAAGGCCGGTGCCCAGCCGGTGCGCGACAACCAGGGGCACACCGTGATTGAGCCCGGCCAGGCCTTGAGCGATGAACAGATCCTGAATCTGAACTGGCTGGTCGAGGGCGTGCAGGGCAGCCTGCGCTGAGGATCAAGCGGGGGTATCCACCCGACCTTCAGAGTTCGCCCAGGGGCACCAGCGGCCCGAGCAGCCAGAGCTTGAAGCGCAGCCAGGGGCTGGTTTCGGGCTCTTCGGAGTGCACCGTCTCCTGGCCCTCGCCATTGCGTTCGATCCATTCGATGCTTTGTCCATCGGCCGCCAGACGCAGCTGGTAGACGCTGGCGAGGTCGCTCATGGCCTCCAGTTGGGCGGCCATCTCGGGGCTGTCGATGATCAGGCCCAGTTCGGTGTTCAGGCGCACCGAGCGCGGATCCAGGTTCATCGAGCCGAGGAACACCTGGCGGTGGTCGAGGATGGCGCTCTTCATGTGCAGGGCGCTCAGGCTCTTGCCGATCACGCCCAGGCGCCGGCGCTTGGCGCTCAGGCTGGGGCTGATCTCGAAGATCTCGACGCCCATCTTGAGCAAGGCCTGGCGCTGGCGCGAGTAGCCCACATGCACCCAGGGCTCGTCGGTGGCCGCCAGCGCGTTGGTCACCAGTTGCAGTCGCACCCCCTGCTGGCGCGCGTGGGCCAGGGATTGCAGGGCCGTGTCGTCGGGCACGAAGTAGGGCGAGGTCATCCTGAGCAACTGGCGGCTGGTGGTGAACCACTGGTAAGTGCCCTCGAACACCGTGCCGGTGATGGAGTGCTCGTGCTCGTTCACGCCCTCGGTCTTGCTCAAGGGGTCGACCAGCACCCGGGCCTGGGCCTGAAGAAGGGGGCCCAGCCGGCCCTCGGCCAGCTCGTAGGGCAGGTTGAGCATGCGGACCAGGGCCGGTGGCAGGTGGTCAAAAGGCAGGTCCAGGCCCGAGTCCTCGACCTGACCGTTGTCCGGCACCCGTCCCGTATCGGTGGGCGGGTGGGTCTTGGCGGTCAGGCGTTCGAATTGGGCACGGCGTTGCTCAGGGCTCAGTGGGCTGAAGGCGATCTGGTCCACGGGGTAGACGTGCTCGCTGTTCCAGTACAGGTCAAAGGCGCGCGAGAGTTCGCGCACCGCCGGGCCCGCCACGAAGGTGTCCATGTCGATGAAGTTGCTGCCCTCGGCATTGACCATGTACTCGTCGGCGATGTTGCGCCCGCCCGCCACCGCCGCCACGTTGTCGGCCACGAACAGCTTGTTGTGCATGCGCCGGTCCACGCGACCGATGTCCAGCCCCGAGCTGATGAAGCGCGTCAGCAGGTGGCCGCGCCCGCTGGGGAAGGGGTTGAACAGCCTCAGCTCCACGTTGGGGTGGGCCGCCAGGCCCAGCAGCAACTCGTCGGAACCTGCCGTGTGCAGGTCGTCCACCAGCACGCGCACGCGCACCCCGCGTGCGGCTGCATCGCGCAGGGCGCGCATCAGGGTGCGGCCCGTGTGGTCGGATTGCAGCAGGTAATACTGAACATCCAGGCTGCGCGTGGCCAGCCGGCACAGGGCCAACCGGGTGGCGAAGGAGTTGGGCCCGTAGGGCTGAAGCAGAAAGCCAGAACGTCCGTCATCGGGCAACTGCGCCTGGGTGATGCGGGCCAGCGGTGTGTCCTCGAACCCCTTGATGGCGTGGGTGGGTGGGGCTGGCGGCGGCTTGGGCAGGCTGGAGCAGGCGGACAACGCCGCCAGCACCAGCACAGGGCTCAGGATGCGCAGCAGCCAAAGGGTCAAAGGTCGGGTCGGCATGAAGAATGTTCTTGTTGAGCGTGGACTTTGCAGCAAGGAGGGCGCGCCATCAAGCACTGTCCTGGCGACCCGGCAGGGCCAGCGGCAAGGCGGTGCTGCTTTTGATCTGCTCCATCGAAAACGCCGAGGAAACCCCGCTGAGCTCACCCACCCGGATCAGCTTCTTGTAGAAGGCGTCGTAGCCCTCGATGCTGGTGGTCACCACCTTCAGCAGGTAGTCGACGTCGCCGCTCATGCGGTGGAACTCCTGCACCTCAGGCAGGGCGGTGATGGCGGCGGCAAACTGCGCCAGCCAGCGTTCATCGTGCCGGGCAATGCGCAGGCTGACGAAGACCGTGATCGGCAGGCCCACCTTTTTGCGGTTGACGATGGCCACGCGGCGCTCCAGGTAGCCCTCGTCCTCCAGCCGCTTGACCCGCTTCCAGCACGGCGTGGAGGACAGGCCCACCTGCTCTCCGAGTTGGGCGATGGACAGGCTGCCGTCGTGTTGCAAGGCGTCCAGCAGTTGAAGGTCGATGCGGTCCAGTGGGTTCATCTTGTTTTTTGGCTTGAAATTAGGAAAATTTTCTATCAAAACCCAATTCTTGGGGGATTTTTGGAATGTTTTTCAAAGAGCGAATCTCTAGACTTTCAGCCTTCAGTCACCTCTTGCAACCCCGCTCCCGCCCCATGAATCTGGACCTGCCCGCCGAGCTCTACCTTGATTTCAACGCCACCAGCGCCGTGCTGCCCGAGGCCGCCGCTGCCGCCCAGGCCACCATGCTGAGCGCCTACGGCAACCCCAGCAGCACCCATGCCCTGGGCTTGAGGGCGCAGACCCTGCTCAGCCAGGCCCGGCAACGGGCGCGCGAGGTGTTGGGAGCGACTACAGGGCACTTGCTGTTCACCAGCGGCGCCACTGAGGGCATCCAGACCGCGGTGCTGTCGGCCCTGTGCGGCCTGCGTGACCGACTTCGCCAGGGCCTGCCGGCGGGTCGGGTGCTGTTGTATGGCGCCACCGAGCACAAGGCCGTGCCCGAGGCCCTGGCGCATTGGAACCAGGTGCTGGGTCTGGGTTTTGAAGTGCGCGCCTTGCCCGTGGATGCGCGTGGGCGGCACGATCTGGCGGCCTTGCGTGTCGCCTTGCCCCAGGTGGGGCTGCTGTGCACCATGGCGGCCAACAACGAGACCGGCGTGGTGAGTGACCTGGCCGGCATCGAGGCGGTATTGGAGGAGGCCGGCAGCCCTGCGCTGTGGCTGGTCGATGGGGTGCAGGCGCTGGGCAAGCTGCCGCTGAACCTGGCGGCCAGCCGCATCGACTACGCCCCGTTTTCTGGCCACAAATTGCATGCGCCCAAGGGGGTGGGCCTGCTGTACGTGCGTGAGGGCAGCCCCTTCACCCCCCTGATCGCCGGGGGTGGCCAGGAGGGCGGCGCCCGGTCGGGTACCGAGAACATGCCCGGCATCGCCGCCCTGGGGGCTGTGCTGGCGGCCTTGCAGCGGGGGAACACCTTTTGCCCGCCCGCGCGCTTGAAGGCCTACCGTGAACGCGTGTGGCAGGCCCTGCAGGCGGCATTCCCGGGCGTGGTCCTGAATGCCGCCCTAGAAGACAGCCTGCCCACCACGCTCAATTTCTCCTGGCCCGGTGTGCCGGCACAGCGCTTGATGAGTGCCCTGGAAGCCGCAGGCCTGATGGTGAGTGCCGGCAGCGCCTGCTCGGCGGCCCAGGCCAAGCCCAGTGCCGTGCTGGCGGCGATGGGCTGGCCGGCATCGCGCAGCACGGCCTCGGTTCGACTGTCTCTGGGCTTGCTGGTGGATGAGACTTTCGTGAATCAGGTTTGTGAGCGCCTGCTCGCCTGCGGCGCCGCTCTGCAAGGGGCAGGGCTGCCAGAAGACGATCAGACTGCACCTGCTCCTGCAGGTCTTGCCGAGGCCTTGTGCGTGGCACCTGAAGCCTTGGCGGATTGGCTGGCCCGCCATCCACAAGCCCGCCTGGTGGATGTGCGCGACCCCCACGAGCACCAGGCCAGCGGCCTGACCCGCATGGCCGGCCGGCCAGTGCAGTCGGTGCCCTTGAGTCAACTGGCACAGGTGCTGCCGGGGTGGCTGGAGGCGTCGCCGCCGCTGTTGTTTCTGTGCCGCAGCGGGGCTCGCAGTCAGCGGGCCGCCGCACAGGCATTGGCCTGTGGCCATGTCGAGGTCGGCCAACTGGCGGGTGGCCTGGTTGCCCTGGCGGGCCTGGCGCAACAGCGTTCTGCGGGCATGCCGCTGTCGCGATAGCGGTTATGGCACCTGCCATATGGGCGCCCCGGGGCCTGCGGGTATGCTGCGGCCCCATGAAAGCACACCGCGCCGCCATCCTCCGCTTTGCCGATGACCGTTCTGCCGTCTATGAAGAAGACGGCCTGCTGGTGATCGGCCCCGACGCCCAGGGCCGCCCCGTGGTACGGGCCGTGGGCTCGTACCGCGAGCTGATCGACCGTTACCCGGGCGTGGTGGTGACCCATCACCCGGGCCGCATCCTGGCGCCGGGTTTTGTCGATCTGCACATCCACTGCCCCCAGACCGACGTGATCGGCTCGCCCGCCGAGGGTCTGCTGCCCTGGCTGGAGAACTACACCTTTCCTCACGAATCGCGCTTTCACGACGGCGACTACGCCACCGAGGTGGCGGGCTTCTTCCTCGACGAGTTGCTGCGCCATGGGGTGACGACGGCACTGGCCTTTGCCACCTCGCACCCGACCTCGGTCGATGCCCTGTTCGAGCAGGCCCGCCAGAGGCAGATGCGCTTCATCACCGGCAAGGTGTTGCAAGATCGCTTCTCGCCCGACGGCGTGCGCGATCAGACCGAACAGAGCCTGATCGATACCGAAGACCTGATCCGCCGCTGGCATGGCGTGGACCGGTTGGGCTATGCCATCACGCCGCGCTTTGCCCCGACCAGCACGCCCGCCCAGCTGCGGGGCGCCGGCGAGCTGGCCGCCCGCTATCCGGAGGTCTGGGTGCAGTCCCATGTGGCCGAAAACAAGGCCGAGATCGCCTGGGCCCGCGAGCTGTTTCCCGAGTCGCGCAGCTACCTGGGCACCTATGCCGATTTCGGCCTGATGCGGGAGCGTGCCATCTACGCCCATTGCATCCACTTTGATGACGATGACCGTGCCTTGATGCGCGAAACCGGGGCGGCCGCCGCCATCAGCCCGACCAGCAACCTGTTCCTGGGCAGCGGATTCTTCGACTACGAAGGCGCCGATCGGGTCGGTTACCGATATGGCCTGGCCAGTGATGTGGGCGGAGGCACCTCGTTCAGCCCGTTCCACACCATGCTGGCGGCCTATTACGTGGGCCGCGAGGGGCAGACCAAGCCCGGGCTGTCGCTCAGCCCGCAGCAATTGTGGTGGCAGCACACGGCCGGTGCGGCCCAGGCGCTGGGCCTGGGCGGGGTGGCCGGAGCCCCCGCCATCGGCAACCTGCAGCCCGGCAGCGACGCCGATTTCGTGCTGTTGAACCCCCGGGCCACCCCGCTGCTGGCGCGCAAGACGGCCCAGGCGCGCAACCTGGATGAACTGCTGTTTGCCCTGATCGTGCTGGGTGACGACCGCCTCATCGAGCAGACCTTCGTGGCCGGCCAGGCGGCCCTGGCCCAGGCGTGATCCCCCACGGGCTGCCCTACAATGGGCCGCCCAACGCCTGGCTTGCGCCAGGGCGGGCAACGGAGCATTCCCATGAGCATCAAGAGCGATAAATGGATTCGGCGCATGGCCGAGCAGCACAGCATGATCGACCCCTTCGAGCCGGGTCAGATCCGTGAGCAGGAGGGTCGCAAGATCATCAGCTACGGCACCAGCAGTTATGGCTACGACATCCGCTGCGCCCCTGAATTCAAGGTGTTCACCAACATCCACAGCACGGTCGTCGACCCGAAAAACTTCGATGAAAAGAGCTTTGTCGATTTCGAGGGTGACTCGTGCATCATCCCGCCCAACAGTTTTGCCCTGGCCCGCACGGTCGAGTACTTCCGCATCCCGCGCAATGTGCTGACCATCTGCCTGGGCAAAAGCACCTATGCCCGCTGCGGCATCATCGTCAACGTGACCCCCTTCGAGCCCGAATGGGAGGGCTATGTGACGCTGGAGTTCTCCAACACCACACCGCTGCCCGCCCGCATCTACGCCGGTGAGGGTTGCGCCCAGGTGCTGTTCTTCGAGAGCGACGAGGTCTGCGAGGTCAGCTACAAGGACCGTGGCGGCAAGTACCAGGGTCAGCATGGCGTGACCCTGCCACGCGCTTGAGCACCCCCCAGCTGTCGCCGTTGCAGACCACCGGCTACACGCTGGAGTCGGCCGGGGCGCCCGAACTTTCCCGGCCCCGACCCGAGCGCCTGGAGGAGGGCAACCCTCTGCGCGAAACCTGGACGGCTGTGACCGCCCCGGTGGGCCAGGCCAGTGCCCTGAGCAGCGGGCTCTGGCGTTGCGAGCCGGGCCGTTGGCGCATCGAGTTCGGCGCGCACCAGCAGGAGGTCTTCACCGTGCTGTCGGGGCGCTGCCGTGTGCATGATCGCCTGGGCACCTGGCGCGAGGCCGGTCCCGGGGACAGCCTGCACATTCCGGCGGGTTTTCAGGGGGCTTTCGAAGTCCTGGAGACGGTCACCAAGGCCTGGGTGATCCTCGACTGATTCTGGGCGGGCACCAGGCCAGACGAGCCGGGATTTGGACGGTTTCCATGTTGGTGCCAGCGGCGTTTGTGTCATCTGCTGGACATTTCGCACGGGGGGATGGGCTTCCGTCCTACAGCCCGGAAATATCTGCTTACCTACGATTTCCTGTCACCCAACAGGAGCGCAGTGTCATGAAAAATTCTTCCAGTCCCACGATCCGCTGGACTCAATGGCTGGACCTGCCCATCCTGATTGCCGTTGGGGGCGTGCTGGCTGTCCTGGTCATGATCGAGGTGCTGAGTCGCGGTGGCTTGCTGTACAGCGCCAGCCCGCAAGAGGACGATGCCTTTGCCCCGGCACCGGCCGCCTGGGTGCAGCAGCGAGAACTGTCGGCCATGTGCGGCAGCGTGCCGGGGCGCCCCGTGCACCCGGCCTGCGAGAGCCCGAGCACCCCGCGCCGCAATCCCTGACGCCGGACGCCCTGATACCGGGGCTGTGGCCTTGGCGCCCGCCCGATCGCCGAGTGCTCCGCAGGCGGGCCCCATGCCGTGCCATTTTTCACGCTACCTCATCCCTTTTGAGGACGGCTCCCAGGTAGCATCCGTCCTGACTGCCGTTGATCGGCTTGGGAGTGCCGCATGAAATGGGAAGACCAGAGAAGTTCCAGCAACGTTGAAGACCGCCGTGACGAGCCTGCCTCGGGTGGGGGCGGCTTTTCTTTGGGGGGCGGACGCCTGGGTCTGGGCACCGTGCTGGTGGTGCTGGCCGTGGGCTGGTTCATGGGCATCAACCCACTCACCCTGCTGGGTCTGCTCGAGGGCGGTGCACCCAGCCAGAGCGCGGCCCCCGCCGCCAGCCATGCCCCACCTGCTGACGACCGCTTGGCCCGTTTCGTCTCCGTGGTGCTGGCCGATACCGAAGACGTGTGGAAAGACATCTTCCAGCACTCTGGCGGCCAGTACCGAGAGCCTCGGCTGGTGCTCTTCCGGGGCAGCACGCCGACATCGTGTGGCCAAGGGCAGGCGGCCATGGGGCCGTTTTATTGCGCGGCAGACCAGAAGGTCTACATCGATCTCGATTTCTATGAGGTTTTGCGTACCCGCCTGGGCTCGCCAGGCGATTTTGCCCAGGCCTATGTGATCGCCCACGAGGTGGGGCATCACGTGCAGCACCTGTTGGGCATCAGCCAGAAGCTCGACGAGGCCCGTGGCCGTGTCAGCCCGGAGCGTTACAACGCGTTGAGCGTGCGGCTGGAGCTGCAGGCGGATTGTCTGGCCGGGGTGTGGGCTCAGCATGCCGATCAAAGCCGACACATTCTGGAGGCTGGCGACATCGAGTCGGCGATGAACGCCGCGGCACACATCGGCGACGATGCCTTGCAAAAGGCGGCAGGCCGTGCGGTGGTGCCGGAAAGCTTCACGCACGGCAGCAGTGCCCAGCGTCAGCGCTGGTTTGCCACAGGGCTGCGCGAGGGCACGGTGCGCGCCTGCGACACCTTCAGTGCCCGTAACCTCTAGACCACAGGCCGATGAGCCTTGACCTGACTCAGCAGGCCGCTATCAATTTCATGGCATTCAAGGTGGTGAAACCACTTTTTGGGCGGCAAAAATACGCCGCATTACCGGGTTTTCCCCGCCGGTGCGACAATACAAGGCTTCATGACGACATCATTCTCACATTTATCGCTCGCTGAGCCCCTGGCTCGCGCCGTGGCCGAGATGGGCTACGAGTCCATGACCCCCATCCAGGCTCAGGCCATTCCGGTGGTGCTCACGGGCAAAGACGTGATGGGGGCCGCACAGACTGGCACCGGCAAGACGGCGGCGTTCTCCCTGCCTTTGCTGCAGCGACTGCTCAAGCACGAAAACAGTTCGACGTCTCCTGCCCGCCACCCCGTGCGTGCCCTGGTGCTTTTGCCCACGCGCGAATTGGCCGATCAGGTGGCCCAGCAGGTCAAGCTCTATGCCAAGTACACCCAGTTGCGCAGCGCGGTGGTGTTTGGCGGCATGGACATGAAACCCCAGACGGCAGAGCTCAAGCGCGGTGTCGAAGTTCTGGTGGCCACGCCAGGGCGTCTGCTTGATCACATCGAGGCCAAGAACGCGGTGCTGAACCAGGTCGAGTACGTGGTGCTGGACGAGGCGGACCGGATGCTGGACATCGGTTTCCTGCCTGACCTGCAGCGCATCCTGAGCTACCTGCCCAAGCAACGCACCACCTTGCTGTTCTCGGCCACCTTCTCGCCTGAGATCAAGCGGTTGGCCAGTAGCTACCTGCAAGACCCGGTCACGATCGAGGTGGCTCGCTCGAACGCCACGGCATCGACCGTGGAGCAGCATTTTTATGGCGTGAACGACGACGACAAGCGCCGTGCCCTGCACCAGGTGCTGCGTCGGCAAGGCATCAAGCAAGCCTTTGTTTTCGTGAACAGCAAGCTGGGTTGTGCCAGGTTGGCCCGTTCGCTGGACCGAGATGGTCTGAAGACGGCCGCGTTGCACGGTGACAAAAGCCAGGACGAGCGCTTGAAGGCCCTTGATGCCTTCAAGAAGGGTGAAGTCGATCTGCTGGTGTGCACGGACGTGGCGGCCCGAGGCCTCGACATCAAGGACGTGCCGGCGGTGTTCAACATGGACATCCCTTTCAACGCCGAAGACTACGTGCACCGCATCGGCCGGACCGGTCGGGCGGGTGCTTCGGGTCTGGCCGTGAGCTTTGTGGGCGGCAACAACGATGCCCGTCTGGTGGCTGACATCGAGAAGCTGATCAAAAAGAAGATCGAAGTCGAGGCCCTGGAATACGACGAAGACCGTCCTCGCGAGCGTATCAACGAAGGGCGCCGCATGTACCAGCAAGGCGAAGGTCGTCCTGCTCCGCGTGAACGTGAACGCGAACGCACCGAGGCAACGGCCGAAGGCTATGGCCGTGAGCGCCGTTCCTATCGCACCCATTCTGCGCCGCGGGATCCGTTTTTTGACCAGCCTTATCAGGCCCCGGTGGTCGATGCAGCACCTGCCTGGGAGGCCGCTGCCAAGGCGCCTGCCAGGGCGATTTCGTCGAACATCAAGCCCAAGCGCAAGGTGGCTGCGTTGTTCAAGGCGGCTGATCCGGTGGTTTCCTGATCTCAGCGCCGGGCTTCTGGCCTTTGGCGAGGCTCAAGGCCGGTAGGAATGCCCTCAACGCCCGGGTTTCTGAGCGGGCGGGCATTTCACCTGGATCAATTCCCGATCTTCTGGTCGCTTGCCCAGGCGCACAGCGCTCAGGCAACCACCCCAGACGCAGCCCGTGTCCAGTGACAGCAAATGGGGGCGATTCTGCCAACCCAGGGTGGACCAATGGCCGAAGGCCACCAGGGTGTCTGCAGTAGCCCTTCCCGGCACGTCGAACCAAGGCAGGTAGCCGGGTGGCCCTCCCTCCGCACTTTCGGTGCTGGCGAATTCCATTTCTCCCTGAGGTGTGCAAAAACGCAGTCGAGTGAGCGCGTTGACGATGACGCGCAGGCGGTCGTGACCGCGCAGGCCATCACGCCATCCCAGGGGCAGGTTGCCGTACATGTTCTGCAGAAAATCAAGCCAGTCCGGGCCGCTCAGCATTTGCTGAACCTCAGCGGCCAAGGCCATGACCTGGGTCGGTGTCCAGCTGGGCAGCACCCCGGCGTGGAACATCAGCACCCCGTTCTCATGGCGCGCCAGGGGCTGGCGGCGCACCCAGTCGATCAGGGTGGCACGGTCGTCGGCCTGGAGGAGGGTCTGGAGGGTGTCTTTGCGACCGGGCGGGCGAAGACCCTGCGCTGCAGCCAGCAAGTGCAGGTCGTGGTTGCCCAGCAGGCAACGGGCAGCGTCGTCCAGTTTCATCAGGCGCCGCAGCACCCCGGCCGAGTCGGGGCCCCGGTTGACCAAGTCGCCCAACAGATAAATCGTGTCACGGCTGGGTGAGAAACCCAGCGTGTCCAGCAGACGGCCCAGGGCATCGTTGCAGCCCTGGACATCACCAATCAAGTACATTGCCATGGTGTTGATTCTCCACTCCCCTGCATGGATTTCCTGCTGATTGCCCTGCTGACCCTGCTCAATGCAGTGTTCGCCATGTCCGAGATGTCCCTGGCATCGAGTCGCAAAGCCCGTTTGACCGCCATGGCCGAGGCGGGCGACAAGGGGGCCGCCACGGCACTCGCCTTGCTTGACAAGCCGACCCAGTTTCTGTCGTCGGTCCAGGTCGGCATCACCTCGATCGGGATGCTCAACGGCATTTTGGGCGAGGCCGCTTTCAGCGATCGTCTGGCCCATTGGCTGGTGAGCTGGAACATGCCTGAGGGCGTGGCCGGTGTCACGGCGACCGCGGTGGTGGTGACCGTGATCACCTTCATCACCATCGTGTTTGGTGAACTGGTGCCCAAGCGCATCGGCCAGCTGTATCCGGAGACGGTGGCCCGTTGGATTTCGCGCCCCATGTCCTGGGTGGCGGTCGGGGCCAAGCCCTTTGTGCGTCTTCTGTCGCTCAGTACCCATGCGGTGTTGCGCTTGCTGCGGGTCGATGATTCGGGAGGGCGCTCGGTCACCGAAGAGGAAATCGTGGCCAGCCTCGAAGAAGGGCTGGACGCCGGGGTCATTGAAGAGCACGAGCATCAGATGGTGCAGAACGTGTTTCGCCTGGATGACCGGCCCCTGACGTCGATGATGTTGCCCCGGGCCGAGATCGACTGGTTGGAGGCCCAAGATACGGTGGCGCAGTGCCTGCAAAGGATTCGCGGTGCAGGCGCGCTGAGCAGTCACTCCTGGTACCCCGTCTGCCGTGGTTCGCTGGACGACGTGGTGGGGCTGATCAGTGTGGCGTCGTTGCTGGAACTGGGGCCGGACCACGTCGGCCCCATCGAGGCCCATGCCTTGCCGGCGGCCTTTCTGCCCGAAACCCTCAGCGGCATGGAATTGCTTGAGCAGTTCCGGGCCCGCGCGGCCCGCATGGTGCTGGTGGTGGACGAATATGGGGTGGTACAAGGCTTGATGACTCCGCACGATGTGCTCGAAGCCATCACCGGCGAACTGCAACCCTTGGCCCAGGCCGATGCCTGGGCCGTGCGCCGCGAGGGAGGATCGTGGCTGTTGGATGGCCTGATGCCCGTGGATGAATTGCGGGCTCGATTGGATATTCGCGAATTGCCCGATGAAGAGCGCGGCCGCTACAACACCCTGGCAGGCCTGCTGATGTTTGAATCCGGTCATTTGCCTGCGACGGGTGAACGCATCGAGTGTGCTGGCTGGATTTTTGAAGTCGTCGATCTTGATGGTCGAAGAATTGACAAAGTTCTGGCCTGGCCCCTGGGTACCAGCCCCTGAGTGCCTGGGCATTTGGCCGCGTTGCCGGCGCTTCAATAATCAGGTGCCTGTGTCTGCTTCGTGAAGATAATCCTCAAATTGCAGAAGGGCTCAGCCCTGATCTTTGTACGGCTTGAATTTATTTCTATAATGGGGTTTTAAACACGAATGGGTTGATCAAATCATGAGCACCACTTACAAGGATCTACTGAAGCAACGCGAAGCCCTTGAGCAGCAAATTCAAGAAGCCCGCAAGCGTGAAACCGCTGACGCGGTGGCGCAAGTGCGTACTTTGGTGGCTGATTTTGGTCTGACGGCCGAAGATATTTTCCAGGCACCGCGCGCCCGCAGCAGTTCTGCTGCCAAGGGTGGCAAAGTGGCTGCCAAATACCGCAATCCCGCCACAGGCGAAACCTGGACTGGCCGCGGCAAGGCCCCTAAGTGGATTCAAGATCAGGACCGTGCTCAATTTCTGATTGCCGCGTGATCCCCTGATGATTGATTGAATCCCGTTCTGCGCTTCAGGCGCATGACAACAAAAAGCCCGTGCAGAAACACTTCTGCACGGGCTTTTTGTTGTCTCGTTGGTCAAGAACATTGGGGTTCTCGCGCGTGGTAGCCGAACTTGTGTCTAAATGTGTTTGAGACCCTGCCTTCCGGTGGGCTCATGGATCGGCGGGTTTGATGATGTGAATTGATATAGTGAAAATCATGTGTTTTTGATTTTCATTTTGGGTGCGTGAAGGTATTTGAGATTGGCGTGTTGGCTATCTCCTTGAATTGTCAGTGTCGGCAGAGCGCTTTGTCATTCAAGCAAGGTGCGCCGCAAGGCGGACCCCATATCAGGCCGCAGCGTTGCGCGGATGAAATGAACGGCTGAACCCGTCTGTTCGGCTGGTGCTCAGGATTTCGTCATCCGCAGGAAGACCGGTGCTTTTTGGGAGCGCCATGCCCTGCCGCCTCGATTTTTCCATGGCGGTTCTCCGTTCGTTTTCGCATCGTCGCTGACAAGTCCTTCATGCACCGAACCGGGGCAGGCGGTGCGGCCTCGGCCCGGGATGGGCCTGCCGTGTCATCGGTCATGGGGTGAGTCCAATGATCAGACCTTGCTGCGGGCTGACGAAGACCGTTCTCTAGCAGCCGACCGACGGGATTGAGGTATTTAGGCCGCAATGCTCCACATTCTTATTGTCGATCGGTCGTTTTTGCCTGATAAAGGATGTAACGAAATCGATAGGCTGTCAGCATGAAGGACCAAGACGCCAGTCTTCAGGCGCGAAAAATAACGACCCGACTGGGGATGGCTGCCGGGGTGCTTCTTTCATTGTTGATGTTGTCACCCCCGGTGCGGCTGTTTGAGCGGGGTGAGGGTTTGTGGCTGGGTTTGCACCTTCTGCTGGAGTTGTCGGCCGTGGTGGTGGCCTCTTTGGTGGTGGCCGTGTCCTGGTACTCGCTGGACCGGGTGCAGCGGAGGCAGTCCAATGCCCTGATTTTCGGCTTCACGGTGACGGCTGTCTGCGATTTGTTGCACGCGCTGTCCTACGCCGGGATGCCGCCTTTGTTGTCCACATCGAGTACCTCCAAGGCGATTTACTTCTGGTTGGCCGCTCGGATTTTCGAAACCCTGGCGTTGACGCTGCTGGCGATCAACCTTCGCCTGCCGGGTGCGGCCGGACGCTGGTTCGGAGCCGCCGTGGCGGTTTCGCTGGGCTTGTTCGGGCTGTTCACCTGGCCGCCAGCGGGTTTGCCTGCGGTCTATGTGCCGGAATACGGCCTGACGACATTCAAGGTGTTTGTCGAATACCTGCTGTGTCTGGTCAACCTGGCGATTGCGGTCACTTTCTGGGGCTCGGCACAGCGCACCGGCCGATCGCGTGGGTATTGGCTGGCGGGGGCCTGTTTCGTGATGGCCTTGGGCGAGGTCGTGTTTGCCAGCTACCACGCGCCAGAAGATTCACTCAATGTGCTGGGGCATGTCTTCAAGGTGCTGGCGGATTGGCTCATCTTCCGGGCCGTGTTTGGCATCAACATTCGCCAGCCCTATGAACTGGTGAGGCGGACCGAAGCCTCGTTGCGTGATCGGGAGGCCCAACTGGCTGCCCTGGCCAGGAATATTCCCAACGGACTGCTTTTTCAGGCCGAACGTGACCTGCAGGGCCACAACAGATTTGTGTATGTGAGCGATGCGGTGCAGCGTGTGGGCGGCATGAACATGGCCGATGTTGTGCGCGATCCGATGTTGTTGTACGGGCGCCTGCTACCCGAGGACCTGGACTTGCTACGCGCGGCAGAGGCCGAATCAGCGCGTTCGATGTCCGTGTTGGATGTGGTGGTGCGCATGCCTGGCAAAAATGGGGTCATGCGGTGGCTGCGTGTCTGCTCGGCGCCCAGGCCTTTGGACGATGGTCGCGTCATGTGGGACGGGCTGGTGTTGGACATCACCCGTGAAAAGTTGGACGAGCAATTGCAACGCAGCAATGAAGCCGTCTTGCGCACCATGGTCGACAACATGCCATTTGAGGCCTGGGTGCGGGACGAGCAGGAACGCCTCGTGCTCGAGAACCCGGCACGGGTGGCCCATTTCGGCACCCAACTGGGCCTGACACCGGCTCAGTGCACCGACCAGGTGGAAGAGCAGGCACGCTGGGCACGCTACAACGCCCGAGCCTGGCAAGGCGAAGTGATCGAATACGAGATGGACACCCCGGTGCAGGGCCGGATGCGCTCGTTCCTGTGCATCGTGGCGCCTCTTTGGCAGGGTGAATCGGTGCGGGGACTGGTGGGCTTCAACATTGATGTCACCCCCCGCAAAGAGGCAGAGCGACGGGCCCATGAGAAGGATGCGCAACTGGCCAGCATTCTCATGCAGATGCCCGGTGGGGTGTCGCGGCTGGATCGCGACCTCAGGTTTCAGTTTGTCAACCAGGCCCACGCCTCCTGGTTCGGTCATTCGGTCGAGGCCATGCGCGGGCAGCCCTTGTCGGCCATCGTTTCACCGGACCGGCTGCAGCGCATGCTGCCCTTTGTGGAGCGTACCTTGGCCGGGGAGCTGGTCGTTTTCGAGAACCGGGTGGAACTGCCCTCGGGGCAGGTGCGCTACCGCCACACCACATTGGCGCCCGAGCGTGGGGCGGACGGCGCGATCGTCGGCTTCATTGCCTTTGCCATCGACACCACCGAACGCAAGACCATGGAACTGGCCCTGGAGCAGAACCAGACCCGCCTGCGAGCCCTGGTCAATGCACTGCCTGACATGGTGTTCCTGAAGGACATCGAAGGCCGTTACCAATATTGCAATCCGGTTTTCGAGCGATTTGCCGGGCACGGCGAGGCCGCCATCATGGGGTGCACCGACGAGCAACTGTTCTCGGTGGAGGCCGCCCGGCATTACCGTGCCCGGGACCTGGAAATGCTGAAATTGAAGCAGGCGATGATCTACGAAGAGGACATGGTGTTCTCGGATGGTCACCATGGCTTGTTCGAAACCATCAAGACACCCATTCGGGACAATGAAGGCCAAATCACGGGCATTCTGGGGGTGGCGCGTGACATCACGGATCGCAAGCGAGCCGAGCGCGAAATCGAGCGCCTGGCTTTCTACGATGCACTGACCGAACTGCCCAATCGTCGCCTGCTGATCGATCGCCTGCATCAAGCCTGCCTGTCCAGCGAGCGCATGGGGCATCACGGGGCCCTGTTGTTCCTGGACCTGGACAACTTCAAGGATCTGAACGACACCTTGGGCCACGCCAAGGGCGATCAACTGCTGGTGCAGGTCGGGCGCCGGCTCGTCAAGTGCGTGCGGCAGTGCGATACGGTCGCGCGCTTCGGAGGCGACGAGTTTGTGTTGATGCTGGAAGACCTGGCCCATGACCGGGCTGCGGCCGCGGAGCAGACCGAACGTGTGGCTGAAAAGCTGCTGGCCAGCATGAACAAGCCTTTTGACCTCAACGGCCTGGAGTACTACAGCACACCCAGCATCGGCATCACTCTGTTCCAGGGCGACGAAACCCCGATTGATGAGTTGCTCAAGCGTGCCGACCTGGCCATGTATCAGGCCAAGGCGAACGGGCGCAACACGCTGCGCTTCTTTGACCCGCAGATGCAGGCCGCCGTCACCGCACGTTCGGTGCTGGAGGGCGACCTGCGGCAGGGCCTGCTGCGCCATGAACTGCTGCTGTACTACCAACCCGTGGTGGACGACGCGCGTCGCATCACCGGTGCCGAGGCCTTGGTGCGCTGGGCGCATCCGCAGCGCGGCATGGTCTCGCCGGGGGAATTCATCCCCTTGGCCGAGCAGACGGGACTGATCCTGCCCCTGGGTCTGTGGGTGCTCGACCAGGCCTGTGCCCAGCTCGTGAGGTGGTCAGAGCAGGAGGCCACGCGTGACCTGACCATTTCTGTCAATGTGAGCGCCCGGCAATTCAGACACCCTGATTTCGTGTCCTGGGTACGCCAGAGCCTGTCGCGCTCCGGGGCTCGGGCGCGATGTCTGCAACTGGAGTTGACGGAGAGCCTTCTGCTCACCGATGTGGAGGACATGATTGCCAAGATGACCGAATTGCGCATGGAAGGCGTGCGCTTTTCGTTGGACGACTTTGGCACCGGGTACTCCAGCCTGAGCTATCTGAAGCGTCTGCCGCTGGATCAGTTGAAAATCGATCAGTCCTTTGTGCGTGATGTCCTGGTTGATCCCAACGACGCTGCCATCGTCCGCACCATTCTGGCTTTGGCCGGCAGCCTGGACCTGGCCGTGGTGGCCGAAGGGGTCGAGACGCTGGGACAGCTCGAATTTTTGTTTCAAAGTGGGTGCCGAGCCTTTCAGGGCTACCTCTTCGGGCGGCCGTCGCCAGTCGATGTGCTTGAGCGAGCGCAAGGCTTGGTCGAAAACGAGCGCCAGGAGCGCGGCACAATCCTCGGATGAGTCAGCAGATCGAAGTTTTGGTGGCCGGTGGTGGGATTGGCGGCTTGGCCGCCGCCCTGGCCTGTGCGCAAGCCGGTTGGGTGGTGCGCCTGTTTGAGCGCGCCCCTGTTTTCAGCGAGGTGGGGGCAGGGATCCAGATCAGCCCGAACGTGGTCCGTGTGCTCCATCACTGGGGGCTGGAGGCCGCGCTCAAAGAGGTGGCTGCCTTTCCGGATCGGCTGCAGGTGCGGTCTGCGTTGTCTGGGGCCGTGCTGGGCGGGCTGGCGTTGCGTGGCCGCGCCGAGGCGCGCTACGGCGCACCCTATGCCACCATCCACCGCGCCGACCTGCACCACGTGCTGTTGGAGGCCGTCCGTGCCCATGGGCAGGTGGCGCTGCACCAGGCCTCGTCCGTACTGGGCGTGCATGGGGCGGCCGCTGGGGAGGGGGTGTCACTGGAGCTGGAGGGTCGAAAGCGCATTGAAGGTGATGTATTGGTCGGTGCCGACGGCCTGTGGAGCCAGGTGCGGCGTGAGGTGTGGGGCGACAGTCAGCCGCGTGCCACCGGCCATCTGGCCTTTCGTGCCATGTTGCCGCAATCGTCTTTGCCTGCGGCCTTGAGAACCCAATCTGTCACGGCCTGGCTGGGGCCGCGTCTGCATGTGGTGGCCTACCCGGTGCGGGGGGGCGACTGGCAGAACGTGGTGGCTATCGTGCACGGCGAGGTCGAGGGCGATCTCAGCCATTGGGACCACAGCACCAATGCGCAGCAGTTGCAAATCGCCATGGCCGGGACCTGCGCGGGCTTGCAGGCGCTGATCGGAGCCGTGCCTGAATGGCGCCTCTGGGCCTTGTGCGACCGGCCGCCCGTGGCGGGCGCCGACCAGATGGCTCGCGGGCGTGTGGCCCTGCTGGGCGATGCAGCGCACCCCATGCGCCCCTACCTCGCCCAGGGTGCAGGCATGGCCATCGAGGACGCCCACGCCTTGGCGCAGTCCCTGGCCATGTTCGAGATCGATCTACCCACCCGGCTGCAGCGCTACGCACTGAACCGTTGGCAACGTTGCGCCCGCGTGCAGGCCCGGGCCGAGCGCAACGGGCGCATCTTCCACTCCAGTGGTTTGCTGCGTTGGGGCCGAGACCTGGGCATGCAGCTCCTGGGTGACCGGCTCCTGGACGTCCCCTGGCTCTACGGTGGCGATCCGCTCAACTCTTTGCCGGCGCGCGGCTGAGGCCCTGAGCCTCAGTCGGCAGGCTGGGAGATCTTGCGGGCTTCGTCGATCTGGTATTCAAAGTAGCGCTGAAAACTGTAGACCAGGCTGGCCATCAGCACGCCGGTGCCGATCAACAAGGCGGCTGCCAGCACCGCAACTGTGCCCCAGTGGGTGCGTCCCGGGGGCGCATCACCCGCTGCGCCGGGGTTGTAGCGGCTGTTCCATTTCTCGGGTGTCATCAGTCCGTAGACGATGGCACACAGGGCACAGCCTGCGATGTTGAAACCCATCACGGGCAGCAGCACCCAACTCAAGGTGTCGTCCAGGCCCAGAGCCTGCACCCGCTCAAGACCCCACAGGCCGAGCAGGGTCGGAACCCAAAGCGCCCAGCCCAGCCAGTCACCCCAACCCTTCAAGTAAAAACGATGCAAGCCCAGCGGGCCGCCCAGAAAGGCCAGCCACGCCGCGAGGGTTTTGTTTTTCATGGCCCGACTTTACTCGGGTGAACTGCGGTCGCCCTGACCCAGGCTTTTTTCCATCAGCACGATGTCGAGCCATCGATTGAACTTCCAGCCGCAGGCCTTGAGTACACCGGCCGGAGTGAAGCCGACACTGCGGTGCACGCCGATCGAACCGGCGTTGGCCGAGTCACCGATCACGGCGATCAACTTGCGCACGCCCACGGCCTCGGCCCTGGCGGCCAGTTCGGCCAGCAAGGCGCGCCCCCAGCCCTGGCCCTTGGCCTCCGGGGCCATGTAGATCGAGTCTTCTGCGGAAAAACGATAGGCGGGCCGAGGCTTGAACCAGTTGCAATACGAGAAGCCCACCACCCGGCCCTCGTGCTCCATGACCAGGTAGGGCAGGCCTTTGGCCAGCACGTCAGTGCGCCTTGCGGCCATGTCGGTTTCATTGGGCGGGTCGACCTCAAAAGTACCGGTGCCATGCAGCACATGGTGGGCATAGAGGGCGGTGATGGCGGGTACGTCGGCTTCGGTGCTGGGGCGGATGATCGGCATAAAAACGTGAAGGGGTTATAATCGAGAGCTATTCAGCGTGTCGCTGGCCGGGTGGCTATGTCGCGTGTCTCAACGCTGGAAGAAATTTCGGAAGAAATTCCACCACCCAAGGATAAATCATGGTCGTCATTCGACTCTCCCGCGGCGGCTCCAAGGCCCGTCCGTTCTACAACATCGTCGTCGCAGACAAGCGCGAACGTCGCGATGGCCGCTTCATTGAGCGTCTGGGTTTTTACAACCCCAGCGCCAAGGAATCGGAAGAAGGTCTGCGCATTGCGCAAGACCGTCTGACCTACTGGAAGGGCGTTGGCGCCCAGGCTTCCGACACCGTGGAACGCCTGATCAAGCAACTGGCCAAGAAGGCTGCCTGATCGCGCCACGCGTTCAATCCGCACGCTCTTCGCTTGACTGATTGAGCGCATAGACTGAGCGCATCAACAGGCCGGCAGTGTTCGCACCGCCGGCCTGAATTTTTTTGGGGCCTGCATTTTCATGTCACAGAACTTTCCCCCTCTCGAAGCCGCTGAGCTTCCGGTCGATGCCATCGAGGTGGGTCGCATTGCCGATGCCTGGGGCATCAAAGGCTGGTTCCGGGTGTTGCCTTACAGCGCCTCGCCTGAGGCCCTGTTTTCGTCCAAGCGCTGGTACCTGCAACCGGCTGAAAAAGGGGCCAAGACCTTCACAGGGACCGTGCGCCTGGTGATCAAGGAGGCCAAGGACCATTCGGACTCTGTCGTGGCCACCTCTCTTGATGTGCCTGATCGCAATGCGGCCGAAGCCCTGAAAGGTGCGCGGATTTTTGTGCCGCGCTCCAGCTTCCCGACTGCTGGCGCCGATGAGTACTACTGGGTGGACCTGCTCGGTCTGAATGTGGTGAACCGCGAAGGCCTGGCGCTGGGTGTGGTGCGCGACCTGATGCACACCGGGCCTCAGACGGTGCTGGTCATCGCCTATGAGCAAGACGGCAAGACCCTGGAGCGCATGGTGCCCTTTGTGGCGGCTTATGTGGACAAGGTGGACCTGGCGGGCCGATGCATCACCGTCGATTGGCAGCCTGATTACTGAGCCTGGCCGGCATCAACCCATGCGATTTGACGTCATCACCCTGTTCCCTGAGTTGTTCGAGCCGTTTCTGGCGGCGGGCGTGACGCGCCGGGCCTATGCCTCAGGCCAGGTGAGCGTTCGTCTCTGGAATCCGCGCGATTTTGCCCAAGGCAACTACCGGCGCGTGGATGACCGGCCTTTTGGTGGTGGTCCAGGCATGGTCATGATGATCGAACCTCTGGAGCGTTGCCTGCAGGCCCTGCGTGCCGACCGTGCCAGCCTGGCCGAGGATGAGCGGGCGCCGGTGGTGCTGTTTTCGCCCATCGGGCGGGTGCTCAACCATCCTGGCGTTGAGCGGTGGGCGCAAGGTCCAGGTGCGATCTTGCTGTGCGGTCGTTACGAGGGCATCGATCAGCGCTTCATTGATGCCCATGTCGATGCGCAGATCAGCCTGGGTGATTTCGTGCTGTCGGGGGGCGAGATTGCTGCCATGGCCCTGATCGATGCCGTCACACGTCTGCAGCCCGGTGTGCTCAATGACGAGGGCAGCCACCAATTCGACAGCTTCAATCCGGCCCTCGATGGGCTGCTGGACTGTCCGCACTACACCCGGCCCGAAGTCTGGCAGCCCGGTGAGGGCGCCGCGCCGGTTCCTGTGCCTGAGGTGCTGCTGTCGGGGCACCATGCCCACATCGAGCGATGGCGTCGGGACGAGCGCCTTCGCATCACGGCGCAACACCGGCCTGAACTGATCGTGGCGGCGCGTGAATCCGGTCTGCTGAGTGCCAAGGATGAAGCCGCCTTGGCCAGAAATTCCTGATTGGTTATAATCAAAGGCTTTTCGATCCTCTGGCCGGCCGCTTGATCCGTCATTTTGCGGACAAGCCACCTTGCAAATTCTTCTGAATTGTCCCCAGGGTTGAAGCAGTGTGTCGTGCGCCAGCACGGCGTTTTGCTTCAGTTCTGTGCAGCACGGTGCACGTCATTCCGACACTGCCATCCTGGCGCGGGCAAGATCGTATGAGGTCCTCATGAATCTGATCCAAACTCTTGAGCAAGAAGAAATTGCTCGCCTGAACAAGACCATTCCCGAGTTCGCCCCTGGCGACACCGTGATCGTCAGCGTGAACGTGGTTGAAGGCACCCGCAAGCGCGTTCAGGCTTTCGAAGGCGTCGTGATCGCCAAGCGCAACCGTGGCCTCAACAGTGGCTTCATCGTGCGCAAGATCTCCAGCGGCGAAGGCGTGGAACGTACGTTCCAAACCTACAGCCCGCTGATCGCCAGCATCGAAGTCAAGCGTCGTGGTGATGTCCGCCGTGCCAAGCTGTACTACCTGCGTTCGCGCAGCGGCAAGTCGGCTCGCATCAAGGAAAAGCTGCCGTCGCGTGTCAACAAGGTGGCTGCTGCCGCCTGAGCTTGATAGCTTCTTCCGGGAAAGCCGCTGCAGCCCATGCTGTCAGCGGCTTTTTTGTTTTTGCGGCACACCATCCGGTCTGCCGGGCCATTGCTTTCACCCCAGGGGCCTTTCCTTGAGCACTGAACCCTCCGCCCTCACGCCCTTGTCGCGCCTGCCGAACTTTGACCCCCGTGCGGTGCCGGTGCTGCGCACGGATGCTGATTTGCCGGCCGTCAGTGCGGAGCGAATGCGCCCCGAGGCCATGGCCAAGCGGTTTGCCCTGCCGCCGACCTGGCAGCCCGAAGTGACGATGGAGCGCCGCTTCGCCAATCGGCAACCCGCCCAGGCTTCGGTGCTGGTGCCCATCGTGCTGCGTGACGAGCCTACGGTGCTGCTCACCCAGCGCACTGAGCATCTGTCGACGCACTCCGGCCAGGTCGCGTTTCCAGGGGGGCGCATGGACGACACCGATGCCTCGCCTGCGGCCACGGCCTTGCGCGAAGCCCAGGAAGAGGTGGGGCTGGCGCCAGAGCACGTTCAGGTGCTGGGCAGCCTGCCCATTTACACCACCGGCACGGCTTACATCGTCACCCCGGTGGTGGGCTTGGTCAGTCCGGGTTTCAGCCTGCAGCTCAACCCTGACGAGGTGGCCTCGGCCTTTGAGGTGCCGCTGGCCTTTCTGATGAACCCTGCGAACCACCGGCGCCATGCCTATGAGGCCGAAGGGGTGCGGCGCGAATGGTTTTCGATGCCGTGGATGGACGGTGAGCAGGAGCGTTTCATCTGGGGTGCCACGGCCGGCATGTTGCGCAATTTCTACCGATTTCTGGTCGCCTGAGGGCTGCGACGCTGAAGCGGCAAGAGCCCCCGGTATCATCGCGACATGAGTTTTTTCGCCATTCTTTTGGCTTTGTTGATCGAGCAGGCCCGGCCGTTGGGGCGCAGCAATCCGATTCATGCGGGATTGCGGGCCTGGGCGCGCACGGCCAGCCGCAATTTTGATGCCGGCAAACCTCAGCATGGCTGGATCACCTGGGGCCTCGCTGTGCTGTTTCCGGCGCTGATGGCGCTGGCCATCCACTGGTTGCTGTGGGTGTTTGTGGGCTGGCCAGTGGCCATGCTCTGGAACGTGGCTGTGCTGTACGTCACCCTGGGATTCCGGCAGTTCAGCCACCATTTCACCGACATCCGCGATGCCCTGGAAGATGGGGACGAGGCGCGAGCCCGTGAGCTGTTGGCCCAGTGGCAGCAGGTGGATGCCAGCGAGTTGCCGCGCAGTGAGATCGTGCGCCATGTGATCGAGTACTCGGTGCTGGCGGCCCACCGGCACGTGTTTGGCGTGCTGGCCTGGTACTCCGTGCTCGCGGCGGTCGGCCTGGGGCCCGCAGGGGCGGTGATCTACCGCTTGTCCGAGTTTGTGTCGCGTTATTGGCGTTACCGCAATCGCGTGGGGCAGCAGGCAGTGAGCGATGCCCTTCAACGTGCTGCCGCCCAGTCCTGGACTGTGATCGATTGGCTGCCCGCGCGCCTGACGGCGCTGGTCTTCGCGGTGGTTGGTAACTTCGAGGAGGCCATCGATGGCTGGCGCTACCATGCCCAGCGGTTTCCCAATGACAACGACGGTGTGGTGCTGGCCGCGACGGCAGGGGCGATCAATGTGCGTCTGGGTGGCGAGGCCTTGAAAGTCACCGCCTTGCCTTCTCAACTGCCCGAATTTTCGGCAGGCGAGGCCGATGCCGAGTCGGCAGACAGCGACAGCACGCCGGGCCGAGAGCCGGAGGTCGCTCACCTGGCCCAGATCGTGGGCTTGGTGTGGCGCTCTGTCGTGGTGTGGATGGTTTTGTTGGCCCTGCTGACGCTGGCCCGTCTGCTGGGTTGATCACAGCTGTCAGGACGCTGCGCCTGACAGCCCCGGGCCCGTCCAAGGCCCCGTCTTGATTCTGCCCTGCACCCTGGGGCCCTCATGCAAGCGAGAGATCCGTCATGAATCCAAGTTTCTGGAGCCCCCTGGTGGGCACGCTCAAGCCCTATGTGCCCGGTGAGCAGCCGCGCATGGCCGGCCTGGTCAAGCTCAACACCAACGAGAACCCTTACCCGCCATCGCCTCGGGTGCTGGCCGCGATCCATGCCGCTACCCTTGCGGGCCTGGAGCGCTACCCTGATCCGGAGTCCCTCGAATTGCGTCGCACCATCGCGGCCCACCATGGTTTGCAGTGGGGTGAGGTGTTCGTGGGCAACGGGTCGGATGAGGTCTTGGCCCACGCCTTCCAGGCCTTTTTCCAGCACGGTGGCGCCCCGCTGCTGATGCCGGACATCACCTACAGCTTCTACAGTGTTTATTGCGATCTGTATGGCATCCCTGCGCTGAAAATCCCTTTGCGTGAAGGGCTTCGGCTGGAGGTTGCTGATCTGGTCGCGCCGGCGGGTTCCGTGACCGCAGGTGTGGTGGTGGCCAATCCCAATGCCCCTACCGGTATCGGCTTGCCCTTGGCTGAGATCCAGCGCCTGCTGCGCCAGCACCCCGACAAGGTGGTGTTGGTGGACGAGGCCTATGTTGACTTTGGCGGCCAGAGCGCGGTGTCCTTGATTGAGCAGCACCCGAACCTGCTGGTGGTGCACACCTTGTCCAAGTCCCGCTCGCTGGCGGGATTGCGGGTGGGGGTGGCGATGGGGCAGCGCCACCTGATCGACGCCCTGGAGCGGGTCAAGAACAGCTTCAACTCCTACCCCCTAGACAAGCTGGCCCAAGCGGGCGCGCAGGCGGCCTACGAGGATCAAGCCTATTTTGACAAGACGCGCCAAGCGGTGATGCACAGCCGCGAAGGCCTGGCCCTGCAGCTTGAGGATCTGGGTTTCGAGGTTCTGCCCTCGCAGACCAATTTTCTGTTCGCTCGCCACCCGGCATGTGATGCGGGCTTGCTGGCTGCCGGGCTGCGTGAGCGCGCGGTGCTGGTGCGGCACTTCCGTTTGCCGCGCATTGACCAGTACCTGCGCATCACGGTGGGTACGCCGGACCAGTGCCATGCCCTGGTCGAGGCCTTGCGGCCCCTCTTGCCCGCTTGAGCGGGTGGCGAGGCCGTCAAGGCTTCAATAGCGGCTTTGACTCAGTTCCGCGAACAGGTCGGCATAGATGCGGTAGCGTTGTTCGCTGATGGCGTCCGGCCGGTCTTCGGCGCTCACTGCGGCCATCACGCCGCAGCCTGGCTCGTGCAAGTGGGTGCAGTTGTAGAACTTGCAGTTCGCCACATGGGGCTTGAGGTCGGGCATGTAAGCCGCCAATTGGGCCGGGTCGATGTGATGCAGTCCGAACTCCTGGAAGCCGGGGGAATCGATCAGGCCGGTCTGGCGCTCTGCGTCCACCCAGTACCACGAAGTGCTGGTGGTCGTGTGCTTGCCTGAGTTCAGGGCCTGCGAAATCTCCTGGGTCTCGGCCAGAGCCCCAGGCACCAGCAGGTTGATCAGCGTGCTTTTGCCGGAGCCCGAGGGCCCCAGCACCAGGGTGTTCTTGTGGCTCAGAAGCCGCAAAAGGTGCTCGCGATCGACTTCTCCCGACTGTTTGAGCGACAAGGGCAGAACACCGTAATGCATGTGCCGGTAGGGGGCCAGTCGGGCCCAGGCGCGGGCAAAGGGCTCGACGAGATCGCTCTTGTTAAGACCGATGATCGGCGTGATGTGTTCGGCTTCGGCCGCGATCAGGGCGCGCGAAAGCTGGTGGGCCGAGAACTCGGGCTCGGCCGCCACCAGGATCAGCACCTGATCGAGGTTGGCGGCAAAGGACTTGGTGCGTATTTCGTCTTGCCGGTAGAACAGGTTCTTGCGGGGCAGCACCTTCTCGATGGTGCCTTCCTCGCCTTGGCCCGGCGTGGCCGACAGCCAGCTCACCCGGTCACCCACCACTGCCTGACTCTTCTTGCCGCGAGGGTGGCAGATCCGCCGCACGCCATCTGAACTCTCGACGACGCAGTGGCGCCCGTGGCTGGCGACCACCAGGCCTTCGTGCAAGGTGCGGCGATCACTCACGGGGGCTGCCTGCGGGGTCGGTGTTGAGCAGTCCATCCACCTGGGTGGCGGCATCGAAGTCGCGCTCGGACAGGCCCTTCACATCATGGGTGTTGAAGCGCACCACGCAGCTGTGCGGCCGCACCGTCATTTCCGGGTGATGATCGCGTCGACGAGCAACGAAGGCCACTGCATTGACGAAGGCCATGGTGTCCGCGTAGCTGTCGAATTCAAAGGCCTTCTCGATGCAGACGTCGGCGCCATCGCCGTTGAGTCGCCAGCCTGGGTGGCGCGCCAGTCGGGTCACGATCTCGGTCGGGCTCAGGGCGCGCATGGTGCGCTCGGGCTTCGCGGGGGATTGCGGGGCGTTCATGGTGAGATGCGTGTGGGCCAAAGACAAAACCGTTTCAAGTGCCCAGGCGAACCAGCCGTTCGGAGGCCGGGGGATGGGAGTAGTAAAAATTGGCAAACACCGGGTCCGGCGTCAGCGTGGAGGCATTGTCCTCGTAAAGCTTGAGCAGGGCGCTGGCCAGGGCCTGCCCATCGGTCTGGGCCACCGCGTAGGCATCGGCCTCGAACTCGTGGCGTCGCGACATGCGTGCCATCAGGGGCGACACAAAAAAGCTGAACACCGGCACCACCAGCATGAACAGCAGCAAAGCCAGGGCGTCATTGGCGCCTGTCAGCGAGGGCTGCACCCCCAGCCCGGCAAAGAACCACACCTGCCCACTGACCCAGCCCAGCAAGGCAAAGCCAGCCAGGCTGAACGCAAACACGCCAAGCAAGCGCTTCAGGATGTGCTTGTGCTTGAAGTGCCCCAGTTCATGGGCCAGCACGGCATCCACTTCGGCGGGTGAGAGCTTGCTGAGCAGGGTGTCGAAAAACACCACCCGCTTGGCTGCGCCAAAGCCCGTGAAATAGGCATTGCCATGGGCGCTGCGCCGGCTGCCATCCATCACGAAAAGACCTTTGGCCGAGAAGCCGCAGCGTTGCATCAGGGCCGTCACCCGCGACTTGAGCGTCTCATCTTCCAGCGGTTGGAACTTGTTGAACAGCGGCGCAATGAAGGTCGGGAAGATCACCATCATCAGCAGGCTGAAGGCCATCCAGGTGCTCCAGGCCCAAAGCCACCAGAAGCGCCCGGTGCTGCCCATCAGCCAAAGGATCAGGCTGGCCAGCGGCAGGCCGATCAGCGCACCGAGCAGGCTGGACTTCACAAGATCACCCAGCCACAGGCGCCAGGTGATCTTGTTGAAGCCGAAGCGCTCTTCGATCACAAAGGTCTGGTAAAGCGAAAACGGCAGGTCCAGCAGCCCGCCGATGAGCACGAAGCTGCCCAGCAAGGCCATCTGTTGCACCATGCCCGCGCCCAGCCAGCCAAGCAGGGACTGGTTCAGGGCGTCCAGGCCGCCCAGCAGCGTCCAGGCCATCAGCGTGGCCGTGCTCCAGGCCAGCTCCAGCATGCCCAGCTGACTTTTGGCAATGGTGTAGTCGGCCGCCTTCTGATGTGCGGCCAGGGAGATGCTCTGCGAGAAAGGCGTCGGCACGTTGGCGCGGTGCCGGGCCACATGGCGGATCTGGCGCGACGAAAGCCAAAGGCGCAGCAACACGCTGGCCACCAGGGCCAGTGCAAAAACGCTGGTGAGCAACAGCGCAGGGTTCAGGGTGGAAGAGGCTTCAGGCATGGTGGCGGAGTTTAGGTCATCAGCGACAATCGGCCCATGTCAGAAACCATATCTCCCCTGAGCAAATCCGACCTCAACCTGGTGTGGCTGGATTGCGAAATGACCGGACTGGACCCCGAGGTAGACCGCTTGATCGAGATCGCCGTGGTCGTGACCGGACCGAACCTGGAGCCCCGCGTCGAGGGGCCTGTTTTTGTGATTCACCAGAGCGATGCGCAACTGGACAAGATGGATGCCTGGAACAAGGGCACCCATGGCCGCAGCGGCCTGATCGACAAGGTCAAGGCATCCACCACCACCGAGGCCGAGGCCGAAGCGGGCTTGATCGAGTTCATCCGCCAGTACGTGCCCAAGGGCAAGGCCCCCATGTGTGGCAACTCCATCGGGCAGGACAGGCGCTTTCTGGTCAAGTACATGCCCAAGCTGGAGGCGTTCTTTCACTACCGAAACCTGGACGTCAGCACGCTCAAGGAGCTTTCCAGGCGCTGGAAGCCCGAGGTCTATGCCAGCTTCAAGAAGGCGCAGAAGCACACGGCCTTGGCGGATGTGCATGAATCGATCGACGAGCTGGCGCATTACCGTCAGCACTTCCTCAAGTCATAAATTCGCTGGGTCCGCCATCACCGGCGGCGCATGACGGTCATTTTTGGTCTTTCTCTTGCGGGAAAACCCTGAACCTGTCACAATCGCAGGCTGCACTCGGAAACGGGTGCTTCTTGTGCATCTCCCTTCACTCCCGGGCTTGCGGCTGTGGACGGTGACCCAGAGCTTTCCAGAAAAGCAGGTCTCGTCCGGATCGATGAATGTCGGTCTTCCAGATTCGCTGAAACGCCCACCCGCACCATCGTCTCCCAGACACCAGATGGTTCAGGCTTCGTTTGATGGTTGATGTTGTTTAACCATTGACGAAGCGTCCGCTGGCTACGCCGGCGGCGCATTTCGTGTGAGAAAACCATGACCGACACTCTTGCAGTGCAGGGCGACATCGCGCCTGCCGAATCCTTTGTTTCCACCGCCGCCGTGGTGGCCCAAGTTGCCGCCCAGGTGCTGGGTACCGAATCTGATGCTGCCAGCCAGCCCGCAGAACCCGCTCTCCCCAATGGCTTCGTGAAGCTGGGCCTGGCGCCCGAACTGGTCCAGGCCGTGGCCGACCTGGGCTACACCGAACCCACCTCCGTGCAGTTGAAGGCCATTCCGCTGGCCTTGCCCGCCGATGTGCAAGCCGGCGAAGCCGCCCGCTACATCGACTTGATGGTCTCCAGCCAGACGGGCAGCGGCAAGACCGCCGCCTTCCTGCTGCCGGTGCTGCACACGCTGATCCAGCAGCAGGCCCAGGCCGAGGCTGATGCCCGTGCCGAGTTCGACCGTGCCGTGGCTGAGGCCGCCGCCCGCGGTGAGCCCGCCCCCAAGCGCCCCAAGCGCAAAGACCCCACCAACGCCCGCAATTTCAAGGCCGCCGTTCCCGGCGCCCTGATCCTGTGCCCGACCCGCGAACTGGCACAGCAGGTGGCCCATGACGCCATCGACCTGGTCAAGCATTGCCGTGGCCTGCGCGTTGCCAACGTGGTGGGCGGCATGCCCTACCAAGTGCAGATCGCCAAGCTGCAAAACGCCAATCTGGTGGTGGCCACGCCGGGTCGCCTGCTTGACCTGCAGCGCTCGCAGCAGATCAAGCTGGACCAGGTTCAGTTCCTGGTGGTCGACGAAGCCGACCGCATGCTCGATCTGGGTTTCTCGGACGACCTGGCTGAAATCAACCAGCTCACGATCCAGCGTCAGCAGACCATGATGTTCAGCGCCACCTTCGCGCCGCGCATTCAGCAACTGGCTGCCCGCGTGATGCGCGAGCCGCAACGCATCCAGATCGATTCCCCGCAGGAAAAGCACGCCAACATCAAGCAGGTGCTGTTCTGGGCTGACAACGCTCAGCACAAGCGCAAGATGCTCGACCATTGGCTGCGCGACACCAGCATCGACCAAGCCATTGTGTTCGCCAGCACCCAGGTGGAATGCGACGGCCTGGCCACCGACCTGCAGCAAGAAGGCTTTTCGGCTGTGGCCCTGCACGGGGCCTTGAGCCAAGGCCTGCGCAATCGCCGCCTGATGGCACTGCGCAATGGTCAGGTGCAGATCCTGGTGGCCACCGACGTGGCTGCGCGTGGCATCGACGTTCCCACCATCACCCACGTGTTCAACTTTGGCCTGCCGATGAAGGCTGAAGACTACACCCACCGCATCGGCCGTACTGGCCGTGCAGGTCGCGATGGTCTGGCCATTACCTTTGCCGAGTTCCGCGATCGTCGCAAGATCTTCGACATCGAGGGTTACAGCAAGCAGACTTTCAAGGCCGAAGTCATCCCCGGCATGGAGCCGCAACAGCGCTTCGATGCGCGTCCGCGTGGCGACTTCGGTGGCCGTGGCCGTGGCAGCGAAGGCCGTGACTACGGTCCGCGTGACCGCAAGTTCGGCGGCGGTGGCCGTGGCGGTTTTGCCGGTGGCGATCGCGGCGGTTTTGGTGGCGGTGACCGTGGCGGCTTTGGCGGCGGTGACCGGGGTGGTTTCGGTGGTGGCTTTGGCGGTCAGGGCGACCGTGGCCAGCGCCCAGCCCGCGGCGAAGGTTTCCAAGGGGCTGACAGCTTCGGCGGTGGCCGTCGTGAGCCGCAGCGCGATGGCCAAGGTTACGGCCGCAAGACGGGCTTTGGTGATTTCGGCGGCGCTGCTCCCCGCGGTGATTTTGCTGCCCGCAAGCCGGGTGGCGCGCCGCGCCATGCCGGCCCCGGCCCGGCCCGGCCTTTCGTTCCGCACGATGCGCGCAAGCGTCCCGTTCGTTGAACTTGCTGTCCAGTCAAGGGCCGGTTCGGCCGCTTGACTGACACGGTTGCCGCTTTGAAAGCGCTGACACCGCAAGGTGCCGGCGCTTTTTTGCGTCTGGCGAGGGGGGCAGCAGCCACAAAACCACGGCATGGCGTGGCATGGCAAGCGACCAGAGCCTGGTGCCGGCTTGATCCTCTTACACCACCTGATCCCAGGGGCGGGACAGGCGCATGGCACCGTGGATGATCCCGACCATTGAGTAGGTCTGAGGGAAGTTGCCCCAGAGTTCGCCTGTCTTGGGTGCCAAATCCTCCGAGAGCAACCCCACATGATTGCGATGGCTGAGCAGGCGCTCGAAGCTGGCGCGTGCTTCGTCCAGGCGTCCCACCCGGGCCAGGGCATCCACCCGCCAGAATGAGCACACATTGAAGGCTGTTTCAGGCAGGCCAAAATCATCAGGCGCCTCATAACGACGCATGAAGGGGCCGTCGCACAGTTCGTTGTCCAGAACCCGGACCGTGCTCACGAAACGGGGGTCGAGTGCATCAATGAATCCCACTTCGCACATCAGCAGCACGCTGGCGTCCAGGTGCTCGCCTTCAAAGCTTTCAACAAAGGCCTGGCGTTTGTCGCTCCATGCTCGCTCGAGGATCTTTTGCCGGATCAGCGTGGCTCGTTCAGCCCAGAGAGCTTCACGCTCGGGCAAGATCAGCTTGCGGGCGATCTTGGCCAGGCGGTCGCAGGCGGCCCAGCACATCAGGGATGAGGAGGTGTGCACCCTGGCCCGGGTGCGCAACTCCCACATCCCGGCGTCGGGGGCGTCATGCAAGAGCCAGGCTTGTTCGCCCATGCGTTCAAGCAGTCTGAAGTCTTCGGCATCGGCCCGCCTCTGCAGGCGGTGATCGTGGAAGGACTGGGCCGCGCCCAGCACAATGTTGCCGTACACATCGTGCTGGAAATGCTCGTAGGCCTGATTGCCGACCCGCACCGGCCCCATCCCCCGGTATCCGGCGGGGCCGGCTTGCAGGCGTTCGGGTAGTTGTGACTCCAGGCCTACGCCGTACAAAGGTTGCACGTGACCGGGGCTGGCGCGCACCACATCGTGCAACCAACGCAGGTAGTCTTCCATGGTGCCCACCTCGGCCAGGCTGTTGAGTGCCCGGACCACAAAAAAGGCATCGCGCAGCCAGCAATAGCGGTAGTCCCAGTTGCGCTGGCTGTGTGGCGCCTCTGGCAGGCTGGTGGTCACGGCGGCGAGGATGGCGCCGGTCTCTTCGAACTGGCACAGCTTGAGGGTGATGGCCGCGCGGATCACGGCGTCCTGCCATTCCAGCGGCAGGGCCAGGCGCGAGGTCCAATGACGCCAATAGGCGTGGGTTTCTTCTTCAAAAAGGCGCGCCGTTTCTTCGATGCCCCCGTTGAGCGATTCGTCAGGGCCCAGCAACAGGCTCACCGGCCCGGACAACGAAAACCAGGTCTCCTCCACCAGGTAGGTGATCGGGACATTGGTGTTGACCCGCCAGGTCCCGTCCGGCATCACATAACGCACATGGTTGCTCCCACGGGTCAGCTCAGGCCGGGTGTTGCCCCAATCTGCACGGGGTCTCAGCACGAAGCGCACCCTGGGATGGCCCGCCAGCGGGCGGACCCGGCGTACCAACTGAGCTGGCCTGAACATGCGATCGCGGCTGCGATAACGCGGTGCGAAATCAAGCACCTCGATACCCGCACCGGCTGTGTTGAAAAGACGCGTTCGCACAAGGGCTGTGCTTTCATCGTAGGCCTGCTCTGTCCGGCACAGACCCTCCAACTCGACGGCCAGTGTTCCATCGAGGCCTATGCCGTCGGCTGAATCGAGCAGCGCATGAAACAAAGGATCGGCATCGGGGCGCGGCATGCAGCACCACACGATGCGGGCCTGGCGATCGATGAGTGCGTTGATGGCGCAATTGCCGATCAGGGCCAACTCGAGGTTGGCGTTGGGCTGTAACTGGGGCACGGCACACCTCCTGGATACGGGTTGTCAAATGCAGTCATGTATATTTGTGCAAATGTATTTTGACGGCCCAGTGGGTTGAAGTCCACCCGACGCATGATCTGGCAAATCGGGTTTTCCATGAAGTCCGGACCCGGATGGCGGCAGGGGGAAGGAGATGGGGAGGGGCAAGAAGGGAAGGGTAGAACCATGATTTTGAATACCTTGCGATTGCAGTTCCGATTTTTGTTGCCATTGGTGTTGACCTTGGTGGCAGCTGCCTACCTGGCGCTGCCTTTGATGGACAAGCTCACGCTGCGCTGGTCGTCACGGGACCTGTCGCTGCGGGGCGAGTTGGTGACCCGTGCGCTGACCGAGCCCATTGCCGAGGCCCTGCCTGAGCCCGCGCGCCTGCGCACTGCGCGACTGCAGGCGCTGTTCAATCGGGCGGTGCAGGACGAACGGCTGTTTGCGGTGGCCTTGTGTGGTTCTGACGACACCATCGTCCACAAGACCGGAACCTACCCGCCCGATCTCGGGTGTGCTCAGGCGCGCAGCCTGGCGGCTCAAACCCTGGCCCAGCTGCCTTTGGCCAGCGGCGCGGTGCATGTGGGCATGCATCCGGTGGTGGTCGATGGCGAGCGGGTGGGCAATCTGGTGCTGCTGCACGACCTCAGCTTTGTGGAGCGGCGCAGCCAGGACACGCAGAAATACCTCATCGCCTTCATGGCCGGTCTGGGGCTGGTCATCTCGGTGATCACGGTGGTGGTCGCGCAGCTGAGCTGGCGCGGATGGGTCTCCGGCGCGCGGGCGCTGCTGCGTGGCGAGGGCTTGTTGAGCCCGCTGATCAGCACGCGTGGTGAATTGGCGCCTCTGGCGGCTGATTTTCGCGAGCGCCTGCGTGACCTGGAGGACAGCTACCGGCGATCGCTCGATCGCGATGACCACTGGGGGCCCGAGCGCCTGCGCGCCTTGCTGCGCTCGCAGTTGCGCGGTGACGAGTTGATGGTGGTGTCCAACCGCGAGCCTTACATCCATGAGCATCGCGGTGACAGCATCGTGTGCAAACGACCGGCCAGTGGCCTGGTCACGGCCGTCGAGCCGGTGATGCGTGCATGCTCAGGCACCTGGATTGCCCACGGTGGGGGCAGCGCTGACCGCAGCGTTGTCGATGCGCACGACCGGGTGATGGTGCCGCCAGGCAGTGCCGACTACACCCTGCGACGCCTTTGGCTCAGTGCCGACGAGGAGCGGGGTTATTACAGCGGTTTCTCCAATGAAGGTCTGTGGCCGCTGTGCCATGTGGCCCATGTGCGCCCTGTGTTCCGCGAGTCCGATTGGGTGGCCTACCGCGCCGTGAACGAGCGCTTTGCAGACGCTGTGGTGGCCGAGGCACGCAGTGCAGATCCCGTGGTGTTGGTACAGGACTATCACCTGGCCTTGCTGCCCGCCTTGATCCGTCAGCGCTTGCCGCGGGCCACCATTCTCACGTTTTGGCACATCCCCTGGCCCAACCCGGAGTCCTTTGGCATCTGCCCCTGGCGCGAGGAGCTGCTGCAAGGCCTGTTGGGCAGCACGATCATCGGCTTTCATACGCGCTTCCACTGCAAGAACTTCATGGAAACCGTTGACCGTCACCTGGAGGCTCGCATCGAGCACGAGCATTCGACCATCACCGTCAACAAGCAGACCACGCTGATCGAGAGCTACCCGATTTCAATCGCCTGGCCCGATGAGCAGGAGCGACAACGTTGGCCAGCCATCGCGGCCTGTCGCGAGGCGGTGCGCCAGCGCCTGGGGCTGCCTGCGGGGCACAAGCTGGCCGTGGGGGTGGATCGCTTCGACTACACCAAGGGCATTCTGGAGCGGCTACATGCGGTCGAGCGCTTGCTCGAAAAGTACCCGCAGTGGGTGGGGCAGTTCAGTCTGGTCCAGGTGGCTGCACCCTCGCGCAGCGCGCTGGATGAGTACCAGGCCTTTCAGCAGCGCATCCATCAGGCCACTGAACGACTCAATGCGCGGTTTGGCCGGCCGGACTGCCTGCCGGTCTACCTGTTGGCCGAACACCACGAATTCGACGCTGTGAACGAGCTCTATCGTGCCAGCGAGATCTGCCTGGTCACCAGCTTGCACGACGGCATGAACCTGGTTTGCAAAGAGTTCGTGGCTGCGCGCGACGACGAACAGGGCGTGCTGGTGCTGAGCCGTTTTGCTGGCGCCGCGGCCGAGCTGAACGAGGCCTTGATCATCAACCCCTACCATGTGGAAGAAGGCGCCGATACCTTGCACCGTGCCCTGACCATGCCTGAGGCCGAGCAACGCGAGCGCATGGGCAATCTGCGCACCACGGTGCGTGACGACAATGTGTACCGCTGGGCGGGCCGCATGCTCACCGATGCCGCGCGTTGGCGCCTGCGGGAGCGCATTGAAGCCCGCATGCAACGCCACAACGGCGCTTGAGAGCTGCCATGCAACATCTTTTGACTGCCCAGGGGCTGCAGGCACTGTCCCGTTTGATGTGTCGGCGAGTCTTGTTCGCTTTTGACCTCGACGGTACCTTGGCCCCGATCGTCGAACACCCGGCCGATGCCCGTGTGCCAGATGCCTTGGCCAATCGCCTTCGGCAACTGGCGATGGTGGCGCCGGTGGCGGTGGTCACCGGTCGCAGTGTGGCGGACGCCCGGCCGAGGCTGGGGTTCCGTCCGCACTACCTGATTGGCAACCACGGTGCCGAAGGCTTGGGCCATGTGGCCGAGTCCACTGGATTGGCAAGTCTGCGTGCCCGATGGCTTGAGCGTGGTGGTGTACCGCAGGCGGCCGGCGTTGCGTTCGAGGACAAGCGGTTCTCGCTCGCCCTGCACTACCGCCAGGCACCTGACCCGCAACACGCGTTGCAGGCCATCCAGGACTGGTTGCATCCGCTGCCTGCCGACCTGTCCACGCTGGGGGGGAAAGCCGTCGTCAATGTGTTGCAACGTTCGGCCCCTGACAAGGCCGATGCCGTGCTGCGTCTTCTGGCGCTCAGTGCCTGCAACGGCCTGTTGTTTGCTGGTGACGACGTGAACGACGAGCCTGTCTTTGAACGCGCACGGCCTGATTGGTTGACCGTGCGCATCGGCTCGCCGGAGGCCGTCAGCCGGGCCCTGTATTGCCTGGAAGATCCTGCGGCCATGGCGCAATTGCTGGACCTGATCCTGCCGCAGCTGATGGCGCGGCCCTAGAGGCCGTGCGCGTGGGGGCACGCCTGGGTCCGGGTTTTGGCCGGGTCGACATTCAAGGCAGGTTCAAATCGGCCTTGATCCTGGCCACTTGCTGCTGGATGGCTTCCTTGAGCGCATAGCGGTCGACCATGGTCAGGCCTGGGAAGCCGTTCCTGAGCAACTGTTCCAGGGGTTCGAATGATCGGAGGTACTCCACAGAGCGCCTGTAAAACGCCAGCAGCAGTGTCGATCGCCTCGCATCCAGGGCATGACGCAAGGGCCGTGGTACTTCCGCCGGGCCCATTTGTTGAAACGCTGAATCCAGAAACTCAAGTGCCAGCAGGTTGTCGTGCTCTTCAATGAGATCGATGGCCTTGTTCAGATCGCTTGCTGGCCCCCCGGCTCGTTTGAGTACGCTGTTGACAAAGACTTCCATGACGCAGGCAGGCTTGACGGAGTCTGGATTGTCAATCGTGCCCGCCCCTGGATGCCTTGATCTGAGTGGTGTGTCCGCCAGATTCCGGACCTATTTCACGCCGCGCATCCATCCTGGCCAGCCTGGGCTGCAAGAATCGATCGAGGCCGGTGTTCTGTTCCAATGAGGGCAGTTTCAAACCGGAGAACAATGTGATTGATCGTGCCCTCAGGATTGCCCAGGTGCTCGCCTTGCTGTGGATCGGCTACGAGCTGCATGCTTTGGCCAACCCTGACGCAGAGAGTCCGGACCTCGATAGCACGGTTGATTCTGCGGCCGTGGTGGCACCTCGGTTGTGAGGGCGGTGCCTGCCTGCGCGGGCCTTGGCCTGGGTGCGGGTGTGGCTCGGTACTTGGGCCTCAGTCGTTCCACTGAATCCAAAGCCATGCGCAAAGAATCGAGCCCAGTGCCCAGAGCATCCAGGTTTCTGTGATGGCATAGGGGTAGAGCATCAGAACAAGCCCGCTCCATCTGACGACAGGGCGTTGGGTGTGTTTGCCATGGCGCCAGGCCACCATGCCCACCAGCCCGAACAGCACCGCACCGACGAGGTAGGCCGCGCTGGGCAGCTCAATGCCGAGTTGGGAAAGTGGGTCCATGAGGGCGGTGAGTGAGGGGGGGGTTGGGGCGACGCCGATTTCAGTAATCTACTTGCATCCGCCATGACATCGGATGGAGTGGCCCGGAAACGAAAAAGCCACCCGAAGGTGGCTTTCTTGTCCAAGTGCTTGTCGCACATAGAGAAATTTTGGTGGCGCTTCACGGATTCGAACCGCGGACCTGTGGATTATGATTCCATCGCTCTAACCGACTGAGCTAAAGCGCCAACTTTTCAAAAGCCTTGCGATTGAGGCTTTTGTTTCAAACTCATTTCGTCTGAGCCCTCAATTATAGACACAAAATTTGAGGCGAAATCACTGGTGGGTGAAATTTGGGCTGCGTTTGTTCAAAAATGCGTCCATGCCTTCCTTCTGGTCCTGTGTCGCGAACAGCGAGTGGAACAGGCGGCGTTCGAACATCACGCCATCCGACAGCGTGCCCTCGAAGGCGCGGTTGACCGACTCCTTGGCAGCCATCACTGCAATCTGCGAGTAGGAGCAGATCACCAGGGCGGCCCCCAAGGCTTCTTCCATCAATTTGTCCAACGGCACCACCCGGCTGACCAGGCCCGATCGTTCGGCTTCGGCCACGTCCATCATGCGCGCCGTGAGGGCCATGTCCATGGCCTTGGATTTGCCGACAGCCCTTGGCAGACGCTGTGTGCCGCCAGCACCCGGGATCACACCGATCTTGATCTCGGGCTGACCAAACTTGGCGTTGTCTGCCGCGATGATGAAGTCGCACATCATGGCCAGCTCGCAGCCGCCTCCGAGGGCAAAGCCTGCCACGGCCGCAATCACGGGTTTGCGGATGCTGCGGATGGTTTCCCAGTTGCGCGTGATGAAGTCACCCTTGTACACATCCTGAAAGCTGAACTTGGCCATGGCGGCAATGTCGGCCCCTGCGGCAAAAGCCCGCTCGCTGCCCGTGACGATGATGCAGCCGATCTTGGCGTCTGCATCGAACTCGCGCAGGGCGGCGCCCAGTTCGGTCATCAGCTGGTCGTTCAGGGCGTTGAGCTGTTTGGGGCGGTTCAGGGTGATGATGCCGACCTGATCAGCCTCGACGCGCACTTCGATGGTTTCGTAAGCCATAAACCTATATCTCCGTCAGTAGGGGTTGCCGGGACTATACCCAAGCCATTTGTCGCCAGGCTGTCAAACGGGTTGCAATGCGTGCTGAAGGCTTTGGGCAGAATGATCGATCCAGATTCAAAACACCCAGCAGGAGACTTGGCATGACCGATGAAGCTCAGCCCGCAGTTTTGTATGCCACCGACGACGCCAGTGCTGGCGCAGTGGCCTTGATCACTTTCAACCGGCCCCAGACGCTCAACAGTTTTGACCTGACGATGCACCGCGCCTTGTGGGCGGCCCTGGATGCGGCCGAGGCCGACGAGAACGTGCGGGCCGTGGTGCTGACGGGCGCGGGCCGGGGTTTTTGTGCAGGGGCCGATCTGTCGGCCTTCGACTTTGCCCCGGGGCCCGATCGGGTGCGCCGGGCCGACCCGGGGCCGGTGATCGATCAGGCCTTCAACCCCACCGCCCGGCGTCTGCAGGCCTTGCGCATGCCGGTGCTGGCTGCCGTGAATGGGGTGGCCGCGGGGGCCGGCATGTCGTTGGTGATGAGTTGCGACCTGGCGATCGCCTCGCCTCAGGCCAGCTTCATCCAGGCTTTCAGCAAGATCGGGCTGGTGCCAGATGCCGGCAGCACCTGGTTGCTGCCACGCCGCGTGGGCTTGACCCGCGCGCTGGGCCTGGCGCTGACGGGCGACAAGCTGGGCGCTCAGCAGGCCCGGGAGTGGGGCTTGATCTGGGATGTGGCGGACGACTGCCTGGACACCACCTTGACGCTGGCCCGCCGCCTGGCGGCCATGCCCACGGCGGCCTTGGTGGCCACCCGCCGGCTGTTGCGCGAATCGACCACGCGTGAGCTGGACGCCCAGTTGCTGGCCGAGCGCGACGCCCAGTCAGCCATGGGCCGCACCCACGATTACTTTGAGGGGGTCGAGGCCTTTTTGGCCAAGCGAGCCCCGGTCTTCCGGGGCGATTGAGGCGCTCGGGCCTTGGTTTCAGTGGCGGCGGCCGGTGCACTGGCAGGCACATCGGCTGACGCAGGGGCTGGCATTGGGTCCCCACCCAGCCAGGCCTTGACCCAGGCCGCCTGCTCGATGGCCAGGCGCACCGTGGTGGCCTGGGCGGGCAGCTTCAACGCCAGTCGCAGCAGGCGCCGGTCGCGCGCGACCAAGGCGGTGGCGCGCTTGGCCGGCCCCGCGTACAGCGCCAGGTCGTCCAGCTTGGACAGGCGCCAGCCTTGCGGGCCCACCTCCAGGCCAAGCCATTCATCACCGGCCGCCATGCCGGCTTTCTCGGCCAGGCCACCGCGCAACACCGCCTTGATCTGGACGCTGCCGTTTTCCGTCACGCGCAGGCCCAGGGCTTGCGCGGGTTGGGCTGGGTCATCGTGCCAACGCACACCGGCCTTCGCCAGCAAGGGCTGCACCGGCAGGTCGGCCACGCCGTGCACCCAGGCCTTGAGTTCGGGGCCGAAGTCGCGGCCCGAAACCTCTTTGAGCACCTGGGCAAAGTCGTCTTCGCACATGGGGCCGCCGCTGCAACGCTGCCATACCGCACGCATGGCCTGGTCCAGGCTCTGTCCCTGGGCGCGCAGCGTCAGGTCCAGGCACAGGGCCACCAGCGAGCCCTTGGTGTAGTAGCTGATGGTGGCATTGGCCGTGTTTTCATCCTGCCGGTAGTACTTCACCCAGGCGTCGAAGCTGGCTTCGGCCACGCTCTGCACCAGGCGCCCCGGGGCCTGCAGCACCTGGTTCAGGGCCTTGTTGAGCAGGCGAAGGTAGGCGGCATCGTCGATCAGGCCGGCGCGACGCAGCAGCAGGTCGTCGTAGTAGCTGGTGAAGCCCTCGAAGAACCAGAGCAACGGGGTGTAGTTCTCCTGGGTGTAGTCGTAGCGGGCCAGTTCTGCGGGGCGCAGCCGCTTCACGTTCCAGGTGTGGAAGTACTCGTGGCAGATCAGGCCCAGCAAGGTGGTGTAACCCTCGGGCGTGCGGGCTTCGCCCAGGCGCGGCAGATCGCGGCGGCCGCAGATCAGCGCGGTGCTGGCCCGGTGCTCCAGCCCGCCGTAGTTGTCATCCACCACATTGAGCATGAAGACGTAGCGCGAGTGCGGCACGCCGCTGGCCGCCGGCTGGGCGGCGTCGACCTCGGGGTGCCAGAAACGGATGGCGGTTTCGCAGATCTGCTGGGTGTCGCGCAGCAACCGGGCCGAGTCAAAAGACGCCGGTGCGCCCGCCACCACGATCTGGTGTGCCACGCCGCAGGCGGTGAAGCTGGCCTGCCAGAAGTCGCCCAGTTCGAAGGGGCTGTCCACCAGCTCGTCGTAGTCGGCCGCCTGGTACAGACCAAAACCGCGACGGTCGACCTTCAGCGCCGTCAGCGCCGTGGCTGCGCTCCAGCCTTCAGCCGGGGATTCCACCGTGATCTGGTGGGGCAGGCTTTCCTGGCCGTGCACCCGCAGGCACAGGCTGGTGCCGTTGAAAAAGCCACGCTGGCTGTCCAGCCACGCGGTGCGCACCGAGTTGTCAAAGGCGTAGACCTGGTAGCGCAGTTCCAGCGGGCTGCCGGCCTGGCTCGCCACTTGCCAGCGGCATTTGTCCAGTTGCTGCAGCGCCACGCGCCGGCCTTTCTGCCGGGCTTGCAGCTGTTGCAGGTTCTTGGAGAACTCCCGCACCAGGTAACTGCCCGGAATCCACACCGGCAGGGAGACCTCCTGCTGTGCCGTGGGGGCGGGAATGGTCAGGGTCACCTCATACAGGTGGGCGTGCCGTTGACGGGCGTCGATGCGGTAGTGCGGTGCGCTGGGGTGTTGTTTCATACGGGCCTGAGGCGGGGCGGTCGGCAGAGGGGTCAGGTATTGGCAGCGCCCAGCAGGCAGCTCAGGGTGGCCACCACGGTCAGCCTGAAGCGCAGGGTGAGCCAGGGCCTCAGTTGGGGCGAAGTCCAGGTCTTGCGATCCACCAGGTAGCACACCACCAGCAGCAGGCCCAGCAAGGGCAGCCCAGCATAGATCGGCATCACCACGGCGATCCAGGCCACGATGGGCGGGATCACGCCCCACACCAGATGGATGCGCGGCGCTGCTTCACCCTGTTGAAAGGCGATACCCCAATGGATGCCGCCCAGAAACGAGGCCACGGTGGCCGCATAGGCCATCAGCGCCAGGGCCACAAAGGGCATCAGGTCGGGCGTGACCAGCCACATCAGCAGGGCCAGCAACACGAAAGGCGCCAGGCCGGCATAACCCAGGCGTTCGATCACGAGGGACAGGGGAGCCCCAGCCGGATGGGGAGTCGGGACAGAGGTGTTCATGCCCCGGATTGTGGCCGGGTTTGCGTGCCCCAGCCGCAGGCCAGGGCAATCCTGTGGGGCGAGTGTGGCGTGAACGACGCACTCAGGCGGTACCGGTCCGTGGCCCGGTCACTCCTTGCTGGGGCTGGCCGCCTGGGCAATGCGCTGCTCGATCTGCTGCGTGTTCAGCGCGCCGGGCACCCGGCTGCCATCCGAGAAGATGATGGTGGGCGTGCCGGTGATCTTGTACTTGCGCCCGAATTCCACGTTGCGCGCAATGGCGGCCACGTCGCAGCTGCCATTGGGGGCGGCCTTCTCGCGCACCATCCAGTCAAGCCAGGCGCCGCTCTTGTCCTTGGCGCACCAGTGGTTGCGCGCCTTGTCGGCCGAGTCGGGGCCCAGGATGGGGTACAGGAACATGTAGACCGTCACGTTGTCCACCTTGGACAGGTCTTTTTCGAAGCGTTTGCAGTAGCCGCAGTTGGGGTCTTCAAACACCGCGATCTTGCGCTGGCCATTGCCGCGCACGATCGTGAATGCGTCGCCCATGGGGAGGGTGCTGAAGTCGACCGCGGTGATCTTGGCCACGCGCTCTTCCGTCAGGTTTCGTTGCTGGGCGGTGTCGATCAGCTCGCCCTGGATCAGGTAGTTGCCCTTGGCGTCGGTGTAGAACAGATCATTGCCCACGCGCACCTCGTAGAGGCCGTTCATGGGGGTCTTGCGCACCTCATCAATGTTCTGCAGTTGGGGAAGGCGGGCCGCCAGGGCTTTCTTGATCACCGCCTCCTGGGCCAAGGCGCCCAGGCTGAGCAGGGGCAGGGCTGCCAGCAGCAGGCGGGGGATGAGGGCTGTTTTCATGGTGTGGTGTGGGGCAAAAGGAGTAAAAGACCGTGGTCAGGCCTGGATCAGGCCAGGCCCATGGCCAGGCGGGTCACCCAGTTCTTGAGGGGGCCGCTGCGGTTGAATTGGTTCATGCCCCAGTTGCGGGCGTTCTGTACGCTGGGCAGCGTATGGTCAAACAGGCGCTGCAGCCCGTCGCTGGCCAAGCCCAGGGCCCAAATCCCAGCCTTGCGTTCGCGTTCGTAGCGGCGCAACAGCTTGGGGTCGCCCACGCTGCGCCAGTAGTCACGTTCGCGCAGCACGCGGGCCAGGGCTTCAACGTCGCCCAGGCCCAGGTTCAGGCCCTGGCCGGCCAGCGGGTGCACGGCATGGGCGGCGTCGCCTGCCAAGGCAAAGCTGCGCACCGGGCCCTGAGCGGGCTGGCCGGGCAGGGGCCCCACCCAGCGGTCGGCACGCGACTGCTGCAGCGACCAACTGGCCCGCTCGCTGCTGAGGCTCAGCGAGCCCGCAGGCCAGCCGGCCTGAGCGGCCACGCGATCGGCAAAGTCTTGGGGGGGCAGGGACATCAGTTCGGCAACCTCGGCATGAGGCACTGACCAAACCAGAGCGATGGAGTTCCCTTGATCGCCGCCCAAAGGCAAAAAAGCCATCACCTGAGCCGGTAAAAACCACTGGCGAGCCAGTTGCCCATGGGGCTCCGCGGCCTCCAGTCGGGCCGCAATGGCGGTGTGCGGGTAGGGCGTGGTCTCGTATTGCACGCCAAACTCTTCGCGGGTGCGGCTGGCGCGCCCCTCGCAGACCACCGTCAGGGCGGCATCGCGCGGGCTGTCAACGCGTTCGATCTGGGGTTGGTAGCGCACGGCCTCGGTCAGCCGGGCCTCCAGGGCAGGCACGTCGACGATCCAGGTCAGTGCCGGGGTGTTCTGCTCGCGGGCCGAGAACACCACCTCGCCGCCCTGGTCGCCCAGCACCTGCATGCCGGTGACGGCGGTGACGGCCTCGCCCTCGGGCCAGCAACGCAGCGAATCCAGCAACTGCTGCGACGCGTTATTCAACGCGTAGGCGCGCACATCCTGGGCCGGGGGGGCGGGCTGGGTCGGGCGGGGCGGGCTCACCAGGGCCACCCGCAGGCGTTCTCGGGCCAGCAGCAGGGCCAGGGTCTGGCCGACCACGCCGGCACCACGGATACACACATCAAAGGCTTGCGTCATGGGCCGTGATTGTAGGAGGCAGGCACAATCGCGACCTGACCTTGCGCAAGCGGCATTCGCCCTTGCAGGGGTGTTTGGCCGACATGAATGGATGTAAAGCAGGAGTGAGCAGGACATGACATGGGACGCAGAGGCTGATTTCGACGTTCAGGGCACGGTGGCGCGCCTGTTTGTTCACCCCATCAAATCCTGTGCGGCCGTCGAAGTGCAGGAAGCCGTGCTGACCGAAACCGGCCTGGATCTGGACCGGGCCTGGATGGTGGTCGACCCGGACGGCCTGTTCGTGAGCCAGCGCGAGCTGCCGCGCATGGCCCTGATCCGGCCCCAGCTCAAAACCTTCGAGATGGTGCTGCGCGCCCCGGGCATGCTGGCCTTGCACCTGGCCATTGAGGGTGTCGAGGCGCCCTGCACCGCTCAGGTCTGGAAAGACCGGGTCAAGGCCTACGACATGGGTGACCTGGCCGCCCAGTGGTTCAGCGATTTTCTGGGGCGTCCCCTGCGGCTGGTGCGTTTCGACCCCGAGCAGCGCCGGCTGTCCAGTCTGCAGTGGACTGGCGGCCTGGAGGCCCCCAACCAGTTCAGTGATGGCTTTCCGGTCCTGGTCTGCAGCGAAGCGTCGGTGGACGACCTCAACCAGCGCCTGGGGCAGGCCGGACATGCGCCGGTCGGCGTGGAGCGTTTTCGGGCCAACGTGGTGCTGGCGGGGGTGGAATCGTTCGACGAAGATCGCCTGGAAGACCTCGTGATCCGGGCCGACGAGGGGCCCGTGGTGCTGCGCCCGGTCAAGCCCTGCACCCGCTGCCCCATCCCCGACATCGATCCCGCCACCGCCACCAGCAGCCCCGAAGTGGGCGACACTTTGCGCACCTTCCGCCGGGATGACCGGGTGGGCGGCGGCATCACCTTCGGCATGAACGCCATTGTGATCGAGGGCGCCGAGCGCCTCTTGCGCGTGGGGCAGGTGGTGCAGGGGCGGTACCGCTTCGATTGATGCGGCGCTGATCAGTACAATCAGCGCCAATTTCCCCAGGCGAGGCAAGAGGTCTGTCCATCAGGGCGCCGCTTGCAGGTTTGGCGCGTGGCCCAGTCGCTTGCGCCACGGAGCCCGGGAACCATCACCAAGAAAGCAACCTCCATGAGCCTCAAATGCGGCATCGTGGGCCTGCCCAACGTCGGCAAGTCCACTCTTTTCAACGCCCTGACCAAGGCCGGCATCGCGGCCGAGAACTACCCCTTCTGCACCATCGAGCCCAATGTGGGCACGGTCGAGGTGCCGGATCCGCGTCTTGACCAATTGGCCGAGATCATCAGCCCCGAGCGCATCGTCCCGGCCATCGTCGAGTTTGTCGACATCGCGGGCCTGGTGGCTGGTGCCAGCCAGGGTGAAGGCCTGGGCAACCAGTTTCTGGCCCACATCCGCGAAACCGACGCCATCGTCAACGTGGTGCGCTGCTTTGAAGACGACAACGTGATCCACGTGGCCGGCCGCGTCGACCCGATCGCTGACATCGAAGTCATCCAGACCGAGCTGTGCCTGGCCGACCTGGGCACGGTTGAAAAGACCTTGCAGCGCTCGATCAAGGCCGCCAAGTCGGGCAACGACAAGGAAGCCGCCAAGCTGGTGCAGGTGTTGACCCGCGTGCAGGCCACCCTCGACGAGGGCAAGCCGGTGCGCACCCTGGACCTGAGCAAAGAAGACCTGCTGGTGATCAAGCCGCTGTGCCTGATCACCGCCAAGCCGGCCATGTTCGTCGGCAACGTCAGCGAAGACGGCTTTGACAACAACCCCCTGCTGGACCGCCTGAAGGAATACGCCGCCGGCCAGAACGCCCCCGTGGTGGCCATCTGCGCCAAGATGGAAGCCGACATGGCCGACATGAGCGACGAAGACCGTGCCATGTTCCTGGCCGAGCTGGGCCAGGACGAACCGGGCCTGAACCGCCTGATCCGCGCCGGCTTCAAGCTGCTGGGCCTGCAGACCTACTTCACCGCGGGCGTCAAGGAAGTGCGCGCCTGGACCATCCATGTGGGTGACACGGCGCCCCAGGCCGCCGGTGTGATCCACGGTGACTTCGAGCGTGGCTTCATCCGGGCCCAGACCATTGCCTTCGAAGACTTCATCGCCTTCAAGGGCGAGCAGGGCGCCAAGGATGCCGGCAAGATGCGCGCCGAAGGCAAGGAATACGTGGTCAAGGATGGCGACGTGATGAACTTCCTGTTCAACGTCTGAGCGTGAGTTGAGATCTCGTGAGACGTTCCTAGACAGTCTCACCCCCAGGAAAGCCCCGCCGATGCGGGGTTTTCTGTTTTTTGGCGTCTCATGATGTCCATTGGCATCTCATCTAAAACCGGGTATGCTGCCGGGTATGAAATTCACAGGAGGTCCGTGCTGCCGGGTACGGATGCTTGCCCGGGAACACCATGCTCAACGACACCCAATGCCGAACTGCTAAGCCCAGAGCCAAGCCGTACAAGATGACGGATGGGAATGGGCTGTACCTCGAGGTGAAGCCGAATGGCAAGAAGGCTTGGCGCTACCGGTTTGAACTGCGTGAGGGCGATCAGGTCAAGGAGAGCACCTACGCCGTTGGTGATTACGGCTCTGCCCCCTCAGGTGAAACCCCCGAAGCGGCGCAATTGCGCAAAGCCGGGCGGGTTTTCACACTGGCCGAGGCCCGTGAGGAGCGAGCCAAGGCCAGGGCCCTGGTCGTTCAGGGCATAAACCCCGCGCATCATCGTCAAGCATCTCGTTTGCGACAGGCGTCTGAGTCTGCTGTCACTTTTGAAGTGGTGGCTCGGGAGTGGGTTGCTTCAAAAGATTGGGAATCCCAGACCAAGGGCCGTCGTCTAGATATGTTCGAGCGCGTCGTGTTTCCAAAGATCGGGCGCCTTCCCATTCGCTCTGTAACCGCTGCTCATGTTCTGGATGTTCTGAAGGGGGCTGCTGAGAACAACGGGCTAACTGTTGCTGCTGAGGCCAAGCGTTCGATTTCCGGCGTGTTTGATCTGGCTACATCGACGCTCCGAGCTGATTTCGATCCGGTTTACCCGGTCCGGAAGGCCATTCCTGCGAACAAAACCCAGCACAAGAAAGCGCTCACAAAAGATGAAATCGGTCAGCTCTTGGCCGATATGTCGGGACACGGCGGAAAGGTTGAGACCATCACCGCGTTCCGGCTGATGTGGTGGAGCCTCACCAGGCCAAGTGAAACCATCGAAGCCAAGTGGTCGGAATTTGACCTTGACGCAGCTGTTTGGCGCATTCCTGCTGAACGGATGAAGATGCGGGACGAGCACGTTGTGCCACTCCCTCACCAGGCGGTCGAAGCCCTCAAGGTGTTGAAGCAATTGACTGGTCGCCATGTTCATCTTTTCCCAAACCGAGACGACCGAACACGACCCATGGCGGTTGCGTCCTTTCGGCAAGCTTTGAAGACGGTGGGTTGGGCTGGCCGATACAGCCCGCACGCCACGCGCACAACGGGCAGCACACGTCTCAACGAAATGGGTTATTCAGGTGACTGGGTAGAGCGCCAACTCGGCCACCTTGAACCGAATGTTGTGCGTCGAACCTACAACCATGCTCAGCACCTGGCGGACCGAGTTCACATGATGCAGGCGTGGGCGGACATGCTCGAACAACTGGAGGCAGCAGCGACGCGCCAAAAACCAGAGAAGTGTGCGGCTAAGTGACAGAAATCCGTCACTTAGCCGTGCGCTGATCTGCGAGAAGTCTCGGAAAATTCATCTACGTCCCGGGCAGTCCAGGACAACAAACTTAATCGGAGGTGTAGATCGCTGGCTAGTCAGCGCAGAGAAGGTAGACCATTGGACACCTTGATGGTTTTCAGGCACCCATCAAGCAGAAGCCCCGCAGCTGGAAACTGCGGGGCTTCAAGCCCTGCTCACCAAAGTAGAGACAAGGCAGTCGGGAAGACTTCGTTGATTCTACTCAGCGCGTTCAAACAGACCAATGCTGTTCAAAACGACAGTAGGGTTGCGAACGCCTGGGGGCAGGGGTGTAAGTGCCGTCACTCAACATTGATTTAACGAATGAGCACAACTCAAACAATCCTGCTGAGGCTCCCGCAGGTCCTACAGATCTTTCCTGTTAGCCGAGCTCGCTGGTACGCCGGCATAAAAAGCGGCATCTACCCTAAACCCGTACGAGTGGGGGAGCGCACCGTCATGTGGCGGGCGGAGGATGTCAACCGGTTGATCAACTCGTTGGCCAAGTAGGCAGGCCACCCATGAAGATTTTCAACAGCTCAAAGCTGGGCGCTAGCCTGTGCGGAACACACCCTTGGCCAATGTCGGAAGGGGGCCACTGATGGGGCAATTCATCAAAGAAAACCTGCCGGATCCAGCCTCGTTTTTTGAGGCGCAGGGCCTGAAATTGACGGGTAAGGGCAAATGGCGAACAACATCCTGCAGGTTTCATGGCGGAAGCGATTCCCTTCGAATCAACGTTACGACTGGCGGATGGGTGTGCATGTCCTGTGGAGCAAAGGGCGGCGATGTGCTGGCCTATCAAATGCAGAGCCATGAGCAGACCTTCATGCAGGCTGCACAGGTTCTTGGTGCGTGGTTGGACGATGGCAAGCAGTCAGCTGCACAGCGGCCAACACCACTTACTGCTCGTCAAGCCCTTCAAGTGCTCATGGTCGAGTCGAATTTGGCTGCTGTCGCTGCCGCGAATCTCGCCCACGGCAAGGTGCTGACGGCACAGGACCGCGCTCGACTACTTCTTGCCGCCATGCGTATCAACCGCCTTTCGGAGGCTTTTCAATGAACTTGACAGACTACAACCGCATGGCGTCAGTACTAGACGGGCGTACTTTCCCTGAAATTTTGGACGACGTTAAAAGCGCAGAAGATCAGCGTGATGGAGTTGTCCTAGTTTGCGCTGCGGACATTCAACCGGTTCCAATACGCTGGCTCTGGAATGGATGGTTAGCACGCGGAAAGCTTCACATCATGGCCGGAGCTCCCGGTCAGGGTAAAACAACCATTTCCATGAAGATGGCTTCAACTGTTTCCAGCGGCGGATGCTGGCCAGATGGGTCACAGTGCCCGGCGGGTAATGTTTTGATATGGAGTGGTGAGGACGATCCAGCCGATACCTTGGTGCCTCGCTTGCTGGCCAGTGGGGTAGATCGAAGCCGGTGCCATTTTGTCTCCGGCATGAGGGTTGCGGGCAAGGTTCAACCTTTCGACCCCGCCCGAGACATGAGTGCACTGGAGGCCAGGGCCCGAGAGATAGGTGAGGTAAGACTGCTTATCGTCGACCCGGTCGTAAGCGTTGTGGGTGGTGATTCGCACAAAAATACGGAGGTGCGGAGAGCGTTGCAGCCATTGGTGGATCTCGCCGCTCAGTTGGATGCTGCCGTCCTCGGAATCAGCCATTTCAACAAAAGTAACCTGGGTGGGGATCCAATGGGCAGACTTGTGGGCTCGGTCGCTTTCGCTGCGGTCGCTCGCATTGTCCTCGTCGCGGCGAAAGTCACAAGTGACGATGGCGCAGATCAGGGGATCCTGGCTCGGTGCAAGTCCAATCTCGGCAAGGATTCTGGCGGCTTTAAGTACCATGTTCACAATGGTGAGCCAGCGCCAGGCGTATACGCCAGCCACATCAAGTGGGGTGCTTCTGTTGAAGGCTGTGCGCGTGACTTGCTGAGCGAGGCAGTTGATCAAGAGGAAAGCAATTCTGGGGGCTACGCTCGCGCAGAAGCCGAGGAGTTCTTGATTCAGTTGCTCGACAGGGGTCCATCACCTACCACGCACATACAGACCGAGGCAAAAGCTGCCGGCATTGCGTGGCGAACAATTCGTCGCGCGTCAGACGTCCTGTCAATCAAGAAGAGGAAGCTGAACGGGATCTGGTACTGGTCGAGGCCTGAAGGACCGGCTCAACCTGTCCAAGGTGGCCAACTTGTCCAAGGATTGCCGAATGGACAACCTGATCAATTCGTTGGGCAGGTTGCTAGCCATCCGACATGTGGTGGTACCCCAGCCTAGACTTGCTTCAATTTGTCCAAGCTTTTGCCTTTGGAAAAGTTGGACAAATTGGACAAGTTGGACGGGTTGCCCAATTTGACAAAGGTCTTGAGTCGTCCAACAACTCAAGACCTGCCACTCAATACGGTCAATTCACGTTTATTTCAATTCCAGGGGCCAATCAGTGTTCGATTCGTTAATCCAGGTGGACGTGCGGCGAACGGTGTCGTCGCTGGCCTTCTCGTTGCTTCAGTCTCGAGAAAGTGATGATGACATTGTTAGAACAGGCCTGGCAGTTCAACGCGCTGTCGCTCAATTTCGCCTGTTGAGGCCTGAGGCCGTCCCCAAGGTTGAATCTATGGGGCTTCTGAGCATGGGTGAGGTTGTGCCCATGGATGACTTTGCTCTTGCAAGGCATCTGCTCGCAAGTGATCTCGAACTGGTAGCTGCACTCAATCGAATCTCCAATGGGGTTCCCCCCCTACTCGCTTATGTCTGCATTGTCTGTCTGGGGGAGGAGCCTCTCGGAAACTTTGATCTACGAGCTGCCTTTCACTTCGTTGAGAGCGAGTCCGCGCATGAGGTATCCCAGATTCGCTCACGCGTGGTGGCATTGGCTGACATGGCACGCCATGGAGAAAAGTTTGCTCAGAACCGAAAGACCGGGGTGGTAGCCCCGCTAACCAAGGCTATTCAACAGGCCTTGCGTAGGGAGCCAAATGCTAGCGCCAAAGAGATCTGGGAGGTGTTGAAGGCTCGTCCTCCAAAGAAACATACGTTCCGCGAATCGCCCAGGCTAGGGAAGTACATTGAGGTTGATCAGAAAGCCGGTGTGCCGAAGTCGATCGCATGGTCCACCTTCAACAATCGTGTGTCGCAGGAAAAGGTCCGGCTACGGAAGTAATCACGCTTTTGCGAGGGCGTGAAATCAGTTTTCCATATTTCCTCATCGCATAGCAAGTCGTGCTGTCTTTTGGAGTGGCATCCAGTCCTCCGGCAGTTCGACGATATGCGGTGGAGAACTGATGGAAAAAAAGGTCTTTCGCATCAAGGATCTGGCGTCGACCAGAAAGAGCCACGGGTTGCTTCCCGTTAGCCCCGCAACAATTTGGCGTTGGGTCGCCTCCGGCGCATTCCCTCAGCCCTTCAAGTTGGGGGAACGTACCACCGTTTGGGATGCGGATCAGGTCATGCAATTCATTGCCACCAAGGCTACGAAAGGCATGGCGTAATGAAAAATGCCCAACCCAACTTTGCAGCTGAATTGAGCATCCCTGGACAGGGTGTAGAGATTCTCGCTGATCGTGGCGTCGTCTACAAGCCCCAGGCATTCGATGGCCTTCGCCAGTTCGTTAGCTTGGATGGCGAGCGTCTGGTGACCGACACCCGCCGGGTGGCGAAGCATTTCGGCAAGCAGCACAAGAACGTATTGCGTGCCTTCGATGCGTTGGATTGCAGTGCTGAGTTTCGTCGGCTCAATTTTGAGCCCACGATGGAGAGCGTCCCCGGACCCAAGGGGGCTACCCGTCAGGAGCGCCTCATCCGCATGAGCAAAAACGGCTTCATGTTCCTCGTGATGGGCTTCACCGGCCACAAAGCCGCACAGGTCAAGGAGGCATACATCGGTGCCTTTGACGCTATGGCAGCTCGACTGCATCAGGCGCTGGAAAGCCGACAGGCAAAGCGCGACCAGTTGGCGATTCGCAGCGAGGTGTCCAAAGACAAAGGCTCGTTTGGCTCCGGCCTGATGCACCAACGTCGCCGGGAAAAGCACTTGATCGAGGCTGAGATCCAGCGTTTGAACCAGCCCATGCAAATGGATCTCCTCATGCTGGAGGAGGTGCAGGCATGAGCGATTTGAACCAATCCAAATTGACGGCACTGCAGGACCGCCACCACGAACTGCTGGCCCAAGCTGCGGGCGTGGAAATCGAGATCGCCATGGTGCAGGGTGACCGCCCTGCCGCTTGTGAAGCTCAGGTCCGCATGTTCGCCGAGATTGCAGCCCGCAAGGCACTGCAGGGCCTGGCCCCGAAAGGCGACCAATGACCGCCATCAAGAACTGGACCAAGTTCCAGCACTTCAAAGACCGCCGGCCGCCATGGGTCAAGTTGTACCGCGACATTCTGGATGACCTGGAATGGCATGAGCTCGACCCCGAGGCCGCAAAGGTGCTGGTGATGCTCTGGCTGATCGCCAGTGAAAACGATGGTCGCCTGCCTGAAAACAAGCAATTGGCCTTCCGCTTGCGCATGGCTGAATCGAAGGTCAAAACCATCATTTCCAAGCTGTCTCACTGGCTGGAGCATGACGACATCAGCGCGATATCAAGCGGATATCAAAGTGATGCACCAGAGAGAGAGACAGAGACAGAGGGAGAGCAGATATCAACATCGCCTCCGGCTCGTCTCGCACCCACCAAACCCGAGCCCAAGAAACGCAAAACATTGATGCCTGAGAACTTCGGGGTCAGTGAGCCGGTGAAGACCTGGGCAGCGGGTAAAGGCTTTGGCGATCTGGACCAACACCTGGAGTCGTTCAAGGACAAGTGCCAGGCCAATGGGTACACGTACATCGATTGGGATGCCGCGTTCATGAGCGCCATCCGGGACGACTGGGCCAGGCTCCGCCAAGCCAATCAATTTGCCAAACAACAAACCACGCAAAACAAGGCTTGGGAGGGTGCACGATGAATCAGGCTATCTACCCCTTGGGCGATGCCCGTTCGATTGCTGTAGCCCGCTCCAACGGCCTGGCTCCGGCTTTTACTGTGCTGATCTCGATGATTGGCCGCATGCCTTGGAAAAACCCGCAGGTCTTTGTTGAGGCAGGCAAGCGCTACCGCTGGGATTGGTTGAAAGGTCTTGGCGCGGTGTTGCTGGTCAAGCCGGGCTGCGAGCTCGGCGGTTTGTTGGCGGAAATCGAGAAGGAATACCCCAGTCAACTGGACGTCATCGACGTTGAGCGCCGTGCTGGCTGGTTGATCAACTGGGCAAGTCCTGGCCGGATCGTTAGCACCCGCTGGCCCCAGGCCTTTGTGGATGACTGGTTGGGCACCCACACCCTGCACAGTGAGCTTGCCGAAATCAAAGCTCAGGCCGCTGCGGAAGCAAAGCGCAAGGCCGAAGAGGCCGCAATCGAAGCCGCGTTTGAAGTGGAGGCCGTATGGAGCTGATCCCCGACACCATCGACCTGACCAGCTACATGGCTGAGCCTGGCTTTCAGGCGTCTGTGCGCAGTGCTGCGGATTTCGCCGAGTTGGTGAAGGCAGACCTTGACCCCAACAAGCCCGCCGACACCGCGCCTGGCCTCCTGTCAGTCCGAAAGGCCAAGGGCTTGATCCACTTCCGACCGGGTGAGGTCACGGTCTGGACCGGCTACAACGGTCATCGTAAAAGTATGTTCACCAGTCAGGTGGCTATCGACCTTGCCGCCCAGGGGCAGCGGGTGCTGATCGTGAGCCTGGAAATGCTCCCTTGGCGCACCATGTCTCGGATGACTCGCCAAGCCTGCGGCATGGCTCAGCCAGCCCTCGGGTTGATCGATCGCTTCCACGACTGGACGAACGGACGCCTTTGGCTGTTCGACCATGTGGGCCGCATCGCGCCTGATCGTGCCCTGGCTCTGTGCCGCTACTTCGCCGACGACCTCAAGGGTGCTCACGTCTTCCTGGACTCTTGGATGATGGTCTGCGCCTCCGAGGAGAACCTGGACGAACAAAAGCAGTTCAGCACTGACCTGTGCCGCCTCGCTCAAGAGACGGGCCTGCATGTCCACGTCATTGCCCACTGCAAGAAGCCGGGCGGCAACTCAGGTGAGGACAAGCCTCCGGGTCGCTACGACATCCGGGGCTCGGGCGCGATCAGCGATCAGGCCGCCAACATCCTGAGCGTCTGGATGAACAAAGCGAAGTTCGCCAAGCTGGAGACGCATCCGGGCGACATGGACGCCCTGGCCGAGCCTTGTGCTGTCGTTCGCTGTGACAAACAGCGTAATGGTGCCTGGGAAGGATCGCTCAAGCTCTGGCTTGATCCGGCCAGCCTGCGTTTCTGCGACGACAGGACTTCTCCTGTGACGCCGTTCAAGTTCCTTCGTGAGCAGCAAGGAGTTTCGGAATGAAAGCAGATCGCCCCCTTGGAATCGCCGGCTTGATCAATGGCCTCCTGATCAAGTCCCCTGAGGAGCATGAAGCCTCGCCTGCTCGCCGCAAGGGTCGACCAAAGACCCGCACGAAATCGCACTACGAAGCTATTTGGCAGGAGTACGAGGCAATGCAGGCGTGGTTTCTCCGTGAGTTTGGCAGGGCCCAGAAGTCAGACCGCGAGTTGATCACCCAGTACGTGGCTAGCCAGTACGAGGCTAACGGCTTGAGGGTCAGCCGGGCTTGGTCAAACGAGGCGCAAGCCCGCATCAAGACCATGAGAAATGAGCTCGGCATTGCTCGTCGGTGCCTTGAATCTGTCCCTAAAAATGAGCTTTTACCGGGATGCGTTGGCAACGATATTGAAGGACAGAAAGGAACACTTCATGTCCAACCGCGCCGCATGCTCTGAGTTGCAAATCATCCGAATGGCCAAGCTGCCCGCCAAGGTTGGCTTGTCCAAGTCGGAGATCAGAAGCCGTATCAAGGACGGCGACTTTCCCAAGCCGATTCCGATGGGGCCGCGAGCAATGGGCTTCCTTGCCCATGAAATCGATCATTGGATCAATCAGCTTGTGATGGCCGCACGCAGTCCCGCGAAGCTGAGCCAAGCGGGGGCTCATTGATGACCGAGCAAACCAAGCCCCTGGCATCGATCGGCTTCCTGGCTGAGGTCGCCGCGAAAGACGCACCCAAGCTCTACCGCCCCCACGAAATCCCCAAGGTTTCAGATGAGGCTGTTGCGGCTCTGGCAAAGGCTCCTACAAGCCGACCAGGTGTCAGCGCGACCTTTGCGCTGTTTGAATGCTCGGCTGATCGGTTCCAACTCTGGCGGTCTGGCGATGTCTGGGCTGTGACCCTGGTCCGCGACGATCCGAACCTGGGCCGCTTCCTGCAGATCGAGATGGCATCAGCTGCGATCACTGGCCCCTTGCGAATCGCCATGGAGGAGCTGGGCAAGGACCTCGGCTGCCTTTCGATCATCTCGGCGGGCGTCGATATGGCTGAAGGCGAGGCTTCAGGCTTCTCTCCTGTGGCCACCGTCACCAGGAAGGCCTTGTGATGAATGACCTCTCTGTCCGGGATGAGGTTTTCAGGAAGGTAGATGCGCTGGAAACCTCGATCCATGAACTGCCTGCAGTCGAGATTCCGGTAACGCATCACTTCTCAAAAGACGTATACGCCCGCGAGATCTTCATCCCGAAAGGGACCGTCCTGACCGGAAAGATCCACAAGTACACCAACCTCAACATCATGAGCCAAGGCGAACTGTCGGTGCTCATGGAGGACGGAACGGTGCAGCGCATCAAGGCTCCTTTCACGGTCGTTTCGCCGCCCGGTACTCGCCGTGTGGCTTATGCCCACGAGGACACCATCTGGACAACCATCCACGGCACCGATGAAACAGACGTTGATGCCATCGAAATGCAATTCGTCGCCCAAACCGGGGACGCCTACAAATTGTTTCTTGAAGAACAACTGAAGATCGGAACTTGATATGGCATGGACAGCAGTAGCGGGAGCGGCAACGGCCACATTGGGCGGTGCGCTTCTTGGTGGCGCCAGTTCTGGTGGTACACAAACGAACTCCCAGGCACCTTGGGCACCTGTTCAGCCCTGGCTGCAAAACAACATCACCACTGGCCAGAATCTCCAGAACTGGTACCAGTCCCATCCCCTGAACTCCATGCAACAGCAGGGGTATCAGAACTTGGCCGGTAACCTGGACAACTGGAATAGCTCGACCGCACCGGCATTGCAGGCTGTGGCCAATCGACTGATGGGGTCGAACTACTCGCGCACCATCGGTCAATCCAACTACCAGCAGCCCTCAATTGGTACTCAGTTCCAATCTGGCGGCATGCAGGGCGGCGGTATGCAAGGTGGTGGCATGCAGGGCGCTATGGGTGGTTACATGGCTGGTCTGCCTGCTGGTGGTCCTCAATGGGGTAATGGCCCAAGCTACGGCCAAGCCATGGGCAACAACTCGACGATGAGCATGGGCGGCAATCAAGGCGGTTTGCTTGGCCCTGCGATTCAGCAGCAATTCACCCAGCCGCAAATGGATGTGACTCAGGGCCAGGGGTTGTATGGGCTGCTGAACTGGTCTGACCTGATGCCCGATGTCAACAAGCTCAACAAGGACGCCCAAGCCGTAGCTAACTCAAAGAAACCCAAAGCAGACGACTCGACTTCTACGACCAACCAATGGGTGGACAACACTGGCGGCGGGGGTATGTGATGAACGAAAGCCAAGCTCTGACAGGTCTTATCCCACGGCTCCTCCAGCCCCATGAAGTTGAAGCCATCCAGGCTGAAGCAATCCATGCCCTGGAGAACGATTTGATCAAGCGAGGTGGCCCGCCACCAGCCAGCTGGGTGAATGACTGCAAAAAGGAGAACCCTTTCCTTTGGCGTCACGGCGACAACTGGGCCATGACGGAATTGAAGGTTGATTCCCACCGAGGTCGATTCGCTGAGTTGATCGCCTCCAGTGGCCCCATAGACCCAAGCCTGCTGCTGGCAATCGAAGAATGGGCAAGGGATCACCAATGCAATTGCCTGATTCACTGGACCTTCAACCTGGCAAATCCGCCTGTCGCTGACTTCACCGTCATCGGCGCAATCCTTCAAAAAGAACTCTGAACACCAAGGAACCACATGCCCGGACTTCTCGATTTTCTCGACACCCCTGATGGCCGTCTTGGCCTGGGTCTTCTTGCTGCAGCTGGCCCCACGCGTCAACCGACCAGCGTCGGCCAACGGCTATTCCAAGGTATGCAGATGGGCAAGGACATGCAGGACTCCGCCGACGAAGCCGCATGGAAGAAGACACAGCGCGCACGCCAAGAACAAGCTTGGTCGGATCAGGACCAAATCAACGGATTGGCGAAGCAGTTCTACAACCCCGCCAAGCCTGCACTGGCTCCGCTGATGGGTGATTCGCTGTTGCCTCAGGACTTGCAAACGGGCATCCTGCCCAGCGCCGGCCGACCTGGGGCCCCTGCATCATTCGACATGCGAGGCTTTGCGAATGCCGCCGCAGGCATTAACCCGAGCCTGGCTGCACCCTACTTAGCGGCCATCCAGAAGGACAACCCCATCAGCAAGGTTGATCCTGAAAAGTTCACCCCCGGCAGCCTGCAGCGCTTTCATCAGACCAACAACTTCAGCGATCTGCAACCGGTTACCCAACTGAGCAACGTTGACGGGACTCTGGTAGATCTGCGAGACGCCGGAAACGTGAACCGAACGATCAACGATGTGAACCAACCGTTCATGCGCGGCAGCAATGGGCAGCCGGTCCCGAATATGGCCTATCAACAGTTCGCCATGGGAAAGGCACGGGCAGGTGCGCCAAACACCTCGGTGAGCATCGCAGGCCCCGAGAACCAATACAACAAGGACATTGGTGCTGGTCTGGCAAAGGATGGCTTGGATCTGGTTTCCCAGGCCCGTCAGGCTCCTGATGTGGTTCGGAATGCCCAGATGATCCGGGATGCTCTGCAAAACGGGGCTATCACTGGCACAGGCGCAAAGGCCCGGCTCGCGATTGAGCAGGCCATGGCCACGGCAGGCTTGACCGGCGAAGGGCGAGCAGCAAACACCCAGGCGCTGATTTCAGGGCTGGCAAATACGACCCTTGCAGGCGTGAAGGCCTCTGGCCTGGGCGCAGGGAATGGGTTCACCGACAAGGACCGCGATTTTCTGGAAGCTGCCCGAAGCGGCACGATTGAGAACACCCCGCAGAACATCCTGCGTGTGGCCGACCTCTCGGAGCGTGCGGCAGTCATCACGCACCAAAAGGGCTCGGCGGTTCTCGGCCGGTGGAAGACCGATCCAGCCCTGCGCAACGTCGCACAAGACACCTCGATTGATCCGCTCCCATCCCGCCAGCTCAGGCCCAAGAGTGGCCAGCAGGGCCCCGGCTCCAAGTCCGTGGCTCTGGAAGATGGAACAAAGGTCATCGCCATCCGAGGCGAGGACGGAAATTACTACGTAACCCGAGGCGGCAAGCGCTACCGGGTGGAGGAATAAGCATGGCTCGACTCGTTGAAGTTTCTGACGACGCCAACACTAAGGACACCATAAGGGTTTCAAGTGGCGCACGCCTTGTCCCCGTCGATGACGAGCCCGCTGCAGTCACGGCAGGACGTTCATTGAACAACTCGATGGGGGCCCTTCCTCGCCAACTTGGACTCACTGCCCGATATGCGCTGGAAGGCCCCGCCGAAGCACTCCAAGTGATCACCGAGCCCATCCGGCAGCACGTCACCGACCCGATTGCCCGCTTCTTCGGTGGACAGTCCGGCCGTCCGCTGGGGCAAGAGGCAACCCGCCTGGCTGATGCCATTGGGCTGCCAAAACCGGAAGGGGCGAATGAAAGGGTTGTTGGAGACGCCGCCCGCCTGATGGCTGGCTCCGTGGCTGGCAGCGGTTTGGTCAGCGGTGCCGGTCGATTGGCCGGGAGTGTCGCGCAGAGCTTGCCGAATGCGGCACCCGCCATGCTCCGGGCTCGATTGGTTGCGGCTGAGCCTGCACTGCAAGAGGCTGGGGCTGTAACGGCGCCCTTGCTGACCGCATCGGCTGGGGCTGGGCTGGCGTCCGGTGCCTCGCGAGAGGCTGGTGGCTCTGAATGGGGACAGGCAGGCGCAGCAGCGCTCGGGGCGTTGGCCGGTGGTGCGGTGCCCAGCTTGGCCGGGAAAGCCGCCCAGATGGGGCGCGGTGTTCTCAACGCCGGCATGAGTACCCAAGAAATGGATGCGCGAATCAGCGCTGCACTGGGCCGGGCCGGTATGGAATATGACCAGGTGCCGGAGCGAGTCCGTCAGGGGCTGCGTCAAGAACTTGGATCGGCCTTGAAGACAGGACAGGACCTTTCCGGGGACGCTGTACGCCGCCTGGCTGAGTTCAAGATGGTCGGTGTCACTCCGACCCGGGGCATGATCACCCAAGATCCCGTGCAGATCACCCGAGAGCGCAACCTGGCCAAGATGGGGGCGAACTCCATGGATGGCAGCTTGCACAGCCTTGCTCAGTTGGAGAACACCAACAACCGTGCTCTGATCCAGGGCCTGAACCAGGCAGGAGCAGATCGGGGTGATCCCTTCCGGGCTGGAGAACAGGTCATCGGTGCGATCCAGGGGCGCGACCAAGCCTGGAAACAAGCCGTATCGGGCCTCTACAACCAGGCCAGGGCAATGCCTGGGGGTGACGTGCCCCTGAACCGCGCAGAGGTTGTGAATGCCGTTTATGACCGCCTGAGCCGGGAAAACAAGCTGCACTTCCTGCCCGAGGGCATCAGCAACATGCTGGACACCATCAGCCAAGGGCAGATTACGCGGAACGGTCAGACCTTCCATGTGCCATTCACGGCCAACACTCTGGACAACTTGCTAACCGACATCGCGACGGCCCAACGAGGGACCTCGGACGGCAACGTCAAAGCAGCACTGAAGCTGGCCCGAGATGCAATTGGCGAGGTGGGCATCAAGCCGCTCAAGTCAGAAATGGGCGGTAGCCAGGTGGTCAACCAAGCCACTGCGGATGCGCTGAAGGCTGCCGACGGTTCGGCCGGCCAGTTCATGGACGCACTGAACCAAGCACGCAGCGAGGCCGCAAAGCGCTTCTCCTGGCAGGAAAGTGCGAAGCCCATTGAGGCCGCTCTGGGTGGTGGTCAGCCTGACAAGTTCGTGCAGAGGTTCGTGGTCAACGGGAGCTTGGCTGATGCCAAAGCCATTGCCGACAACGCCCCCAAAGCCCAGATCCGAGAGGCAATCCTGGCGCACCTGAAGGCAGACGCCTTGAGTGGAAAAGCCGATGAGGTTGGGAACTTCAGCGCTTCGGCATTCAACCGCTCGATGCAGAAGATCGGGGATCGCAAGCTGTCCTTGTTCTTCACCCCTGAGGAACTGGGCCGGCTGAAGATGACCGGCCGTGTCTCTGCCCTGGCCCAGAACCAGCCGGCAGGATCAGCGGTGAACAACAGCAACTCCGGTGCGTTGCTCCTGGGGCGCGGGTTGGATCTGCTGGACAAGATGCCGATTGCCGGCCCCATGTTGAGCCCTGCGCTTCGAAACATCGACATCGCCATGCGGAGCAGCCGGGCGATGAACCTGACGCCCGGTCTGGTCAAAACAAACCAGATGGTCCCGGCAACAAGTGGGCTGCTCGGGCCGTCGATGTACGAGGTTGGGTTGCTCTCTGAGCACCGCTAAGGCACTGATTGAGCAGGAAGAAAGCAGAAACGATGACTGGGAAAAGAAAGCCTCAGCAATGGGTCCCTGGGCAGTCCGGTAACCCCGCAGGACGTCCTAAGGGGGCTGGAAAGATCGGTGAATGGCGTGCAGCCCTGGCGGAGCACGTCCCCGACATCATGAAAAAGCTGGTCGAGCAGGCAAAGGCCGGTGACCCGGTTGCCGCCCGCCTGATCCTTGAGCGCGCATTGCCCGCTGTGAAGCCCGTAGAACAGCCTGTGAGTCTCGATCTGCCAGAAGGAAGCCTCACGGACCAGGGACGGGCGTTATTGGCTTCTGTGGCCTCTGGTGTCCTCTCGCCTGGACAGGGAGCCCAGCTCATGACGGCACTGGGAAGCCTCAGCAAGATCGCAGAAATTGACGAACTCGCGGCCCGGATCGCCGCATTGGAGAAGCACCATGAACGCACTGCTTAAACGGATTGAGGCCCTGGAGTTTCGAGCAGGCGGGGTCAACGACAGCGAACCGATGTTTGTTCACCTGGTCGCAATGGATGCTGATGAGAATTCCGAGATCACGAGGATATGGCAGGGCGATCGTTCATGGGATCGCCTGCCCGATGAGTCCGAAGAGGCATTCAAGTCCCGGGCCATCTCCGAAACAACCCAAGCACCGAACTGCGTGAAGGTGTTGATGGCGAGCTAATGAAGCCGTCCGGCACTTCCGAACGTGCCTAGTGCTTCAAATGAGGCTAGGCTTTCCCTTAGATGCATCGGCCTTCGGTCGTTTTCCTCTACTTGAACGTCTTGGGATTGACCCGTCGCATGTGATCCTCATGCTGATTGCAGAGGTCCATTACCGTTGTCCATTCATTTATTTCAAAAGCTCGATTGAGGGTCCCGTCAAGTCGAATCAAGTCAAAAGTTATAAAACCAGCTGGAAACGGCCCTTCACACACTATCTCTGCGTTTTGGTTTGGTTTTAGTCGGACTTTCGATTTGACCTCAGCAGCCTTCCAGGTGGAGGCCAGGACAGATTTAAGTGGATTATGCTTCGCCTTCGGATCATTAATTTCCACCAAAGCCTTTTGCGTGTTGTAACCGGCCATTGATTGAGCACACGCCAAAGCAAGCACTCCCGCGATTATAATTTTCATATATCCCTCCAAGTTAAGAAAAAGTGTACCATCCGGCAGCATATATCGAGCATGTAGCTCACCTTAAAATCATTAAAGCCCGAGTGATTTTTGGGTATAAATATTTCTCCGCACTATTTTAATTCTACTGACCTCATTAGTTTCAAGGCGCAAGCGCCTATCGATAAAACTGTTTCGTCAGACCTAACCCTCACTACATCATCACCAACAACCTTTGTTTCTGAAACTTTTGCATCGATTTCGGCAATTAAGTCTTGGGATTTAGATGCTCGATTGAAACCGACTTCGAGCATTCCTATTTCAAGGAGGCCCTTCCATGCAGCCAAGACTTCTTGACTGATTGGGTACACAAACATGGCATAGCCTGGCGTGTCTGATGCAATTCGCAATAAAGGTTTTGCGAGGTCGCCATTCCTAGCAGCAATGTACGCGCTCGTTGGCGCCCAAGTGGGCCCAGCGTCCAAGGTTGCAAGATCGAGATGTTGAACGCCAACTTTCAAGACAAACCTTAGCGTGTCAGTCTCTTTCCTGAGCATCAAAGCGCCCGTTGCACGGTAAAACCCAGCTTTGCTCGTCGTGTTGTCTCGACCAATGACAGAAAAGTCGAAGCCACAGCCTTTCAAGTCACCCGCGACACTCGACTTTTGGAAGTTGGCATACAGCGTACCGACAAACTTGTTGGCCAGGTCCGCGGTGCTCTGCGCCTGGGCAATTGTGGCCATGAGCAGTCCAGCGAGCGGGATCCACTTCATACATCCTCCCCTTCACAACCAAACATCAACATGCACGCGGGGCATGAGTGCCCTCTCGTAGTGCCTCTCTGATGCTACAGAACAAATCGCGACATCGACAGAGTCCGGCCTCTGAGCAGCGAAGACCCAAGTTTAAAAAGGGCCTTGCAATTTATTGATTTGGAATTACCATATCAAACATGGACAACAAACAAACATCACGCGGCGGTGCCGGCAGAGGACAGGGGCGAAAGCCACTTGTGGACGGTTCGCCCATGGTGCCGGTGTCACTCAAGATGACCGCAGATCAAAAGGAAAAGCTTGCCCGATTGGGCGGCGCGCCTTGGGTCCGGGGTCAGATTGATCAGGCACCGGAACCGGTTGATCCATCGCCAACCCCGAAGGCGGAATAGAGGGGAATTCAGACGGCGGCAAAGATGATTGGACCCATCAATGCCACCTGACCAAGCATCACTGAACAGGAGTGACTATGGCTGCTGCCAATTTTATCTGCTCGCCCCAAAAGGGCATCATCGACCCGGTGCAATTGCACCTCCAGGCGGTCAACGCTCTGTCCCGCTGCTTGTATGAGTTGCGAAATCAGGAAACCAGCTATGACCGTGCGTCTGGTCATGCCTCCTACGCACTTGATCTGGTGCGTACCCTGAACCAACTCACTCAAGGGGCTAAGGCATGAGCATGCAAACCACTGCTGAGAATCTGGACAACACGGCAGGCCGCCTGATGACCATGAGCCAACAATTGAAGTTGCTCGCATTCGCGGCCGAGGCCCGGCGCACTCTTGAGGGAATCAATGACTTGACCCGTCTTGTTCCGGAATTGGAGGGAACTCTTGCTGGCGGGGTTACGGCGTGGAAATGCTGGAGTGGATTCGAAGACGTGTCGGGCTCGCTTCTTCAGTCATTGGCGCACGAAGCTGAGGAGCTTTTCAACTTGGTTGATGACGCCACAGCAGGTGTGAGAGCCCAAGCAGCCAAGGCCGCCAGCCGGAGCAGAGCGCAATGACCACCGACGTACAACCTGGCCCCGAGCGGGTCGGCATCGCACTTGATGCGGTCTACCAAACCGAAGCTATCGTGAATGCACTGGAGGCTCTTGCGAAAGATTACGACCCGTCAGCCATGCCTCTATTGCTGGTGAGCATGTGCAAGCGCATCGGTGACTTGAACGGCGTGATCATGTCGGCACTTGGGGATGAAATGATCACCACCAATCAGATGCGGTCAACCCTCGGTAACGTCTGATTCCTCGCTACGCCGAACGACCCCTCAGGCATACGCAGGAGGGGCTCATTGCATTTTTTGTGGGTAGTGCCCCGACTGATCGTCCCGAGCGTTACCCGGCAGAGCTGATCACCGATCCAGCTCCCAGGCCACAACATCACTCAAGAGGAATTTCCCATCCTTCCCAGGGCGAGGGAAGTGAACATCGTCCTTGAGTCGATTCCAGATGGTTTGCCGTGACACCCCCATGCGTTCTGCCAACTGATCCCTTGTGAGTCGTGCACCCATCAGAGTGGAAAGCTGATTGAAGGCTTTGGCCAGGGTGTCGATTCGATTCAGAAGTTCTACCTCGTTCATGTCTTTCTCCAAAGAATGCCCCATCTGGGGCGCACCGTTGAATAGGTGACATCCGTCCTTCGGACGTCACTGAACGCGCCCAACGTACTGCGCGTGCAACTTGAGATTTGGTGATGTGGCCGAACGGTAGGCATGCTGCTATCGTGAGCATTGGCGCAGTGAACGTCTACCCATTAACCAATGGGTGTGGGTTGATGCGCTCGTCCATCGCCAAGTAGTAGGTCGCTCTTTTGGAGGTCTGCATGAATACGGGCCTGGATTGGCATTGTTCGTTCTAGTCTGCCTGGTCCGGTTCGGGCACTGCGCAACGAACTCCGAACAGAGATCGCTCAGGCAACTCCTCCGGGATGGTCGGCACTGCTGTCCTGAATGGGCGTTGTTTGGCTCCTAGGGGTGTGAGGTTCTGGAGGTGTAGGCCAGCCGCGCCTGTTCGGGGACGCGCACGCCTTGCTGCGCCGCCTCATGGCCTGTGCCTTGGGCATCCAGGGCATCGCTGTGCCTCCATTGCTTGGGTGGCCCTGACGCCTCGGTTCAGCCCGGAGCTGCGTATTCGACATGTTTGTTCGCACAGCAGGTGATAAATTCCAACCCATAAAGACAACATGTCACTTAGGGAGGGCAATGAAACATCTGGTTCTACTTTCGCTGTCGCTGTCGCTCGTCACCGGCTGCCAGACCATGCAGGGGACGACCTCTGCGCCCCAACCGCGTTCGGTTAATCCATCAGCTGCCTGTTACGGGACCTTCGACACCAACCCGAGATTTGCCGTGCTGCTACCCCGCCTTGGCTCACTCTCGCGCTATGACCGCGCCACCGTTGAGATGATGGCCAGCAAAGACCTACCGACCCCGGAGGAGAAGGAGGCGCTGCGCCAATGGGGCTTTGCCCGGCAACTGTGTGCCCAATCAGGAGAGAAGTTCATGGCTGCGGCTCCACAGTGGGCACAAAACGCGGTGGCTAAATCGAACGCTGGCCTGCTGCTCGCCATCGCCAAGCTCTATGGGGGCGACTTCAATTACGGACAGTTCATTGCCGAGCGGACCAGGCTGAGTCAGGAAGCCCGGGCCACGGCTGAGGTGAATCAGCGGCAAGACGCCCAGCAGAACATCGTCGCCCAACGCCTGGAGGAGGAGCGGAGACGCAACGCTCAGGCGGAGACCGATCGTGCCTTGCTGATGTTGCAGGCCGCCCAGCCGGTGCCCAGGGCCCCAGTCAATTGCACCTCGCAACAGCTCGGAAACACAATTCAAACTAATTGCAATTGAGGAATCTGATGGACTTGGAACAGCGTGTTCCCCGGCTGGCCACTGAACCGCTATCGAACCAAGGGCAGCACTGGGCGCCTTTTTAGGGACCCTGTGAATTGATTGGAAATCAACTCGGATCAGTTTCCACAAGGATTCACCCGGCCAAGTGCCAGGTTTCCTATTGGTGCCTCTCAACCCTTGTGACTGGCGCACTTCCCATTGTCTTTGCGGTACCCAGGCCCACCGCGTGAGCCGCAACCCCGGCGACCACCACGAGCCTCTGCCTGAGTTGCGAGTGCGGCAAGCAGAACGGCCAGCAAGCCACCACCAATTTGTCTGCGCTTCATTGCTTGATCCCTTCCTTGCCGGTGTAGGGGGTCACATTGCCTATGTGTGAGCAGTTGTTCTGTTGGGCCTGTTGTTTGACATGCCGCCCTAGACGGGAAGTGCTTTCTAGAAGTTGCCTAACGACGTGTATGCGCGTATCCTGTCAAGGACCGGCTCGTTGCCGATGGGTGTTGCTTTTGTCAAGCCCTCGAATTTTGATGATTCCATAACGCGTGCTAAGATAGAGGGCTTTGCTTCTTTTGGGGGCGATTTGCGTTCCAATTCGAGGCTTAGGCACGTTGCGCTTGCGTTATGGTGATGCACATACCGTTGTAAGGAGTTTTTATGACAAACACTAACCTTCTGATCGGCGCTGCCGTTTGCACGCCGTCACCTACCGCGCGTGTTGATGTTCATTCCGTTGCTGGAGTGTCCAGGGCCGGCGGAGTGTGGTTGAGTGACGTGCATTTTACTTCGGTGGTAAATCCTGCGCCCAATGCCTCGCCTGTCTACACGCCATCTTCAAGAACTGTACGCATTGAGTTACACAGCTCTTAAAAGACCAGGATCTTCTAATGTACGCACCCACTGGGTGCGTTTTTTTGTTCCCTTTGATTTTCGAATTAACTGTCGTTTGAAGGTTTTTTAAATATGCCTTCTATTAATGAAGCGGACTCTGTCTAATATTTCTTTACTCCTGTGTGACTATGTAGTCAGCCCAGCTGACATGAAGTGTACGAGTGAAGATTTTTAAATCAAGCTCGCATGCTCGCCCGTCGATATAATGGGCTATACATGGTGGATTGGGCGATTCAAGATCCTGTAATGAAAAAGTGCCGCCTTCCCTAATGCCGACAGCGTCTGCTGTAGCTACGTCACGAACAATGCAGGGAATATATTTCGCGCCTCGTTTTCCAAATGCGACAGCTCTGTGGTAGCCGTTGTGTAAATAGCACTTACCATTAAATCTGACCACATGTGAAAACGGTAGGCCTAGCCCGATTTGCATTCCGGCAAATTGTCCATGCATAAAACCATATTGCTGCATCTGCAAGTTGAGGCTTCTTGATGTAATCATCATGGAGCCGGGCGAGTTTGAGATTGCTAGACTTTCTGTTGCAGGATTGAGTGGCAGACAGGTATTTAGTAATTCGGTGAGTGATGGGACGCCGTTAGTTCCATTATTGTGGTGCTCTGATCGATTGATATCGACGGTTGGCTGGAAGGCAAGTAGCTTCTCAATTTCCACCATTTGGTATGTAGCACCTAACAGCGAACTTTGTAGTGCGGGTTGCACCCATTGTTGATTTAGTAGGTTCGCTACATGCGTTGTCGCTTCGGGTGGCAAAGCTTGAATATCGGGCAGTCCAGCGTTCTGAACTGGCGTAGAAAGTTTGGCGGCGGCATTGTGCCAAATGGTTCTTTTTGCATCATGGCTCTGATCGGAAAGAACGCAAGCTGCCGTTAAATGATTAATGCCGCGATTCTCATCGAAAAATCCAAGTAATGAAAGTCCTGGTGTCGGCATTGTTTGATCTCCAACCTCATGTGTCAAACTTATATCTTAACGCTGAATTTTGTCGAATCCAGCATTAGGGCTTGGTCATAGGTTGCAGACGACTTGGATGGTGAGTTTGGGTTGTGATCGAAGACGGGCTATGGATAGCATGGGCCGCCGCCTCGTAGGTAGATCTGTTTGCAGTACCGACCACGCCCATCCCCGTGCCCCAAGTCTAGCGATAGGCGGGTCAATGTTTCATTTTCATCACCGCTGATGTCTCTCAGTTTTGAGTACTGCTCTTGAGCCCAGGTATACCGAAGTGCGTGAGGTGCTTCGGCACCCTTGAAGCCAACTCTCGCCATCTCTCTCGAGTAGGCCTTTACCGCGCCCTCAAGGCTGGTGGATTCAATCAGGGAGCCCTCGTGTGTCTTCGCAATGGCTAAGGCCTTTGCAATGGATCTTGCCGCGTTAAGCGTTGATTCCTGGCACACAAACACCACCCTGCGTGGCTTTCCGCCCTTCGTTCCGGTTGAGACGCTGAGGTGGCCATATTCGGCAAGCTCCCTGGCCCAACTTGCGAGCGATCCGCCCGAGCGTATGGCCTCCAGAGTGCGCAACCCTATGTTGAGTTGAAGTTGTGCAGCTTCTCTGAAACCAGGCCGCAGGAGTGCGATTCGGCGTTCTGCTTCAATCCTTTCAACGGCAATGTGAGTTCCGTTCCTGCTTGCTCCGGCGAGTCCAAGCGCTGCGTTCGAAATGCGGGCGTCGTGTGAAAACTTCTCGCGGCCAACTTCCCTCAGTGCACAGCGGAGATGAGCCATGAGGTTTTGTCCTGAGCGTTGGCTAAGGCCCTTCCCAAGCATGTGCGCCATGAGCCTTTCTACGTGCTCAACCTTCACCCCCGCAAACGAAGTGAGTTGAATGTTCAGCTGCGTTTTGAACGTTGATTTGATTGAGTGCAGAGCAGCGTCCCGTGCAACTTTGGTCAGCGTGGATCCGCCTGCATTGCGGACAATCCTTGCAATTTCGTCGTTCGTCATGTGCCTTTGAACCTGTGATGAAAAACAGCCAAGCGGGGGAGGTGCTACAGACCGATCAAATTGATGACCGGCAAAAATGCAGCTACCTCCCCCTGGGTGTGTTGAGGTTCATGGGGCTCATCAGACGCGCCTAAGCACGCTGCCAACCTAATCGGTTGGTGGACTCCCTGCCAGGGCCTGGCTAGGGCTCTGGAACTGCATCATGGATTGAAATTGGCAGCGTCACTTGGACAGACGCTTTGGAGTTCGGCGCGGGTGCTCGTGCTCAGGCTTTTTTCAAATGGCGTCACTACGACATCCGATAGGGCGCGGGAGCGCAAAAATTCCAGGTGGCAGGCCGTGCGGAGATGAGGCGCGATTGCGCAATGCAGTTCCGATCAGTCGTCGGAACCGTGATGGGGAATGGTCGGCGACAACTCACCCAGTCAAGGGAGGTGGCGCAACATCAAGGCCTAAAAGGGCAGGGCAGGAGGACCATAAGGCCACCCTAATGAAAGGCGGGACGGGCCCGCAACTCGCCGATTTGGCGTAGTGATCGAATCCTAACTGCTGCTCCGAGATGAGGCAAGAAACATGGATTGACTGTTTGAGCGCCGCCTCCTCCTCATGATCGAGTCTTACCCCGCGACTGCTTCTGATGATCGGGGTATGTCACCTCCACTTCTCCGCGACCTTGCGAAGCAACTCGAGTTCGTCAACGATTGGATCGCGTTCGCCTTCACTACCGATGAAAGGCCGGAGGTCGATACGATGGCTCTCAGTTACCGTTTTGTCGGCGAAACGGTAGGTTGCCGTGACCGAAAATTGTTGAGGGAGAAGTGAGGCCTCTGCGTCGTGCGCAAAGATGACGAAGCCTTGAGCCAACGCGAAGATGAGATTCCCACCTGGCGGGAGGCTTTGTATTTCATCTGTAAACGCTGGTTTGGTGCGTAGGTTGTGATCGGCTCGGTTCTTTTCCCCAAATTGAAAAAAGTCTTTGTCCATGGATAACCGCAGTTTTTCCGCGCTAGTTCGACCGGTGTTCTCGATGCGTAGATATAGGACCGTTGTGTGGGGTCTTACAAACGGAGAAATGCTGACGTATGGCCTTAACATTGCCTCGGATTGCTCGCGAACTGCTTGCACAGATGCTTCGCTCGCCTTTGCCATTTTGTGAGTTAGATATACGTAAATTCCCGTGATGATGACAAGAATGGCCGTGAGGTAGTCGCTGATTGTCATGGTTGCGTCCTGATGGCTGAGCAAACGGGGGCAAAAATTTCATGGTGCTTTGCCCTGGTGAAGTTTTAGGAATTTATACGGAGTTGGATAAGAAATAAGTTGTGCTAGTGCCACGTTTCGATTTGAGCAATGTGCCGAGAGTACATTTGGTAAAACTATGCAGCATCTACTAAATATTGTTGGAACTGGTCATCACTATCAATTTTGAGTAGGGGCCAAGTATGGTGCCTATGCCTGCACCAGCGAAGACCATTCTAGATTTAAGGCCATGTTGAGTGAGCTTGCCATGTTAATTGGCGCTGACGCTATTGCAGAGGAACTCAGCGAGCAAGCGATGAGTGAGGTCGAATGCACAGCTTCCGTTCCTCAGTTGGTTGCAAATGAACTCAATCTTAGCCACCTCTTTTGTGATCCCAATAGGGCAGAGCGTCAACAACTCGGAATTTATGATGACAACTCCATCCAAGTTGCTCAATTTCCGAAAATTCTTGATGAGCCTACTGTTAAGAGTCGCATTGCAGAGAGTTGGAGCCGTCGCGAGAACGAGTGGATACGACGCCTTCGTGGGCTGGAGGCGTCGAGATTAATTTTTATTTGCGGATCAGAGCACTTAACCACCTTTGTTCCGCTTGCGCTTCAGAATGGCTTTGATGTGTCTGTCGTACACAAAAATTGGCAGGCATAGCCTACGCCGCGACCTGGCAGTCCATGGCACACTAAATCTCGTTCAGTCGTCTCAGAAGGTGGCCGAAAAGGTCTGAACACATGCGGCGGGGCGCTTCGTTGTTGTGTTTTGGAGTCTTGCGACGTGGGGCAAATGTCTGCACGGCCACACTAGCTTGATGGGGTCGGGCCACGGCCACAATTCCGAAACCGGGTATGAAACCGGGTATAAATTTCAAGGAAATAGGTCAGATGCTATACAGAGCAAGGCTTTTATGAGACTATGGCGGTTCAACGTCTGATCCCGTTCCCCACGGACTGACCACGAAGCCGCACCCTGGTGCGGCTTTGTCGTTTTCAGGGGACGCCCGGGTGAGCGGCTTGGCAAGACCGGTCGCTGACAGGGCATTCTTTGCACCGTCTGATCTGCCCACACCATGAGCCCTTCTTTGCCCGACCTCACCCTCATCATCCCCACCTTCCGCCGCGAGGGCTTGCTGCTGGAGGCTTTGCACAGCGCGCTGGCGGTGCCGGGGCTGGCCCTGGAGGTGCTGGTCATCGACGACAGCCCCGAGGGTGGAGCTCGGGCTGTGGTTCAGGCCCTGGGGGATCCCCGGGTGCAGTACCTGCAGCAGGTGCCACCCAGTGGAGGCCGTCCGGCGGTGTTGCGCAATCGGGGGGCTCAACTTGCCCGGGGACGGCTGTTGTATTTCCTGGACGACGACGATCACGCCATCCCGGAGGCCCTCGCTGAGGCCTGCAGGCGTCTCGATGGCACTGCTTGCGGGGTGGCGATCGGTTTGCCCCGGCCTTTTGGGGCGGTGCCTGCCCGGGTCGAAGAGGAGCGCCGCTATTTCGAAGGGGCCGCTCGTTTCCTGGCTCGTCACCCCTCACGTTGGGCGGTGACCGCGCGACTGCTCTTCGGTCATGCCCTGGTGGTTTGCAGTACCTATGTCGTCCGCCGTGATGCCTTTCTGGCCGTGGGCGGCTTCCTCACCGACATGGCGGTCTACGAAGACATCGACCTGTGCATGCGCGTGGTACGCCAGGCCGGGCATCTGCACCTCGGGCAGGCCATTGTGGAGCGACGGGTGGGCGGCCCCAGCCTGATCAGTCAATCGACCCAGGCCCAGATGCTCGATGCCTATCGCCTGTCGCAGGCGCACTACCGCAGCCAGCGTGGGCCGATTGAAACCCTGGCCCTCAAGCTCTTGAACCGTGGCCTGGCCTGAGGCGTCGGGGCACGGTGATCAGCGAAGGGTGATCGACGCAAAGGCCGCTTGGCTGGTGTTTCGAGGGGCAAAGGCCGATAATTCGGTCAAATTAACCGGCTGTCCGCTGCGAATTCGCCATGAACGCCATCAACTCTTCTACCCCCAACGGCTTGCTTGCGGCCCAATCGGCGTCACTCACGCGGCTGCAGTCGCTGGGGCAGAAGCTGTCGTCGGGCCGGGCGATCAACTCGGCGCTGGACAACGCAGCCGGCCTGGCCCAGTCCAGTTCCTTCAGTGTTCAGCTGTCGAGCACGGCCGTGGCCATGCAGGGCTTGCAGGATGGCAGCTCTCTGTTGCAGACCGCGTCCGGGGCCTTGGGTGAGGTCAGTTCCAACCTGCAGCAGCTCAATGATCTGGCCGTGCAGGCCGGCAACGGCAGCCTGTCGGCCAGCGACCGGCAGGCCCTGCAGGCGCAAGCCAGCCAGCTCACCCAGAACCTCAACCAGATTTCGGGCAACACCCAGTTCAATGGCCAGAACCTGCTGGACGGCAGTTTCAGCGCCAGCCTGCAGACGGGCCCCAATGCGGGCGACACGCAGAGCCTGAGCCTGGGCAGTGTGTCGGCCAATGCCCTGGGGGTGGGTGGCATCGACCTCACCAGCAGCAGCGGGCAGGCCAGCGCCATGCAGGCCATCGGCCAGGCGCTGCAACAGGTGAATGACCAGCAGGCGGGGGTGGGGGCGTCGCAGTCCGGGCTGCAGGCCAATTTCGATCAGCTCAGTGCGCAGTCCGGGGCCTTGGCGTCGTCAAATGCCAGCCTCAGCGATGCCGACCTGGCCCAGTCTGCCTCCAGTTTTTCTCAGGAGCAGGTGCGCCAGACGGCTGCCACCCGCATGCTGTCGCTGTACCAGTCGATGCAGAAGGACACGCTCAGCCTGCTGCCCAAGTGAGGGGGCTGCCCGGGGGCTTTCAATCCTGGTCGCCCGCGCTCAGGGCGCCTTCCACCAGCACCTGATGGATCAGGCGCCGGTCCAGGGCCAGCCAGATCAGGATCGGGGCCAGCGTGGGCAGCAGCAAGAAACCAATCTGGTAGGCCGCGCCGATCAGGTTGACGTCGAAGGCATCGAACCGAGTCTGGCTGCGAGTGGCCTCACCGGCCTGCACCGCCACCTGCAGCAGCCAGGTGAAGCACACCCCCCAGGCCTGAAAGGGCAGCAGGGCGACTGCACCGGCCGGGATCTTCCACCACCAGCCCTTGGCCCGCACGGCCAGGAACAGCGCGGCCAGCAAGGGGATGCCATAGGCGTAGGTGAGCACGTTGGCCTCGGGGGCCACATCGGCCAGGCGCCCGCCGGGCATCTTCACACTGAGGCCGGTCAGCAGCACCTGCTGGGTGCCATGCAGTTCAGAGCCCTGGGCCCAGAACGGAAACACGGCCTTCATGGCCCATTCGGCCAGCCAGGCCGGGGCCACGGCCACGTAATTGCGCCCCAGGTACCACAGCGCCAGGCAGGGGATCAGCCACAGCAGGGCGCGCAGAAAAAAGCCGCTGATGACGCTGTGCGAAGCCCGCTTCATGAGGCGGCCCCGGTAGCGGTCCCGGCATGGGCCTGCAGGTGTTCACGGCGGAAATCCTGGCGTGCCACCCAGCGCATCCAGACCAGCCAGACCACCACCACGTCAAGCATGATCAGGGCCTGCCACAGGTAAAGGTGGGCAAATTCGAAGGCCTGGGCGTTCCAGCCTGCCAAGTAGAACAGGGTGATGATGCGCACCAGGTTCACCATCTGGATGGCGACAAAACCGATCCCGATGCCCACCAGCTTGTAGCGCCAGCGGGCCGGGTACGCCGTGAGGGCCGCCAGCAGGATCAGGCAGGCTTCGACACCGTTGCAGCCGGCTTCGATGGACACGCCCATGCCCGTCTTGGCGTTTTGCAGCACCTTGCCGTACGAGACCACATTGGCGTCCACCGCCTGCACCAGAAAGGCGCTGGCCGAGGCCAGAAAGGTTGTCCAGGGCACGATCAGCCACTGTTGGATCGGCGGGGTCAACTCACCCACGAACAAGACCACCAGCAACACCAGGAAGATCGAGAAGAAACGCAGCATGGACAGGTCGCTCTTGAAGGGGGGTGTGAGTTCAGTTCAAGCCGGCACTGTAACTCAGACGCCTGCCCCTGGCCGGTGCTTGCGATCAGCCTGGAAACAGTTTCATCAGCACCGTGGTCATGGCCAGATAACGCAGGCCCTTGCCCAGCAGCATCCAGCCCACGCAGGGCCAGAACGGCAGGCGCAGCCAGCCGGCCACGGCACACAGCGGGTCGCCCAGCAAAGGCAGCCAGCTCAGCAGACAGGCCTTGGGCCCCAGGCGCTGCAGCCAGCCCAGCACGCGCAGGTGGTGGGGGGAGCGGTGATAGTGGTCGGCCACCCGATGGGCGCCATAGCCCATCCACCAGTCCAGCGCGCCACCCAGGGTGTTGCCCAGGGTGGCCACCGCGATGGCGGGCCAGAACAGCTCGGGGTTGAGCTTGAGCAGGCCGAACAGGGCCGGCTCCGAGCCCAGGGGCAGCAAGGTGGCCGAGATGAACGACACCACAAACAAGGTGCCCAGGCCGTATTGGGGCAGGGCCAGAAGGGCGAGCAGAGAGTCGAGCCAGGCTTGCATGGGGCCCAGTATAGGCAGGCGCCGCGTGCGCCAGATCGACAGCCGGCAAGCTCACGGAGCGCGCATTTCAATTGCTGAAATTTTGAGCAGCTACAATCGTGCCTCATTTTTCAGCATGCCGTTGCCGACGGCCCCCATTTCCCCTCCACCCATCCCCCCTGCTTGACCCATGCAGATCGGACACCTGTCGCTTGAAAATACGCTGTTTGTCGCCCCCATGGCGGGGGTGACGGACCGGCCTTTCCGTCAGTTGTGCAAATCGCTGGGGGCCGGCTATGCGGTGAGTGAGATGGTCACCTCGCGCCGTGATTTGTGGAACTCCCTGAAGACGTCCCGCCGCGCCAATCACGAGGGCGAGAAAGAGCCGATCGCGGTGCAGATCGCCGGCACCGAGCCCCAGATGATGGCCGATGCCGCGGTCTACAACATCGAGCGCGGTGCCCAGGTCATCGACATCAACATGGGCTGCCCGGCCAAGAAGGTGTGCAACAAATGGGCCGGTTCGGCCCTGATGCAGGACGAGGCCCTGGCCCTGTCCATCGCCGAGGCCGTGGTGCAGGCCTGCCTGCCCCACGGTGTGCCGGTCACCCTCAAGATGCGCACCGGCTGGTGCCAGACGCACAAGAATGCGGTGGTGCTGGCGCGGGCCTTCGAGTCGGCAGGCATCCAGATGTTGACCGTGCATGGCCGCACCCGTGAGCAGGGCTACAAGGGCCAGGCCGAGTACGACACCATTGCCGCCGTCAAGGCAGCGGTGCAGGTGCCTGTGGTGGCCAACGGTGACATCGACAGCCCGCACAAGGCGGCCGAGGTCCTGGCCTATACCGGTGCCGACGCCTTGATGATCGGGCGGGCGGCCCAGGGCCGCCCCTGGATCTTCCGCGAGATCGGGCACTACCTGAGCACAGGCACCCTGCTGGCCCCACCTTTGGTGGCCGAGGTGCGTCGCCTGCTGCTGGAGCACCTGCAAGACCATTACGCGCTGTACGGTGAATTCACCGGCGTGCGTTCGGCCCGCAAGCACATCGGCTGGTACGTGAAAGGCCTGCCTGACGGCGAAGCCTTCCGCACCCGCATCAATGGCCTGGAAGACAGCGCCGCCCAAACGGCGGCTGTCGCTGATTATTTCGACGCCCTGGGAGACCGCATGGAGCGCTTGCCGGACAGCCCGGCTGCCGCCCTGGCCGGCGAGGACGAAGAACCCCTGGAAACCGCTGCATGAGCAACAAGAACATTGAAGACTGTGTCCGTGACAACCTGCTGGCGTATTTTCGCGATCTGCACGGCGAAGAGCCCCATGGCATGCACGAGATGCTGATCCGCCTGGTCGAGAAACCGCTGCTGGAGGTGGTGATGGCCCAGGCCGAGCACAACCAGTCGCGCGCGGCCGAGTGGCTGGGCCTGAACCGCAACACCCTGCGCAAGAAGTTGATCGAGCACGAACTGCTCAAGTAAAGAACCCGGCCCAGCGCCCCGGCCAGAGCCGCCTCCCCCTTTTTCCTATCCAAAACTGAAGACCCTCGCATGAACGCACTTCTTTCTGTTTCCGACAAGACCGGCATCGTCGAATTGGCCCGGGAACTGCACGCCCTCGGCATCAAGCTGATCTCTACCGGCGGCACTGCCAAGCTGCTGGCCGAACAAGGCTTGCCGGTCACCGAGGTGGCCGAGGTGACGGCCTTCCCTGAAATGCTGGACGGCCGTGTCAAGACCCTGCACCCCAAGGTGCACGGTGGCCTGCTGGCCCGCCGCGACCTGCCCGAGCACATGGCCGCCCTGGCCGCACACGGCATCGACACCATCGACCTGCTGGTGGTCAACCTGTACCCGTTCGAAGCCACCGTGGCCAAGCCGGGCTGCACCCTGGAAGACGCGATCGAAAACATCGACATCGGTGGCCCCGCCATGGTGCGCAGCGCGGCCAAGAACTGGAAGGACGTGGGCGTGTTGACCGACGCCTCGCAGTACGCCGGCGTGGTGGCCGAACTCAAGGCCAACGGCAACAAGCTCAGCGACAAGACCCGCTTCGGCCTGTCGGTGGCTGCCTTCAACCGCATCAGCAACTACGACGGCGCCATCAGCGACTACCTGTCGGCCTTGAACTTCGAGGAAGGCAACAACACCCCCTCCAAGCAACTGTTCCCGGCCCAGAGCAATGGCCGTTTCATCAAGCTGCAAGACCTGCGCTACGGCGAGAACCCCCACCAGCAGGCCGCCTTCTACCGTGACCTGTACCCCGCACCGGGCTCGCTGGTCACCGCCGAGCAGCTGCAGGGCAAAGAGCTCAGCTACAACAACATCGCCGACGCCGATGCGGCCTGGGAGTGCGTCAAGAGTTTTGACGTGCCGGCCTGCGTGATCGTCAAGCACGCCAACCCCTGCGGCGTGGCCGTGGGCAGCGGTCCGCTCGAGGCCTACAGCAAGGCCTTCCAGACCGATCCCACCTCGGCTTTTGGCGGCATCATTGCCTTCAACCGCACCCTCGATGCCGCAGCGGCCCAGCAGGTCAGCAAGCAGTTTGTCGAGGTGCTGATGGCGCCCGACTTCACGCCTGAAGCGCTGGAAGTCTTCAAGACCAAGGTCAATGTGCGCATCCTGAAGATCGCGCTGCCGGCCGGTGGTGCCACTGCCTGGGACAAGGGCCAGAACCTGATGGACGTCAAGCGCATCGGCTCGGGCCTGCTGATCCAGAGCGCCGACAACCACGAGCTGCAACTGACTGACCTCAAGGTCGTCACCACCAAGCAACCCAGCGCCGAAGAGCTGCAAGACCTGCTGTTCGCCTGGAAGGTGGCCAAGTTCGTCAAGAGCAACGCCATCGTCTTCTGCAAGGGTGGCATGACCATGGGCGTGGGCGCCGGCCAGATGAGCCGCCTCGACTCGGCCCGCATCGCCAGCATCAAGGCCGGCCATGCGAACCTGAGCCTGCAAGGCACGGCCGTGGCCAGCGATGCCTTCTTCCCGTTCCGCGATGGCCTCGATGTGGTGGTGGACGCGGGTGCCACCTGCGTCATCCAGCCCGGTGGCTCGATGCGCGACCAGGAAGTGATCGACGCGGCCAACGAGCGTGGCGTGGCCATGGTCTTCAGCGGCGTGCGCCACTTCCGCCATTGATCAGGGATTGATCGCAGCAGGGCTTCGGGGCCTTCAGCCCCCACAACCTGCCCAGCGCCCTGCAGCCTCACGGTTGCAGGGCGTTTTTTCTGGGCGTTCAGCGTCGGGCCGACACCACGATGCCGCCCACGATGAAGGCGAACGCCACCGCGTGGTACAGGTGCGGGTGTTCGCCCAGGAACAGCGTGGACATCAGGGCGGCAAACAAAGGCGTGAGGTTGATGAAAAACCCCGCCACCCCGGGGCCGGCCTGTTGCACCCCACTGCCCCAGCAGCGGTAGGCCAGCAGGGCAGGGCCCACGGCGATGAAGGCCAGCGCGGCCAGCAGCGGCCAGCCCCAGCTGATGTGGGCGGGGGTCAGCAGCCACTCACCGCCCGCGAACAGGCCCGACCAGCCCAGGCCGAACACCATCTGGGCGATCAGAAACCCCGACCAGTCCTGGCGCAGGCCGGGTGGCTCGGCGGTGCGCACCAGCAGCCAGCTGTAAAACGACCAGGCGATCGTGGCCAGCAGCATGAACAGGTCGCCCGCCACCAGCTTGAAAGCCATCAGCTGGGCCCATTCGCCGCGGCTCAGCACCAGCACCACCCCCACGATGGACAGCAGGGCGCCCAACAACTGCTGGCGCACCACCGGCACGCCAAAGAACAGCGCGCCCACACTCAGCATCCACACCGGCATGCTCGATCCCACCAGCGTGGCATTGATCGGGGTGGAGGTCTGCAGCGCCAGGTACTGCAGGGCGTTGTAGCAGCCCACCCCCAACAGGCCCAGCACGCTGTAGCGCCGCCAATGGGCCCACAAGGGGCTGTCGCGGCGCAGGGTGCGGCCCGCCAGCGGCAGCAGCAGGACGAAGGCGATGGCCCAGCGCAGCAGGTTCAACGTCATGGGCGGCACCAGCTCATGCACCAGCCGGCCCACCACGGCATTGCCCGCCCAAAGCAGGGGGGGCAGGGTGAGCAGGGCGATGGTCGAGGGGCTGAGTCGGTGTTGCATGGGGGCGCACTTTACAGGGCCGGCGCCGGCCTTGCGCCCAGACCTCTGCACACCCCGCCGATTCGTGGCACCATTTCGCCCGGTTTGGCCTGCACCGCAGCTGCTGGATGCAGCGGCCGTCCTCAACTTCGTTCCCTTCGCCCCCCGCAACCGGAGACATCCCATGACCCGCGCCGTACGCATTGACCAGCCTGGTGGTCCTGAACAACTCAAGATCGTGAATGTGGACGTGGGCCAGCCCGGCCCCGGCGAGATCCGCATCCGCCACCATGCGGTGGGCCTGAACTACATCGATGTGTACCAGCGCACTGGCCTGTACCCCTTCCCCATGCCGCTTCAGCTCGGCATGGAAGGCTCAGGCGTGGTCGAATCCGTGGGCGAGGGCGTGACCCACCTGCGCGCTGGCGACCGTGCCGCCTACGCGGCCAACCCGCCGGGCAGCTATTCAGAGGTGCGCGTGATGCCGGCCCGCAACGTGTGCAAGTTGCCCGACGACATCTCGTTCGAGACCGGCGCCGCCATGATGCTCAAGGGCCTCACCGCCCAGTACCTGCTCAAGAAGACCCGCCCGGTGGAAGGCCTGCAGCCCGGCGACTTCGTGCTGTTCCATGCTGCTGCCGGCGGGGTCGGCCTGATCGCCTGCCAATGGGCCAAGGCCCTGGGCCTGCAGCTGATCGGCACGGCGGGCTCCGACGCCAAGTGTGCCCTGGCCAAGGCCAACGGTGCAGCCCACGTGATCAACTACAGCACCGAAGATTTTGCCGCCCGCGTCAAGGAGATCACCGGCGGCCAGGGCGTCAAGGTGGTGTACGACTCGGTGGGCAAGGACACCTGGGACAAATCCCTCGACTGCCTGCGTCCCTTCGGCCTGATGGCCAGCTTCGGCAACGCCTCCGGTCCGGTCGCACCCTTCGCCCCCGGCATGCTGGGCGCCAAGGGCTCGCTGTATGTCACGCGCCAGACCCTGTTCACCCACATCGCCACCCGCGAAAGCAACCAGGCCATGGCCGATGACTTGTTCGAGGTGGTGCGCAGCGGTCAGGTGAAGATCCACATCGAGCAGCGCTACCGCCTTGAAGACGTGCAGCAGGCGCACCGCGACCTCGAAGCCCGCAAGACCACGGGCTGCACCATCCTCACGCTGTGAACCCCGGCAAGCCTTCGAGTCCGCCCTGGCTGCTGGACCTGCGTGCACAGGCCCGCCAGGCGCCACGTCGCCCTCGTCTGCCTTTGGTGGCGGCGGGGCACACCCTCGGCTCGGTCGAAGACGGTGTGCTGGCCAGTCTGCCGGGCGCGGCCGGCCTGGGCTTGTCGCGCCAACTGGATGAGCGTGGCCCGAGCTGGCACCTGCAGGCCGAGGCCTCCGAGGCTGGCCTGAGTGCTGCCCTGCAAACGTTGGCCCTGGCCCTGCGGGCGGCTGGTCGCTGTGGCCCCTGGCGCAACGAACAATTGGCGGTGGTTGGGGCCCAGGGGCAGCGCCTGGGCACCATCGAGCGTGGTGCGGTGCGCGTGCTCGGCCTGGCCACGCAGGCCGTGCACCTGGTGGGGCTGGCCCCCGACGGGCGCCACTGGGTGCAGCAGCGCGCCCACGACAAACCCAACGACCCCGGGATGTGGGACACCTTGATGGGCGGCATGGTCTCGGCTGCCGACACCCTGCACGAGGCCCTGGCCCGCGAAACCTGGGAGGAAGCCGGCCTGCATGTCGAGCAGATGGCCGCCCTGAGCCATGGGGGGCATGTCGAATTTGCGCGCCCCAGCGCCGAGGGGGGTGGCTGCGGCTACATGGTCGAGCGCATCGACTGGTTTGTCGGCCAGGTGCCGGACGGGCGTCCGCCCGAGAACCAGGATGGCGAGGTGGCCCAGTTCGCCCTGCTCACCCGCGATGAACTGGTCCAGCGGGTGGCGGCCGGCGAATTCACCCTGGAAGCCAGCTTGATCATTGCGGCCAGCCTGGGGCTGTAGCCGAATTCAGCGCTGGGCGAAGCGATCGGTGGCGGCCAGCAACTGATCCTGGATGCCGGGTTCGGTCCAGGCATGGCCGGCCCCCTCGATCAGGTGGAACTCCGAGCCGGGCCAGGCCTGGTGCAGGGCGTGCGCGTAACGTGCCGGGCAAGGCATGTCATAGCGGCCATGCACGATCACCCCCGGGATGCCCGCCAGGCGATGGGCCTCGCGCAGCAGTTGCCCGTCTTCCAACCAGGCGCCGTGCATGAAATAGTGGTTCTCCAGCCGGGCGAAGGCCAGGGCAAAGTGGGCATCGGCATGCTGGTCGTGGTTGGTTGGGCTGGGCAGCAGGGTGATGGTCTCGCCCTCCCAAAGGCTCCAGGCCAGGGCCGCTTCCTGCTGGCGGGCCGGGTCCGGGCCGGTCAGCAGGCGGTGGTAGGCCGCCATCATGTGGCCGCGTTCGGCCTCCGGTATCGGGGCCTGGAAGCGCGCCCATTTCTCGGGAAACATCTCCGACACCCCGTACTGGTAGTACCAGTCCAGCTCGGCCCGGGTCACGGTGTAGACCCCGCGCAGCACCAACTCGCTCACGCGCTGCGGGTGCTTCTGCGCATAGGCCAGCGCCAGGGTCGAGCCCCACGAGCCCCCGAACACCAGCCAGCGCTCGGTGCCGGGACGCAACTGCCGCAGGGCCTCGATGTCGTCCACCAGGTGCCAGGTGGTGTTGGCCTCCAGGCCCGCATGCGGCGTGGAGCGGCCGCAGCCGCGCTGGTCAAACAGCAGCAGGTCGTAACGCGCCGGGTCGAACAGCCGCCGGTGCTCGGGCGAGATGCCCCCGCCCGGGCCGCCATGCAGAAACACCGCCGGCTTGGCGCCCGGGGTGCCCACGCGCTCGTAGTAGACGCGGTGGCCGTCGCCCACGTCGAGCAGGCCGGTTTCATAGGGGTCGATGGCGGGGTAGAGGGGGCGGGGTGGGGGCATGGGGCGAGGCTTGGGAGTAGCTGGTGCGGTGTGAGCCTGCAAGTATCGCCTCGTACGCGCTGGTCGCATTCAGACCGCCGGCACGGCTTGGCGCTGCCGTGCCACGTCGCGGATCAGCTCCCACGCGGCCTGGGCCAGGGGCGACAGGGCGCGGTTGCGGCGGTGCACCAGCATGATGTCGCGGTCCACCCGGGGCAGCAGGGGGCGCACGGCCAGGCCATTCAGGCCTTCGGGGGGCAGGGCCAGGTGGGGGACCACCGACAGGCCCAGGCCGGCCTCGACCATGCGGAAGATGGTGGTGGGGTGGCCCACGTCCTGGGCGTTTTCGGCCACCACCCCCTGGGCTTCCAGGGCCCGGTCGATCAGGCGTCGGCTGCCGGAGGCGTGGTCCAGCAGCACCAGCGATTCGCCGGCCAGGTCGCGCCAGTGCACCTGGGCCTGCCGGGCCAGGGCGTGGCCGGGCGGGCAGACCAGGCAGAAGGGCTCGGACAGGATGGGCTCGCAGTGCAGGTCCTCGCGTTCACCGGGGTCGATCACCACCCCGAAATCGACCTCGCCCGAACGCACGCTGTCCAGCACATCGTGCTGGATGCGGTCCAGCAAGGTCAGTTGCAGGCCGGGCCATTGGCGCCGGCACAGCGCGATGCATTCGGGCATCAGGTTGGCCGACAGGGTGGGGCTGCTGGCCACGCGCACCCGCCCCCGGCGTTCAGTGGCCATGCCCTGCACGTCCAGCAAGGTGTTGTCCAGCTCCTCCAGCACGCGCTCCAGGCGGGCCGCCAGCTTGCGGCCGGCCTCGGTCAGCTCGACCTCGCGCGTGGTGCGGTTCAGCAGTTTCAGGCCGAGTTGGGCTTCCAGTTCGGTGATGCAGCGGCTCACCGCGGGCTGGGTCAGGCCGATCAACTGGCCGCTGCGGCTGAAGTTGCGGGTGAGGGCCACGGAGCGGAACACCTCCAGTTGACGCAGGGTGACATTCATGAGTGCACATGATAAATCCATCAGTGAAATGCATTTCACTTTTGAATCGGGCTCAGGCCTAATCGCCCACCTGGGCTCGGCATGGCGCGGGGCCCACCCCCTTTGGAGGCCGCATGGCGCGTTCCCGATTCCTTCCCGACAACTACACCTTCGCCATCCTGGGCACCGTGGTGCTGGCCAGCGTGCTGCCGGCCTCGGGCCAGGTGGCCCAGGGCTTCGAGTGGCTCACCGTGGCCGCGGTCAGTCTGCTGTTCTTTCTGCACGGCGCCAAACTCTCGCGTGACGCGGTGCTGGCCGGCATCAGCCACTGGCGCCTTCACCTGGTGGTGGTGGCCAGCACCTTTGTGCTGTTTCCGCTGCTGGGTTGGGCGCTGCGGCCCGTGCTGCAGCCGCTGGTGACGCCCGATCTGTACCTGGGCGTGCTGTTCCTGTGTGCCCTGCCGGCCACGGTGCAGTCGGCCATTGCTTTCACGGCAGTGGCCCGCGGCAACATGCCGGCCGCCATCTGCAGTGCCTCGGCCTCCACCCTGATGGGCATCTTCATCACCCCGCTGCTGGTGGGCCTGTTGCTGCAGCGCCATGCGGCCGGGGGGGATCCGCTGGCCGCCATCGGCCACATCATGCTGCAGTTGCTGGTGCCTTTTTTGGCGGGCCACCTGCTGCGCCCCTGGATCGGCGACTTCGTCAAGAAGCGTGCCGCCATGCTCAAGTATGTGGACCAGGGCTCCATCCTGCTGGTGGTCTACACGGCTTTCAGCGCCGCCGTGATCCAGGGCCTGTGGAAGGACATGCCGCTCACCTCGCTGCTGGGCTTGCTGGTGGTGTGTGCCGTGATCCTGGCCCTGGCCCTGGCCAGCACGACCTTGCTGGCCCGCAAGCTCGGCTTCTCGAAGGAGGACGAGATCACCATCGTGTTCTGTGGCTCCAAGAAAAGCCTGGCCAGCGGCGTGCCCATGGCCAAGGTGCTGTTCGCTTCGGGCACCGTCGGGGCCATCGTGTTGCCCCTGATGCTGTTCCACCAGATGCAGTTGATGGTGTGTGCGGTGCTGGCCCAGCGCTACGCCAGCCGGGCCCAAATCGCCAACGACGAGCACTGAAGCCGTCCGGGTGTCTTCGGGCTCCCCGTGTCGCCTGACGGACTGACACCCGGGAGGCCTCTCCTTACAACGGTGGCGCTGCGGCTGTTCGCAGCGCGACATCATTTGCAGGGAGACAACACCCATGGCGATCGAACTCGAACTCACATGCCTGGCCTCAGGCCTTCAATTTCCCGAGGGGCCTGTGCTGCTGCCCGACGGGCATCTTTTGCTCACCGAGATCCAGCGCGGCACACTGAGCCGCATCACGCCGCAGGGTGAGGTGCAGGTGGTGGCCGAGCTGGGGGGCGGCCCGAACGGCGTGGCCATCGGCCCCGATGGGGCGGCCTATGTGACGAACAACGGGGGCTCGTTCCGTTTTCACGCGGTCGATGGGCTGAACATCCCGGGCGCCACGCCGCCCGAGCACCAGGGCGGCAGCATCCAGCGGGTCGACCTGGCCACCGGCGAGGTGCGCACCCTGTACACCCATTGCGAGGGCCAGCGCCTGATCGGCCCCAACGACCTGGTCTTCGACCGCCAGGGGGGCTTCTGGTTCACCGACCATGGCTGCGGCAACGAGCACTCACGCCAGTTCGGCGGTCTGTATTACGCCCTGCCCGATGGCTCGCGCATCGTGCGCGCCGGCCCGCCGCTGCTGGCCCCCAACGGCGTGGGCCTGTCGCCCGACGAGAAAGTGGTCTATGTGGCCGACACCTACCTGGGCCGGCTTTGGGCCTTCGATGTGCTGTCGCCCGGCGTGGTGCAGACGGTGTCGCCGTTCCAGCCGGCGCGGGTGGTGGCCAACCTGCCGGGTTGCCAGTTTCTGGACAGCCTGGCCGTGCAGGGCGACGGCAAGGTGTGCGTGGCCACCATCCTCAATGGCGGCATCACGGTGTTTGACCCGGCCACGGGCCTGACCGAGCATGCCGCGGTGCCCGACCTGATCTGCACCAACCTGTGTTTTGGCGGGCCCGACCTGCGCGATGTCTGGATCACCGCCTCCGGCACGGGCAAGGTGTACCGCGGCCGTTGGCCCAGCCCGGGCTTGAAGCTCAATTTCTGATCCGTCGATCAGTCAATCAGTTGCCCGCCGTCGTGAAACGGGTAAGGGCCCGGGTAGTTGCCGCTGGCCACGGTATGGCTGATCAGCACGCCGGCCTCGCTCCAGGCGTGCAGGCCGAAGCCCGGGGGCTCGAGTGTCCAGGCCGAGGCTGCGTCGGGCGCCAGGTCCAGGCAAACCTGGTGGGCCGGTGACGGCACGGTCTGCGCCAGCGTGCCGCCAAAACGCACCTGGATGCTGCGGTGCAGGTGGCCGCAGATGACCCGCTGCACCTGGGGGTGGCGCGCCACCAGGGCCTCCAGCTCGGCGGCACCCTGAAGCAGGCCGATCCGGTCCATGTGACCGATCAGGGTCTGGAACGGCGGGTGGTGCAGGGCCAGGATCACCGGGCGCTGGGCTTGCCGCTCCAGCTCGTCGGCCAGCCAGGCCAGCCGTTGTGGGCACAGCGCGCCATGGCTGGCGCCGGGCACCACGGTGTCGAGGGCGATGACTTGCAGCGGGCCCACCGGCACGCTGTACTGCACAAAGCCCTCGGTGCCCAGGTAGGCGTGCTCAGGAAAGCTCGCGCGCAGCTGGTCTCGGTCGTCGTGGTTGCCGGGCAGCAGGTACACCGGCATGGGCAAGGGGGCCAGCAGCTTGGCCAGGTGCTCGTATTCGGCCGCCCGGCCGAAGTCGGTCAGGTCGCCGGTGATCACCACGGCCTGGGGCGCTTGCGGCAGGCGCAGCAGGGTCTGGACGGCCTGGGCCAGGTAGGGGGCGGTGTCGAGGCGGCCATAAGCCAGGCGGCCGGGCTCGCGGATGTGCAGATCGGACAGTTGGGCCAACAAGGTGTTCATGGGGGGCAAGGCATCGGTCGGGTGGGGGAGGGGCAGACCGCTCAGGCGCTGACGGCTTCGGCCGGCATCAGGCTCTGGGGGGCGACACGAACCCCGACGGTATCACCGGCGCGGGCCGGGTGATCGCGGTCCACGTCGACCGAGATCAGCGGCTGGTGCGGCAGGCTGAGGCTGAGCTGCACGCGCTCACCCAGAAAGCGCCGTTGCATCACCTGGGCCTCGGCCACGTCGGGGCGGGCCTCGCACAGCTCGATGTCTTCGGGGCGCAGCAGCAACTGGGGCTGATCACCCCAGACGGGGGGGCAGGGCAGTTCGATCCGGCCCAGCTTCAGCACGTGGCGGCGGCGGGCGTCTTCGTCGCGCTGCAGCCGGTTCACGCGGCCCAGAAAAGTGGCCACAAAGGGGTGCTCCGGGCGGCGGTAAAGGGTTTCACCGTCGCCCACCTGCACGATGCGCCCGGCCTGCATGACGGCCAGGCGATCGGCAATGGCCAGGGCTTCCTGCTGGTCATGGGTGACGTGTACCGCGGTGATGTGCAGGCGACGCAGCAGTTCGGCCAGTTCGTCGCGCAACTGCTCCTTGAGCTTGGCGTCCAGGGCGGTCAGCGGTTCGTCCAGCAGCAGCACGCGCGGGCGCACGGCCACGGCGCGTGCCAGGGCCACGCGCTGGCGCTGGCCGCCCGAGAGTTCGGCCGGGCGCCGGTGCTCCAGCCCGTTCAGGCGCACCAGATCGACCAGTTCGCCCACCACGCGCCGCTGCTCGGCCACCGGGGTGCCGCGCAGGCGCAGGCCGTAGCCGATGTTGGCCGCCACCGTCATGTGCGGAAACAGCGCGTAATGCTGAAACACCATGCCGATGCCGCGCCGTTCGATCGGCAGCCGGGTGACGTCGGTGTCGCCAAACAGCAGGCGACTGCCCTCATCGGGCAATTCCAGCCCGGCGATCAGGCGCAGCAGCGTGGTCTTGCCGCAACCCGAGGGGCCCAGCAGCGCCAGCACTTCGCCGGGTTCGATGGTCAGGGTGGTGGGGTGCAGGCCACGGGTGCCGTCGGGGTAGGTTTTGGCGCATTGGACGATGTCCACGCGCGTGCGTTCAAGTTCCAAGGTGTTTCTCCATCAGGCGACCCAGGCCCTGCAGGCCCCACAGCACCGGCAGGATCACCAGCAGGAAGACCAGGGTGTAGGCCGAGCCCACCTCCAGGCGCATCGAGGCGTAGCTGTCGGCCAGGCCCACGGGCAGGGTTCGGGTCAAAGGGGTGTGCAGCATCCAGGTGAGGTTGAATTCACCCACCGAGAGCGTGAAGACCATCAGGCAGCCCGACACGATGGCCGGCAGCACGGCGGGCACCAGCACGCCCAGAAAGCGTTGGTCGAAGCGCGCGCCCAGCGAGCGGGCCGCTTCTTCGAGCGAGCGCAGCTCATCGCGCTGAAAGGCGGCGCCCACCGTGCGCACCATGAAGGGCAGGGTGAAGACGATGTGGCCGATCAGCACAAAGCCATAGCTCTGGCGCAGGCCCTGCCAGGCGCCATAGGTGAGGATCAGTGCCAGTGCACTGGCCAGGCCGGGCACGGCCACCGGGAGGGTCAGCAGCTCTTCCAACAAGCGGGCCCAGCGCGAGCGGCTGCGCGCCAGCGCGTAGGCACAGGGCACACCCAGCAGCAGGCAGGCCAGCACACAGGTGCCCGCCAGGCCCAGCGAGGCCAGCACCGTGCTGCCATAGGTGTCCCAGACCTCGCCCAGCCAACGGGTGGTGAGGCCGCTTTTCAGGCCCCGGGGGTAGTTGTTGAGCAGGCCGGCCAGCACTGACAGGGCCATCGGGGCCAGCATGAACAGGGCGACCAGGGCCGTCAGTGCCAGCAGCAGGGGGGAGGTGGATCGCGCGTGGCGCATGGCATCAGGCTCCGGCAAGGGGCGCTTTGTGGGCGTTGCGGGCGTCGGGGCCCAGTTTTCGGGCCAGCCACAGCACGCCCCAGGTCATCGCGCCCAGGCTCAGCGAGAGGCTGGCCGCCAGCGCGAAGTTGGCGTAGTTGGTGAACTCGTTGTAGATCGTGATGGGCAGCACCTCGTACTGGCTGGCCAGCGTGAAGGCGGTGCCGAAGGCCCCCATGGCGGTGGCAAAGACCATGGCGCCACAGGCCACGGTGGTGGGGGCCAGCTCGGGCCACCAGACATCGCACACCACGCGCCAGGGGCCTGCGCCGAGCGAGCGGGCGGCCTCTTCCAGGGCCGGGTCCATGGCGCCTGCGGCGGCGGTGTAGCTGCCGATGGCCCGCGGCAGCGAAAAGTACAGGTAGGCCAGGAACAAGCCACCCAGCCCGTAGGCCAGGGTCACGCGGCCCGCACCCAGGGCTTCGGTCAGGTCGGCCACCAGGCCCTGGCGCCCGCCCAGCAAGATCATGAAGAAGCCGATGATCACGCCCGGAAACGACAGCGGCAGCGTCAGCAGCGACAGCAGCAGCCCCCGCCCCGCAAAGCGCCGCCGCGCCAGGGTCACGCCCACACCTGCGCCCAGCGCCAGGGTGGCTGCGGTCACCACCAGTGACAGGCCCAGGGTCTGCAGCAGGCTTTTCAGGTAGCGGGCCTCGGTCAGCACGGCGAAGTAGGTGGCCCAGCCCTTTTGGGCGGGCAGGGCCACGAGTTGCAGCACGGGCAGCAACCAGAAGGCGGCAAAGAAGGCCAGCGCCGGTGCGGCGCAGGCCAGCCTCAGGGCCTGGGGGGACAGTGTGGGCATGGTGAGGCCGTGGTGGAGGGCTTACTGGGCTTCTTTGAGGTAGCGCTCGGAGAAGGCCTTCTGCACGGCCGCCATCTTGGCGTAGTCGATCGTCCGGGCGCGGGCGTACTCGCTGGCGGGCAGGAAGCGGGCCTGCACCTCTTTGCTCATGGCACTGGCCCGCACCGGGCGCAGGTAGGCGTTGGCCCACAGGGCCTGGCCTTCGTCCGACAGCACGAAGTCGAGCACCTTGCGGCCGTTGTCGGCGTGCGGGGCGTTGGCCACCAGGCTCATCACATAGGGCACCACCAGCGTGCCTTCGGCTGGGATCACGAACTGCACATTGGCCTGGTCCTTGTACTTGGCGCGGTAGGCATTGAAGTCGTAGTCAAGCAGGATCGCGATCTCACCCGACAGCACGCGGGCGTACGAGGTCTGCTTGGGCACGATGGGCTCGTTTTTCTGCAGGGCCTTGAAGTAATCGATGGCCGGTCCGAAGTTGTCCAGCGAGCCGCCGCGGGCCTGGTTGATGGCCACGGCACCCACGTAGCCCACAAAGGCCGAGGCCGGATCGAGGTAGCCGATCAGGCCCTTGTAGTCGGGCTTGAGCAGGTCGGCCCACGACCTGGGCACCGGCTTGCCCTTGAGCGCATCCACATTGACCATGAAGCCCAGCGTGCCCGAGTGGATGGTGAACCAGTGGCCTTGCGGGTCTTTCAGGCCCTCGGGGATGTCGGCCCAGGCCGCCGGCTTGTAGCTGGCCACCACGCCTTCTTTCTGGGCCTGGATGGCAAAGGTGACGCCGAGGTAGGTCACATCGGCCACCGGGCTGGCTTTTTCGGCCACCAACTGGGCCAGCGACTGGCCCGAGTTCTTGTTGTCGGGCGGCACGGTGACGCCGGTCTTGGCCTTGATGGCCTTGATCTGGCTGCCCCAGTCGGCCCATTCGGTCGGGCAGTTGTAGCAGATGGCGTTCTGGGCCAGGGCCAGGGTGCTGGCGGCCAGGCCGGCGGCCAGGACGCTGGCACGCAGCAAGGGGGTGATGAGTTGTCGCATCGGTTCACTCCAGGGTTGTGAAAAGAGAGAGGTAAAGAGAAGGTGTCAAGAGGCCAGGGGTTGGTCGGGCGAGGCGCAGGTCTCGCCCACCCGGAAGCCATGGGCCAGGCTGCGGCTGCCGCTGGGCGGCGGTGGCAGGCCTTCCTGCAGGGCCTGCAGCAGCCATTCGACGCTTTGGCGTCCCAGCTCGGCATTGGGTTGGGTGATGGTGCTCAGGCGCAGGCTCAGGTCTTCGCCCAGGGCGATGCCGTCAAAGCCCACCACACTGAGCTGGCCGGGCACCGACAGTCCGGCCAGGCGGGCGGCGCGCAGGCAGCGCAGGGCCAGCAGGTCGTTGGAGCCGATCAGGGCGGTGGGCCGGTGCGGCCCGCGCAGGTGTTCGATCAGGGTGTGCTGGCTGGGCTCCAGAAAGGGCACCTCCAGCACCGGGGCCGGGTTCAGGCCGGCGGCGCGCATGCCGGCAGCGTAACCACGGCAGCGTTGCTGGGCGCGGTCGGAGGCGGTGCGCTGGCCGCTGACCATGGTGATGTGCCGGTGTCCTTGCTGCACCAGCCGGCCCACCAGGGCCGCCACCGCCTGTTCACCATCCACCGACACGCAGGGGTGGGCCGGGTGGCGGTTGTAGCAGAGCACATAGGGGTGGCCCAGGGCCTGCAAGCGCCGCAGCGCGGACGACTCGGCCGGGTCGCTGACCACCAGGATCATGCCGTCCACATTGCCCGCCAGCAGGCTGGCCACGGCCTGCTCCTCGTGGGGCAGGCGGTAGTCGGTGGTCAGCGGCACGATGGCATGCCCTGCCGCGCTGGCGGCGCTGGCAATGCCCTGCAGGCACTCGGCGAACACCGGGTTGACCAGGGTGGGCAGCACCACGCCCAGCGTGCGGCTGCGCTGCGTGCGCAGGGTGCGGGCACTGGCGTTGGGCAGGTAGCCCGTGTCTTGGGCGGCTTGCTCGACGAGGGCCCGGGTCTCGGGGGCCACCTTGGCGGGCAGGTTGAACACCCGCGACACCGTGGCCACCGACACCCCGGCCCGGCGAGCCACTTCCTGGATGCTCATGGGGGCTGGAGATTCAATGTAAACGTTTACATTGAACCGTCAGCGTGTGACGAGGTGATGACGGGAAGAGGAAAAAACGAGAAAGCCCGATCCGGTCGCCGGATCGGGGCTGGGGCGTTCAGCGCCCGCGCTTCACGCGCAGCAACTCATCGAGCACCAGGCAGATGGCGCCCAGGGTGATGGCACTGTCGGCAATGTTGAAGGCCGGGAAGTAGCCACCCGGGAACATGGGGGCCAGAAAGTCCCAGTGGAACTGCAGAAAGTCGACCACATAGCCATGCAGCAGCCGGTCCACCACGTTGCCGATGGCCCCGCCCAGGATGCTGGACAGGGCAAACGAGAACAGGCGTTGGCCGCTGTGCTGACGCAGCTGCCACAGGATGAAGCCAGCGGCGGTCAGCCCGATGCCGGTGAACAGCCAGCGCTGCCAGCCCGCCGCGGTTGCCAGGAACGAGAAGGCTGCACCGGTGTTGTGGGCCCGCACGATGTTGAAGAAGCTCAGCACGGTGGTGCTGTCGTGCAGGTGGTAGTAGCCCAGGATCAGCACCTTGGTGAACTGGTCCACGATCAGCACGATCAGCGCCCAGGCCAGCCAGGGCAGCAGGGCCCCCAGGGGGCCGCCCCCTGTCTTCACCATCTGGGCCTTCGGGGCACCGCCGCCCTTGCCGCGTGGCGCAGCCATCAGGCGAAGGCCCGGCTTTCGCCAGCCCCATGCAGGTTGCTGTCACAGCGGCCGCACAGGGTCGGGTGGGCGGGGTTGCTGCCCACATCGTCACGGTAGTGCCAGCAGCGTTCGCACTTGGCGGCGCTGGAGGGCGTGACGCTGGCGCTGGGTTCGCTGTCGGCGGCGGCCTCGGTCAGGCTGGCAGCCGAGGTGATGAAGACGAACTTCAGGTCGTCGCCCAGGCTTTGCAGGGCGGCCAGCAAGTCGCTGCCCGCCGGCACGGCCAGGTTCACATTGGCCTGCAGCGAGGCGCCCACCTGGCCGGCCGAGCGCAGGGCTTCGATTTCCTTGTTGACCACTTCACGGGCGGCACGAATGCGGTCCCATTTGTCGAGCAGGGCGGCTTCGGTGGCGCCGAAGTTCCAGTAGGTGTCGATGAAGATCGATTCGGAGTGGCCCACCAGCTTCCAGGCCTCTTCGGCCGTGAAGCTGAGGAACGGTGCCATCCAGCGCAGCATGGCCTGGGTGATCTGGTACAGCACCGTCTGGGCGCTGCGGCGTGCCAGGCTCTTGGGCGCGGTGGTGTAGAGGCGGTCTTTCAGCACGTCGAGGTAGAAGGCGCCGAGGTCTTCCGAGCAGTAGACCTGCAGCTTGGCCACCACGGGGTGGAACTCGTACTTTTCGTAGTGCGCCAGGATGGTGTCCTGCAGCTGGGCCGCGCGGGCCAGGGCATAGCGGTCGATCTCCAGCAACTGGTCGGCCGGCACGCTGTCGGTGGCGGGGTTGAAGTCGCTGGTGTTGGCCAGCAGGAAACGCAGGGTGTTGCGGATGCGGCGGTAGCTGTCGACCACGCGGGCCAGCACCTTGTCGTCACCGGCGATGTCGCCCGAGTAATCGCTGGCGGCCACCCACAGTCGGATGATCTCGGCGCCCAGCTTCTTGCTGACCTCATCGGGCTCGATGCCGTTGCCCAGCGACTTGCTCATCTTGCGGCCCTGGCTGTCCACCGTGAAGCCGTGGGTCAGCAGCCCGCGGTAGGGCGCGCGACCTTCGACGGCCGAAGCCAGCAGCAGCGAGGAGTGGAACCAGCCGCGGTGCTGGTCATGGCCTTCGAGGTACAGGTCGGCCTCGGGGCCGCTTTCGTGGTGAGCGGCCGGGTGGGTGCCGCGCAGCACATGCGAGAAGGTCGAACCCGAGTCAAACCACACCTCCAGGATGTCGCTGCTCTTGGTGTAGTGCGGCGCGTCTTCGGCGCTCAGGATGTCTTCGACCGTGACGCGGCTCCAGGCCTCGATGCCACCTTGCTCGATCAGCGCGATGGCGCGGTCGATGATGGCCATGGTGTCGGGGTGCAGCTCGCCGCTGTCCTTGTGCAGGAAGAAGGGCAGGGGCACGCCCCAACTGCGCTGGCGGCTGATGCACCAGTCGGGGCGGCCGGCAATCATGTCGTGCAGGCGGGTCTTGCCGTTCTCGGGGTAGAAGCTGGTCTGTTCGACCGCGGCCAGGGCGATCTGGCGCAGGGTCTGCGGGGCCTTGTCGGTGGTGAAAACGCCCTCGCCTTCGTCCATGCGCACAAACCACTGCGCGGCGGCGCGGTAGATCACCGGCGTCTTGTGGCGCCAGCAGTGCGGGTAGCTGTGGACGATGTCGTGGGTGGCGAACAGGCGGCCGGCGCTGCGCAGGGCCTCGATGATCACCGGCACGGCCTTCCAGATGTGCTGGCCGCCGAACAGCGGGAAATCGGCCGCGTAGGTGCCGTTGCCCTGAACCGGGTTCAGGATGTCGTCATAGGCCATGCCATGGGCGACGCAGCTGTTGAAGTCATCCACGCCATAGGCGGGCGACGAGTGCACCAGACCGGTGCCGTCGTCGGCGGTGGCGTAGTCCGCCAGGTACACCGGGCTGAAGCGGGCGTAGCCGGGGTCGACGTCGTACAGCGGGTGCTTGAAGTTGATCAGGCCCAGGTTCTTGCCCAGGGTGGTGGCCAGCACCTCGCCGTTCAGGGCGTAGCGCTCCATGCACTTCTCGACCAGCGAGGCGGCCAGCACCAGCAGGCCACGCTCGGTCTTGACCAGGGCGTAGTCCAGTTCGGGGTTCAGGTTCAGGGCCTGGTTGGCCGGGATGGTCCAGGCGGTGGTGGTCCAGATCACGGCAAAGGCGGGCTGGTCCAGGGCCGCCAGCCCGAAGGCCGCGGCCAGCTTGGCGGGCTCGGCGCACTCGAAGGCCACGTCCAGGGTGGTGCTCTTCTTGTCGGCGTATTCGATCTCGAACTCGGCCAGCGAGCTGCCGCAGTCAAAGCACCAGTACACGGGCTTGAGGCCGCGGTAGACGAAGCCGCGCTCCATCACGCGCTTCAAGACACGCAACTCGCCGGCCTCGTTGGCGTAGTTCATGGTCTTGTAGGGGTTGTCCCATTCGCCCAGCACACCCAGGCGCTTGAAACCGGCCATCTGGATGCCGATCTGTTCATTGGCGAAGGCGCGGCTCTTGGCCTGCATGTCGTCGCGGCTGAGGTTGCGCCCGAACTTCTTTTCGATCGCGTTTTCGATCGGCAGGCCGTGGCAGTCCCAGCCCGGCACGTACATGGCGTCCATGCCCTTGAGCTGGCGCGCCTTGACGATCATGTCCTTGAGGATCTTGTTGACCGCGTGACCCATGTGGATCTGGCCGTTGGCATAGGGTGGGCCGTCGTGCAGGATGAACTTCGGGGCACCGCAGCGGGCGTCGCGCAGCTTTTTGTAGATGCCTTTGTCCTCCCAGTCCTGCACCCAGCCCGGCTCGCGCTTGGGCAGGTCGCCCCGCATCGGGAAGGGGGTATCGGGCAGGTTCAGGGTGCTGCGGAAATCAGGGGTTTGTTCAGCCATGGCTTTGTGTTGGATGGGGCATTGACAGGCTCAAACCCGGGCGCGGCCCGGTACGGGGAGAAGTCAGCCGTTTGCCCTGAGCCTGTTCCAAGGGGCGCGCAGCACGGTGTGCCGGCGTTAAATTCGGTCGCGGGTGGTCTGGCGATGGGTCTCTGCGTGCATGGACGCCAGAAACCGGCGAGCGTCATCGCAGTCCTGGTTGATGCCCTTCATCAGGGCGTCCAGACCGTCGTACTTGAGCTCGTCATGCAGTTTGTGCAGCAGTTCCACGCGGACAATTTTACCGTAGCCCCCGTCGGCACCCAGCGAGGCAGGCCAATCGAAGCAATGGGTCTCCAGCAGGACGCGTCCGCCATTGACGTCATTCGGGTCCAGGGACGGGCGCACACCCAGGTTGGCAACGCCCTCGACAGGGCGTTCGACCAGCCCATGCACGCGCACCACGAAGATGCCGCTGGCGGCGGGTTTCCAGTGCGAAAAGCGCAGGTTCAGGGTGCGGAAACCCAGCTCACGCCCCAGTTTGCGGCCATGCACCACATGACCGCTGATGGCATAGGTGCGGCCCAGCAGGCGGCCCACCGCCTCCAGGTCGCCGCGGCCCAGGGCCTCGCGCACGGCGGAGCTGGACACCCGCAGCCCGCGCACCTCGTAGCTGTTCATGCGCGCCACATCAAAGCCGCGCGCCGATCCGCTGGCGTCCAGCAGGGCGTAGTCCCCGGCGCGCTTGGCACCGAAACGGAAGTCGTCGCCCACCAGCACGTAGCGCACGCCCAGCCCTCGGATCAGCACATCGTCGATGAAGCCCTCGGGGGGCTGGCTGGCCAGCCGGGCATCAAAGGGCAGCACCACGGTCTGGTCTATGCCGCAGCGGGCCAGTTCTTCGAGCTTGTCGCGCAGGGTGCCGATGCGCGCCGGTGCCAGCTCGGCCCGGCCGGTGGCAGCTGCAAAGTAGTCGCGCGGGTGGGGCTCGAAGGTCAGCACGCAACTGGGCACGCCGCGGTGCTGGGCCTCGTTGCGCAGCAAGGCCAGCATGGCCTGATGGCCGCGGTGCACGCCGTCGAAGTTGCCGATGGTGAGCGCGCAGGCAGGGGCAATGCCCGGGTGCTGGAAGCCGCGGAATATCTTCATTGGAATGTTATCTTTTTGATAGCAAGGGGTGCCCGTCAGTCAAGCGCCTGAAGCCAAATTGTCATGAAAACAGGTTATATTGTGCGGCAGCAGGCGCGGCTTCGATGCAAATCGCTGCGGCTGCTCCCGAGATCTGCGTTCCAAGTCAGTGGTTTTCAACCCTTGTAGGAGTGTCACTTGAAGGTCTTGAAGCTGTCCGCCCAGGGCTTGCCCCAGTCCTGGATCACCCTGGAGCAGGCCGTGATTCATTACGCGGCCGGCGAAGTCCGATGGGAGTCCGGCGCCCAGATCGCGGTGTTCCGCGGCGGGCACAATGCCATCACGGGCGAGCAGTCGCAGATCGTGGTCAACAGCATCATCGGCACCAAGGGTGTGCCCAACATCAGCCCTTTTCAGTTGCGCCCGGGCCTGACCAACAGCAAACTCTTTGCACGTGACCGCAATGTGTGCGCCTACTGCGGCGAGCATTTCCATGAAACCGAGCTGACCCGCGAGCACATCGTGCCCTTCGCCCAGAACGGTGTCGACACCTGGATGAATGTGGTCACGGCCTGCAAGGCCTGCAACCACCGCAAGAGCCATCGCACCCCTGAGCAGGCCCGCATGCCCCTGCTTTACGCCCCCTATGTGCCCAGCCTGTGGGAAGACTTCATCCTGCGCAACCGGCGCATCCTGTCGGACCAGATGGAGTTCCTGATGGCGCATGTGCCCAAATCCTCTCGCCTGAGTGCGCATTGAGCGGTATCTTGGCTTGTGCTGAAGCCAGCGTGCGCTGGGCAAAAAGCCCGCGCACGTGGCTTTCGAGACCTCAGTAGGTGAGCTCCAGCACGGTCAGGTGCCCCGCTTCTGCGGGCCAGTTGCGCCCGGCCACGGTTTCTCCATTGAACTGACCCACGACCGCCCGCTGTGCCTGCGCGGGCAGGTGCAGCCGTGCCGATGAGGCGCCCGCCGTGCCACTGGACGGCACGCCGGGCAGGCTGGCTTGTCCATCCAGGCTCAGGCTGTCGCGGCGCGGGTCAAAGTACCCGCGTGGGCGGGTGAATACCACCACGCTGCCGGGCTGTCGGGCTTCTGTTTCAGCCAGCCGCTCAGCCCGCAGGTGCACCCAGTCGCTGGAGCGGGCAAAGGGGCTGCGGTAGAGGTGGGTGGTGGCGTAGCCCGGTGCGCTGATCACAAATTCGTAGGCCTGCCCCGCTTCGGCGGTGAAGGGGCCCCACAGGCCGTCGCTGCCCACGGTCTTTTGATGCACCGGGGCGCCCTGGCGCAGCCCTGTTTCAGCGCCCACCGCGTAGATTTCAAGCTTGGCCCCGGGCAGGGGCAGGTTGTTGGTGTAGCTGCCGCTGGCGGGGTCGAGCGGGTTCAGGCCCAGGCCGGTGATCTTGCCCTGCAGCACCGGTCGGGTTTGCATGGCAATGCCCTGGCGGCGCGGGGCCTCCCCGGTGAGAAAGCGCCACATGGCCTCGAAGGCGGGGCGCGAATAGGCGGTTTCGCGGTGGTCCACGCCTGGGATGATCACGTTCTCGGCCCCCTTGAGTTCGGGGCCGGCGGCCGTCACGAAGGTGGGCTGGCCGGGGCGGCCGATCCAGACCCCGTCGGGCGAGGCGAATTTGTCGTTGTGGTCGGACCGGATGGTGAGCCAGCGGGTGGGGCCGTCCACCTCGTCACCGGCCGGGTTGCGGGGGCGGTTGAGCTCACTCAGGAAGGGGCCTGTGCCCGAGAACTCGTTGCCTTCGCGAAAGCCGGGAATCGCCCACACGCCGTGGTTGGGCGTGCCCCCCAGGATGGCGTGGCTGACGGTGCGCTGGCCCCCACCATGGCGGATGTAGTTGCGGATGGCGTTGCCGCCCCGCGAGTTGCCGATCAGCACCACCTGGGTGCTGCCGGTGGCTTGCAGCACCCGCTCGACCTCGGCCTTCAGGAAGGCCATGTGCTCGGCGCTGGAGCTGCGACCGGGTTGAGGCTTGGCATCGTCGTCACGGGCCAGGGGGTAGGGCAGATCGATGGCGAACAGGCGGTCGGCAGGCCAACCTTCGGTCTCGAAGCGCCAGGCCGTGGTGATCCACAGGGCGGCCGTGTCGCCATTGCCGTGCACGAAGACGATGGGCGGGCGAGGTGTCGCTGGGGGCGCCAGGCTGGCGCAGCCCGACAGGGCGCCCAGAGCCAGCGCGCTGCCGGACAGTCCGAGGAAGCCGCGGCGTGACAGAGGGGCTTGATGCGGGGTGGTGCGGGGCATGACAAGGTTCCTGAAATTAAAAATGGCCCGCTGCGAGGGGCAACGGGCCATGTTGATGCCGTGATTTGACGGCGCTGTGGCAAGAACCGGGCGGGCTCAGGCAAAAACGCCGGCCGTGTCCTGCATGCGGCTGGACACCTCACCCAATTGGTGCAGGCTGTCGCCGAAAGTCATCTCGAGTTGGGTGAGCTTCTTGAAGTAGTGGCTCACGATGTACTCGTCGGTCACGCCGATGCCGCCATGCAGCTGCACGGCTTGCTGGCCCACAAAGCGCATCGACTGGCCCAACTGGTACTTGGCCCGTGCCATGGCGGCGCGGCGTTCGGCGGTCGGGGCATTGAGCTTGAGTGCGGCGTAATAGCTCATCGAGCGCGCCAGCTCCAGCTGCATCTTGATGTCGGCCACGCGGTGGCGCAGGGCCTGGAAGCTGGAGATCACCACATTGAACTGCTTGCGCGTGTTCATGTACTCGACCGTCACGGCCAGGGTCTTGTCCATCACGCCCACGGCTTCGGCACAGGCGGCGGCGATGCCGATGTCCACGGCATGCTCCAGGGCGGTCTGGCCGTCGGCGGTGACCAGGGTGGCCGGGGCGTTGCTGAGGCTCAGCTCAGCCGCACGACCACCGTCCTGGGTGCTGTAGCCCCGGGCACTGACGCCGGCAGCCTGGCGCTCGACCAGGAACAGCGCGGTTTGGCCGTTGAGCTGGGCCGGCACCAGGAAGGCGTCGGCCTGGTCGCCTGCAGGCACCAGGCTCTTGTGGCCGCTGACCGTGTGGCCTGCGCCGGCGGCCACGGCGGTGGCTTCGGTCGCGTCCAGTCGGTAACGGGCCTTGCGCTCCTGATGGGCCAGCACCACCAGGGCTTCGCCCGAGCCAATGCGGGGCAGCCAGGCCGCCTTGAGTTCGGCGCCGGCGTAGTGGGCCAGCACCGCGCCCGAGATCAGGGCGTGGGCGAAGGGCTCGATCACGATGCCGCGGCCCAGTTCCTCGAGCACCACCATGCCCTCGACCGGGCCCATGCCCAGGCCGCCATCGGCCTCGGGGATGTACAGGCCGGTCAGGCCCAGTTCGGCCAGTTCGCCGTAGGCCTCGCGCGAGAATCCACCGCTGTTGGCAATGCCGCGGCGGCGCTCGAAGTCGTAGCCCTTGTCAACCCATTTGCGCACGGCGTCGCGGAGTTGTTCCTGGTCGTCGGTGAAATCGAAATCCATGTGTGTCTCCTCTCAGCCCAGCACCGTCTGCGCGACGATGTTGCGTTGCACTTCGTTAGAGCCGCCGTAGATGGTGGTCTTGCGCATGTTGAAGTAGGTGGATGCCAGGGGCGCGCAGTAGGCGGCGCCCACGTGCTCGCCCTGCCAGCCGGCGTCCATGGCCTCGTGGATGTAGGGCAGGCTGTAGGGGCCGGCGGCCAGCATCATGAGTTCGGAGTAGCGTTGCTGGATCTCGCTGCCGCGGATCTTCAACAGACCGGCGATGTCGAGCGAGTTCTTGCCCGATTTCTCGGCCGACAGCACGCGCAGCACCAGCATTTCGAGGGCCACCACATCGACCTCCAGCTTGGCGATCTCGTCACGGAAGCGCAGGTCGTCGTACACGCCTTCGGCCTTGGCGATGCGCTTGAGGCGTTCGAGTTCGCGCTTGGCACGGTTCACGTCGGCGATGTTGGTGCGTTCGTGGCTCAGCAGGTGCTTGGCGTAGGTCCAGCCCTTGTTCTCTTCGCCGATCAGGTTCTCGGCCGGCACTTCGACGTTGTCGAACCAGACCTCGTTGACCTCATGGTCGCCATCGAGCAGCTTGATGGGGCGCACGGTCACACCGGGCGACTTCATGTCGATCAGCAGGAAGCTGATGCCGGTCTGCGGCTTGCCTTCGTTGCTGGTGCGCACCAGGCAGAAGATCCATTCGCCATACTGACCCAGCGTGGTCCAGGTCTTCTGGCCGTTGACGATGAACTTGTCGCCACGGCGCTCGGCGCGGGTCTTGACCGAGGCCAGGTCCGAGCCCGAGCCCGGTTCGCTGTAGCCCTGGCTCCACCACACTTCGCCGCTCGCAATGCCGGGCAGGAAGCGCTGTTGCTGTTCGGCGTTGCCAAAGGCCATGATCACGGGGGCCACCATCACCGGGCCGAAGGGCACGACGCGGGGGGCGCCGGCCAGGGCGCATTCTTCTTCGAAAAGGTGCTTTTGCACGGCATTCCAGCCGGGGCCGCCGAATTCCTTGGGCCAGGCATGGCCCAGCCAGCCTTTCTTGCCAAGAATCTTGGCCCAACGTTGCATGTCGTCACGGGTCAGGCGCAGCGCGTTGTGCACCTTGTGTGACAGGTCGGCGGGCAGGTTTTCCTTGACCCAGGCACGAATCTCTTCGCGGAACTTCTGTTCTTCAGGGGTGAATGCCAAATCCATGGGGTTGTCTCCGAATGAAGCTTTTTGTCGTCCGACCGAGGCGTCGGAAGGCAACCCGCGATTTTTAGCACGGTCGTTCGATCAGCCCTGTCCGGGGTGTGACAAGCCCAGTTGTTCGCACAGTTTTTCCAGGGTGGCGCGCAGCGTGGCCACCTCGGCCTCCAGCACCTCGACCCGGGCCTGCAGCGCCGGGCTGGCGGCCGGCGCCGTGCCTGCGGCCGGGGTGCTCAGCAGGGACTCATCCACCGGTCCGCACAGCAGGTGGGCCCAGCGGGCTTCGCGCGAGCCCGGTGCACGGGGCAACTTGAGCACCAGCGGCCCACCTTTTTCGCTGGAGCGCTCCTGCAGTTCCTCCAGAAAGCCTTCGACCGAGGAAATGTCGGCAAACCGGTGCCAGCGCTCGCTGTTGATGCGCAGCTCGCCTGCGGTCTGGGGGCCGCGCAGCATCAGCAGGCCGAGCAGCACGGCGGATTGATCCGGCACTTCAAGCACGCGCTTGAAGTTGTGTTCGTAGCGCGAGGCCCGTCCGCCACTGGTTTCGAACACCAGCGACAGGTGCTTGAGTTCATCAAGCGCCTCCTGGGCTTCGGCATCGCTGAGCTGCATCAGGGGTTCTCGGCTGGTCTTCTGGTTGCAGCCCGAGACCACGGCATTGAGGGTCAGAGGGTAGCTGTCGGGCACGGTGCGCGCCTTTTCCATCAAGGTGCCCAGGACGCGGGCTTCGGTGGGGCTGAGGGGGCGAAGAGGCATGGTGGGGGTCCTGAAACAGAGTTCGGTGCAGCGGCCAGGGCGACAGGGCCGGGCCTGCTGGTGGCATGCCGGATTTTGCCTGCAGCGGGCGGGGCGCGGGTCGAACGGCCGTCGCCTGGTTCGCTCTGGGATAATCGCGGGCTGTTTCCAGAGGGCTCCGGCATGCCGCGGGCCCGTCCCATCCATGAAAAACATCGTGATCCTGATCTCCGGCGGCGGCTCGAACATGAAGGCGCTGGTCCGCGCCGCGCAGCGCGAGAACTGGGCGCAACGCCATGGCGCACGTGTCGTGGCCGTGATCAGCAACAAGGCCGATTCGGCCGGTTTGGCGTGGGCGCAGGCGCAGGGCCTGGCCACCGCTGTCCTGAGCCACCGCGACTTCGCGAGCCGCGAGGCCTTTGATGCGCAGCTGGCGCAAATGATCGACCAGCATGAGCCAGCACTGGTCTTGCTGGCCGGGTTCATGCGCATCCTCACGCCCGGTTTTGTGGCTCACTATGCAGGCCGCCTGATCAACATCCACCCCTCTTTGCTGCCGGCTTTCACGGGGTTGAACACGCATCAACGCGCCATCGAGGCAGGCTGTTGCTTTGCGGGTGCCACGGTGCACCGCGTGACGGCCGAACTCGATCACGGCGAAATTCTGGGCCAGGCCGTGGTGCCGGTGCTGCCCTCGGACCAGCCTGAGCAGCTGGCCGCCCGGGTCCTGAGCCAAGAGCATCAGCTGTACCCGGCCGTGGTGGCGCGGCTTCTGGCGCGTCAGGTTCAGGCCGATGCGCTGAGCTGAGGCCCGATGTCGTTCCAGCCGGGCATGCGGGCCTGGTCCTCGCACGGCGTCGGGGTGTTGTGACCGGCGCCGTTGTGGCTGCCTGTGGTGTGGGCGCCGTTGTCGGCGTTGCAGCGGGTTGCCTGCAGATTTGGGCAGCTCGATTTGCCGTCAATTCGCAGTCAATGCACAGCGTCGTTCAGGGGGCTGATTTCGAGGTTTGGCTGCCTGGGTAAAGCCAGTGTTGGGGCGGTGTATCAGCCTTGATACGAAAGGCTTTTCAAAGCTTTGAAAAGCGGGGGTAAAGAAGTTGGGCAACCGTTTCCAAGGGCTAACGGGCTGCTTACACTGCCGCCACAAAACGCCTCTTTCATCGCCTCCCCCTTTGCCTCTTTCGACGACCCATGCAACACATTTTGGTGGTGGACGATGACGCAGACATCACCACCTTGCTGGCTCAGTACCTGGGCCGTTTCGGATTCACGGTGCACACGGCTGCCGACGGTGAGTCCATGCGAGCACGCCTCAACAGCCACCCCATCGATCTGGTCGTGCTGGACCTCATGCTGCCCGGTGTGGATGGTTTGGCGCTGACGCGCGAACTGCGCGCCCGCTCCTCGCGCCTGCCCATCATCATGCTCACGGCCCGAGGCAATGCCTATGACCGCGTGCTGGGCCTGGAGATGGGGGCTGACGACTACATGAGCAAGCCCTTCGAGCCGCGAGAGCTGGTGGCGCGCATCCAGACGGTGCTGCGGCGCAGCGCTGCGGGTGCCACTTCGGTGCCCCAGGCCGTCGAGGCCGAGGTGGTGCATTTCGATGGCTGGTCGCTTTACCGCATGGAGCGCCATCTGGTGTCGCCAGAGGGGGTGGTCATCCCTTTGTCGAATGCAGAGTTCCGCTTGCTGTGTACCTTCCTGGGCATGCCCCGGCGCATCTTCAGTCGCGACCAACTCATGGAGCAGGCGCGGGGGCGCGCCATGGACGCCTTTGAGCGCAGCATCGATTTGCTGGTGTCCCGGCTGCGGCAGAAGCTGTCGGACGACCCTCGCGAACCGCGCCTGATCAAGACCGTGCGAGGGGCGGGTTACCTGCTCAACGTGCGTTCCGTGCAGGGTCACGTCGGATGGCAGCGCTGAGGCCGGCAAACCCCAAGCAAGACGCGCGAGGCCAGGGCACTGGCGCGCCGCAGGCGGTGCTGTCAGCGCCTGCCTGGCGGCGATGGTTGTACCGTCGGGTGCCGAGCACCTTGTTCGGCCGCCTGGCCTTGTTGTTGTTTGTGGCAGTGCTGGCCAGCCATGTTCTGGCACTCACGCTGATGTTCAACCTGCACGACCTCACCGGGCATGGCCCGCCGCCACCGCCGCAGGTGCTTCAGGAGGCCGCTGGCGAGCCCTCGGCGCAGGCTGGGGAGCGGCGTCCACCTCGGGCTCCGGGCGAGCCAGGCCGACGTGAGCCACCTGGCCCGCCCAGCCTCTGGGATGCCGGTTTGCTGCTGGACATCGGTGTGCGGCTGGCGGCCTTGATGGTGGCGGCCTGGGTGGGTGCGCGCTGGCTGTCCAAACCCATCGACCGACTGGCGCTGGCGGCCCGCGAACTGGGCAAGAACATCGATCGTCCGCCCTTGTCCGAAGATGGCCCGGCCGAATGCAAGGAGGCGATCCAGGTGTTCAACCAGATGCAGGCCCGCATCCGCCAGCAGCTGGAGGAGCGCGATCGTTTCGTGGCCGCGGTGTCGCACGATTTGCGCACGCCCCTGACCCGCTTGCGCCTGCGTGCAGAAACCCTGGAGAGCAGCGAGGACCGCCGGCAGTTCGGCCGCGACATCGTCGAGATGGATGAAATGATCACGGCCACGCTGGATCACCTGCGCGGGGTGGCCGACCCGGAACCCATGGTTCCGCTGGACGTGAAGGCCCTGGTGGACAGCCTGGCGGACGACCAGCAGGCCTGTGGCCACTGGGTGCCCGTGCATGGGCGCGCGGGTTTGCTGCCGGCCCAGGCCGGGGCCTTGCGCCGTTGTGTGGGCAATCTGATCGGCAATGCAATCCGCTATGGCGGTCAGACCGAGGTGTTTCTGTGGGACACGGGGGATGAGGTCGGCATCGAGGTGCGCGACCATGGCCCCGGGCTGCCCGAGGCCGAGCTGGAGCGAGTGATGGCCCCTTTCTACCGTGTGGAGGGGTCGCGCAACCGGCACCATGGCGGGGTGGGTTTGGGGCTGTCGATTGCGCGCGACATCGTGGCCCGCCACCAAGGCAGTCTGCAGTTGCGCAACGCTCAGGGCGGTGGCCTGTTGGCCATCGTGGTGTTGCCGCGCCCGCAGGCGGCCCACTGAGGCTCAGGCCGCTGCGGGGTCGGCCTCGTCGACAGGCGAAAAGCGCGGCACCGACCGGCCTCCGATGTCGACGAGTTCCAGGAACATGGCGGCGGGCCTCACCCACAGCCCCTGTTGCCCGTAGAGGGCCCGGTACAGCGTCAGGGGTTCCAGCGTCTCGCTGTGGCGCACGGTGTCGATGACCCGGTACAGGCCCCCGCGGTAGTGCCGGTAAAGCCCGGGTGGAACGCGCGGGCTGAGTTCGGGTAGATCTGAGTCGTCAGGCATGGGGTTTGTCGGCATGAAGGGGCCGGGCAGTATGCCGCAATGGCCGTGCATCCGGGCAAGCGTGGGAAAATGCAGTCTATGCACCCTAAAGCCCTGTTGGATGCCTGCGCCGAACTGGTCAGGCTCTCCCTTCTTTTCGACCACCCCGCTGACTCGGTGGTGTCCCGTTTTTTCCGTGATCACCGCAACCTCGGTCCCCGCGAACGCGCCACGCTGGCCGAGACCACCTACAACGTGCTGCGCCAGAAGTTGCGCTTCGAATACCTGGCCCGCTCCGGCTCCGGTCCGAAGGAGCGCCGGTTGGCCATTCTGGGCTTTCATGGCCCGCGCGATTTCGTCAAGAGCGCGTTGACCGATCAAGAGCGCAACTGGCTCGATGCCTGCGACGCAGTCACCGACGCTGATCTGATGGAGCCGCATCGGCACAACCTGCCCGAGTGGCTGGCGGCGCCGCTCAAGGCCCAGGTCGGCGAGGGCTTCTGGGCCCTGGCTGCCAGCATGAACCAGGGCGCACCCCTGGATTTGCGGGTGAACGCCCTGGCCGACAAGCGCGAGGCGGTGCAAAAGGAGCTCAAGACCGCCGGCATCAAGGCCGAGCCCACGCCTTATTCGCCCTGGGGCCTGCGTGTCGATGGCAAGCCGGCCCTGACCAAGCTCGATGCCTTCACCCGCGGCGCCATCGAGGTGCAGGATGAGGGCAGCCAACTGCTGGCCCTGCTGCTGGATGCCCACCGTGGCGAGATGGTGGTTGATTTCTGTGCCGGCGCCGGGGGCAAGACCCTGGCCATCGGGGCCAGCATGCGCAACACGGGGCGTCTGTATGCCTTTGACACCTCGGGCCATCGCCTGGATGCGCTCAAGCCCCGCCTGGCCCGCAGCGGGCTGTCGAATGTGCACCCCGCTGCGATTGCCCACGAGCGCGATGACCGCATCAAACGCCTGGCCGGCAAGATCGACCGCGTGCTGGTGGATGCTCCTTGCTCCGGCCTGGGGACCCTGCGCCGCAACCCTGATCTGAAATGGCGTCAAAGCCCCAAGGCGATCGAAGAGCTGGTGGTGAAGCAGACGGCGATCCTGCAAAGCGCGGCGCGCCTGCTGAAGCCGGGCGGCCGTCTGGTCTATGCCACCTGCAGCATCCTGCCCCAGGAGAACGAGGCCATTGCCGAGGCCTTTTCGGCGGCCAACCCCGACTTCCTGCCACTGGATGCCGCGCCCACGCTGACCCAGCTGAAGGTGCCGCAGGCCGAATTGCTGTGCACCGGTGAGGGCGGGCGTTATCTGCGCCTGTGGCCGCACCTGCATGCCACCGACGGCTTCTTTGCCGCCGCCTGGACGAAAAAGCCCTGAGGCGGGGCGGGGCCGGCCGGCCCCGTCAAGGCGGGATAGCAGGGCAATCCATAAGGTTAAAAAAACCGTGTATAGCCTTTGAACGATTAAAATTCGTGCTAGCTGCGTCCTGCAGCTTTGTTGTTTGGGGAGCAGTCCCCATGAATTCCTTCATCGAGGACAAGGTTCATACATGTTTTTACCGGATTGGGCTGTGCTGAATGCGGCCATCGACTGGCTGGGTCACGGCCTTTGGGATCTGACCTGGTGGCAGGTCGTGCTGTACACATTGGTGACCACCCACCTGACCATCTGCGGCGTGACCATCTTCCTGCACCGTTCGCAAGCCCACCGCGCGCTGGATCTGCACCCCATTCCCCAGCATTTCTTCCGCTTCTGGCTGTGGATCGGCACCGGCATGGTGACCAAGCAGTGGGTTGCCATCCACCGCAAGCACCACGCCAAGTGCGAAACCCCGGAAGACCCGCACAGCCCGCAGACCCGCGGCATTGAGACCGTGTTCTGGCAAGGAGCCGAGCTGTACCGAGCCGAAGCCAAGAACACCGAAACCATCGCCCGTTTTGGCCACGGCACACCGGACGACTGGATCGAGCGCAACCTGTATACGCGTTTCAGCTGGCAGGGCGTGGGGCTGATGCTGATCCTGAACCTGGCCATGTTTGGCGCTTTGGGCGCCACCGTGTGGGCTGTTCAGATGCTTTGGATCCCGATCACTGCGGCAGGCATCATCAATGGCATCGGCCACTACTGGGGTTACCGCAACTTCGAGGCGCCAGACGCCAGCACCAACATCTCGCCGATCGGGATCATCATTGGTGGCGAAGAACTGCACAACAACCACCACACCTACCCGACCTCGGCCAAATTCGCGGTCAAGCCCTATGAGTTCGATATTGGCTGGGTCTACATCAGCCTGATGTCCAAGATTGGATGGGCCAAGGTCAAGAAGACGCCGCCCAAGCTGCAACTCGGCGACATCCGTCCGGTGGCCGACGAAAAGACGCTGGAGGCCTTGATCGCCAACCGCTACGAGGTCATGGCTGGTTACGCTCGCGGCGTTCGCCAGGAGCTGGCGGCGCTCAAGGTCAAGCAAGGTGATGCCCGTCTGCTGGATGCCGCCCGCCGCTGGCTGCACCGTGATGCCGAAAAGGTGCCTGCTGCAGCCCAGCCCGAGCTCGCACAGGCACGTGCTGCCTACCCGGCGCTCGACAAAATGGTGGTGATGCGCGAAGAACTGCGCCAGCTGTGGCTCAACACCTCGCAGTCGCGCGAACAACTGACACGCGATCTGCAGGCCTGGTGCCGCCGTGCCGAAGAGAGCGGCATTGCCGCCCTGCGCGATTTTTCGATCAGGTTGCGCGCCGCCCAGGCCTGATCGCTGTCAGCCAGTTCGTCAAGAGCCGCCCCCAGGTCATCAGGCCGGGGCGGCTTTTTTGTGGCCGGATCGGGTTGGCGGCGACTGCTTGGTGCGCCTCATTTTCGGCAGCCATGTGCCACCGGCCGCGGCAGGCGGAGGCCCCGAGGTTGTGCAGGCTGACCCAGCCTGTGCCTGGGCAGCGCCAGCCTTGAGCGGCCTGTAGCTGAAGTGGCTGACCCCGGTCGGGTTGGCCTGGGTACAGCAGGATTTGCAGCGGCCCGTTCAGTCCTCGCAATTCGCTGCCTTCAGTCACCCACATCAGGCGCTGGCCTGAAGGTTCGAGCGACAGGGTGTGCTGAGACGAGGGCGCACGCGTTGGAGGTCGGGCTGCAAGGGAAGGGGGGGTGTCGTTCTTCATGCCTTCAGCGTAGGGCGCCGACGTCTCGCCCAACAGGCACAGCAGGGCGAAGCTGGAGGCGCATCAGATCTGAAAAATCAGGGCTGTTACGGTAGCAACGATGGCTTTCTGTATCTGTTGTGCTCTGGTGCCTTGGGGCATCATGGTCACCTCATGTCCGATTTACAGACCCGCCGGCTCGCCGAGCCCTTTCCGCTTTATCGGCAGGTGGCCGATCACTACCACCAGGCGATCCGGCAAGGGGTTCTGGGCGCCGGCACCCGCATGCCCTCCGTTCGCGAGCTGATGCAGCGCCATGACGTGAGCTTGAGCACCGCTTTGCAGGCCTTGCGCACGCTGGAGTCCCTGGGCTGTGTGCAGGCGCGGCCTCGGGTCGGGTATTTTGTGTGCGAAGGCCCTCAGGCTGTGCTCGGTGAGTGCTCTGAGCCCGACCTGAAAGTGCCGCTGCACCGTCTGGATGGCGCTGAATTTGCGGGCATCAATGAACGCATTTCGCTGTGGCTTGAAAAGAGCCGCCTGGCCCAGGTGCGCATCGATCTGGGCTCGGCGATGCCGGCGCCCGAATTGTTTGATGGCGCGGCCTTGAATCGCATCGGCGCTGCCTTGTTGCGGGAGCAGCCTGAGATCCTCGTGCAGGGGCATTCGCGGCCTGGAACGCATCCGATCTTCCAGGCGGCGATGGCCCGGCGTGCCCTGGAGTCGGGTGTGCATGTGGCGCCCCACGAGGTGATGTCGACGCTGGGTAACTCCGAGGCGGTGAATCTGGCCCTCAGCGCGGTGGCTGAGCGGGGCGATGTGATTGCCGTGGAGTCGCCTACTTTCTATGGCCTGCTGCAGGCGGTGGAGGCGCAGAACCTGCGGGCCATCGAGATTCCCAGCAGTGCCCGCACCGGCTTGTCGCTGGAGGCCCTGGAGTTGGCCGTGCAACAGGAGCCGCGGCTCAAGGCGGTGGTGGCGGTGCCTCATTTGCAGATGCCACACGGGGCGGTGATGCCGGACGATCACAAGGCGCGCCTGGTCGCCTTCTGTGAGCAGCACCGTCTGGCGCTGATCGAGGACGACATTTACCGTGAATTGGTCGATGCCCAGGGCATTTCACGACCGCTCAAGGCCTGGGATCGGACGGGTCAGGTGATCTACTGCGTGTCGTTCAACAAGACCCTGGCGCCGGGCTTGCGTCAGGGCTGGATGAATGGGGGGCGCTGGCACACCCGGGTCCAGATGCTCAAGTTTGCCAAGACCCGCAACATGCAGGTCTGGGCGCAATTGCTGGCGGCGCGCTGTGTGGAGTCAGCGGCCTTTTCGCGGCACCTGAGCCGCTTGCGTGCTCACCTGGGCCGGCAACGTGAGCGCAGCGTTCAGGCCGTGGCACGTCATTTCCCGGTCGGTACGCGCCTAAATGTGCCACCGGGTGGCCTGAGCCTGTGGATCGAGTTGCCTTTGGGGGTTTCTTCATCCCTGTTGTTCGAGCGTGCGCTGGCCTGTGGCATTCGTGTGGCGCCAGGGCCGATGTTCTCCAACACCGGTCGCTATGAGCGATTTGTGCGCCTGAGTTGCGGCCTGCCCTTCACGCCCGAGGTCGAGGCGGCCTATGTCACGCTGGGCCAGTTGGCCAAGGCCATGATCGCGGAGGATCCGCTGGGCCTGTCGGCCGCCTGAGTCCGGACGACTCGGGCCCGGGGGGCTGAGTCCTGATGGCGCAGGCAACAAAAAAGCCACCGGGCCGGGGCCGGGTGGCTTCGAGGGAAAGGGCTGAATTACTTCAGCTTGATTTCCTTGTAGTCGACGTGCTTGCGAGCTTTCGGATCAAATTTCTTGATCAGCATCTTCTCGGGCGTGGTCTTCTTGTTCTTGGTGGTGGTGTAGAAGTGGCCGGTACCCGCAGTGGATTCCAGCTTGATCTTTTCGCGTCCGCCTTTGGCTGCCATGGTGATTCTCCTTAAGCCTGGCCACGTGCGCGCAGATCTGCGAGCACAGAGTCGATACCGTTCTTGTCGATCAGACGCAGAGCGGCGCTGGAAACACGCAGGCGAACCCAACGGTTTTCAGTTTCAACCCAGAAACGGCGGTATTGCAGGTTCGGCAGGAACCGGCGCTTGGTTTTGTTGTTGGCGTGGGAAACGTTGTTCCCGACCATCGGGCCCTTGCCCGTGACTTCACATTTGCGTGCCATGTGGACACTCCTAAGACTGTTAACGGCCTGAGCCGCACCTCGCCACCCGGGCCGGTCAAGGCACTTGCCAACGTGTTTCGGGACAGGCCCGAGGCACCCGGCAGGGTGGCGGTGGAGGTAATTTGCAAATTGGGTGCAGCCTGAGACCGCGCCTTTTCAGCAAAGCTAAAGATTATAGCCTGGGGCCGGATCTGCCTACAAGCGGTTTGCAGGCAGCGGTCAGTGGTACTGCGTCAGCCCCGTCGTTTTCAGGCCTGACCGTCCTGCTCCAGGAAGCGCTGGGCGTCCAGCGCGGCCATGCAGCCCGTGCCGGCGCTGGTGATGGCCTGGCGATAGATGTGGTCTTGCACATCGCCGGCGGCGAACACGCCCGGCACGCTGGTCATGGTGGCAAAGCCCTGCAGACCCGAGCGGGTGACGATGTAGCCGTCCTTGGTGTCGATCTGGCCCTGGAAGATCTCGGTGTTGGGCTGGTGGCCGATGGCGATGAAGCAGCCGGTCAGTGCGATGTCTTCGGTGCTGCCGTCTTCGGTGCTTTTCAGCCGCACGCCGGTCACGCCCGAGGCATCGCCCAGCACTTCTTCCAAGGTGCGGAACAGCTTGAGTTCGATCTTGCCCGCCGCCACTTTTTCAGCCACCTTGTCCACCAGGATGGGTTCGGCCTTGAACTTGTCGCGGCGGTGGATCAGGGTCACCTTGCGCGCGATGTTCGACAGATAAAGGGCTTCTTCGACCGCGGTGTTGCCGCCGCCGACCACGCACACATCCTGGTCACGGTAAAAGAAGCCGTCACAGGTGGCGCAGCCTGACACGCCGCGGCCCATGAAGCTTTGCTCCGAGGGCAGGCCCAGGTATTTGGCCGAGGCGCCGGTGGCGATGATCAAGGCGTCGCAGGTGTACTGGCCGCTGTCGCCGCTCAGGGTGAAGGGGCGCTTGGACAGGTCCACCGAGTTGATGTGGTCAAAGACGATTTCGGTCTTGAAACGCTCGGCGTGCTCCAGAAAACGCTGCATCAGCTCGGGGCCTTGCACGCCATTGACATCGGCTGGCCAGTTATCGACCTCGGTGGTGGTCATGAGCTGGCCGCCCTGGGCCATGCCGGTGACCAGCACCGGGTTCAGGTTGGCGCGCGCCGCATAGACTGCAGCGGTGTAGCCGGCAGGGCCGGAGCCGAGGATGAGAACTTTGGCGTGTTTGGTGTTAGACATGGTAAAAGCCTGATGAAATAGCGACCGTGGGGTCCCTGTATATGGGGGCGCTGCAGAAGTATCAACTGGTGCCGCCGGATCGGTGGCCCTGTGTTTTCAATGATCGCGATTGTAAGAATCTAATCCAGATTCAGGCCCCGGGTGGGTTTACAAGCCCCTGTTAACCTCAGCATCCGGTGATGACGCCGGGTGTGCCAAGGAGATTTCACGACATGACGACCATGGTGTCCAACCTTGAACTGCTGCGGCGTGTGCCCTTGTTCGCTTTGCTGACAGCGGCCCAGGCCGAGCTCATTTCGCGGGTGGTGGTCAAGCGGCGCTTCAAGCGCGGCGAGGCCTTGGTGGAGCAGGGCAGCAAATCGGATGCGCTCTACATTTTGCTCAATGGCCGTGTTCGCGTGCTGACCACTGACAAGCGGGGGCGTGAAGTGATTCTGGCCACCTTGCGCACGGGTGATCACCTGGGTGAAATGAGCCTGATCGACAACCAGACCCATTCGGCCACCGTGCGGGCCGAGATCCAGACCGATGTGCTGACTTTGGGGCGGGCCGAGTTCCTGCGTTGCCTGCAGGACAACAGCAGCGTGGCCTATGCCGTGATGAAGCGCCTGGTGCAGCGTTTGCGCCAGGCGGATCAGAAGATCGAATCGCTGGCCCTGATGGACGTGTACGGCCGGGTGGCCCGGGCCTTGATGGAGCACGCCAGCGAGGGCCCTGAAGGGGTGCTGGTGATCCGTGACAAGCTGTCGCGCCAAGACATTGCGAAGATGGTGGGCGCCTCGCGCGAGATGGTCAGCCGGGTCATGAAAGACCTGGAGGAGCGTGGCTTTGTGCAGACCGACGAGGCCGGCTGCATGACGGTCAAGGACCGGCTGCTGCAGCTGACCTGAACACCGCCGGCTCCAGCGCCGCGACACGCTTGCGCTGCGCTAAGCTTGGCGCCCTTGACTGCCTATGACCTATTCCCTTCACACCCTGAATTCCTCCGCCCCGGCCCGTGACCGCGACGCTCCGGTGCGCTATGGGGTCAGCCGTTTCACCCACGAGATCGGCCTGATCGTCTGGGCGGCCCTGCTGGTGCTGTGGCTTCTGGCCTTGCTCACCTACCATGCGCAAGACCCGGCCTGGTCGACCACGGGGGGCGGCCTGAAGGTGCTGAACTGGAGTGGGCGCCTGGGGGCCTGGCTGGCCGATGTCAGCTATTTCATGCTGGGCTTTTCCGTCTGGTGGGGTGTCGCTGCGGCCGTGCGGGCCTGGCTGGCCAGCCTGGCGCGCTGGATGCGTGCAGACGAGACCGGGCAGCCCGGGTCGCGCTGGCCTTTCTGGTTGGGCCTGGTGTTGCTGGTGCTGGCCAGCACGGCGCTGGAATGGACCCGGCTGTACCGCTTCGAGGGGCATCTGCCGGGCCACGCCGGGGGCGTGCTGGGCTACCTCACGGGCCCCCTGCTGATGAAGTGGCTGGGCTTCACCGGGTCGGCGCTGCTGACCCTGACCGTGGGCCTGATCGGCAGCGCACTGGTGTTCCGTTTCTCCTGGGGCCATGCGGCCGAGCGCCTGGGTGCGGCGCTGGATTCGCTGGTGCAGTCGCGCCGCAAGAAGAGCGAGATCGCCGAAGACCTGGCGGTGGGCAAGCGTGCTGCGCGCGAACGCGAGGAGGTGGTGCACGAAGAGCGCATCGAAATCCGTGAACACCACCCGAAGCCGGTGCAGATCATCGAGCCGGTGATGCTGGACGTGCCCAAAAGCGAGCGCGTGGTCAAGGAGCGACAAAAGCCCCTGTTCACCGACATGCCCGACAGCAAGTTGCCGCAGGTCGATCTGCTGGACGGTGCACTGTTGCGGCAGGAGACGGTCTCGCCTGAAACCCTGGAGATGACCAGCCGCCTCATCGAGAAAAAGCTGAAGGACTTTGGCGTCGAGGTGCGCGTGGTGCTGGCTTCGCCGGGCCCGGTCATCACCCGCTACGAGATTGAACCCGCCACGGGCGTGAAGGGCTCGCAGGTGGTGAACCTGGCCAAGGACCTGGCCCGTTCGCTGAGTCTGGTGTCGATCCGGGTGATCGAGACCATTCCGGGCAAGAACTACATGGCGCTGGAGTTGCCCAACGCCAAGCGCCAGACCATCAAGCTCAGTGAGATCCTGGGCTCGCAGATCTACCACGAGGCCAAATCGCTGCTCACCATGGGCCTGGGCAAGGACATCATCGGCAACCCGGTGGTGGCCGATCTGGCCAAGATGCCCCACGTGCTGGTGGCCGGTACCACGGGCTCGGGCAAGTCGGTGGGGATCAACGCCATGATCCTGTCGCTGCTGTACAAGGCCGAGGCCCGTGATGTGCGCCTGCTGATGATCGACCCCAAGATGCTGGAAATGTCGGTCTACGAGGGCATTCCCCATCTGCTGGCCCCCGTGGTCACCGACATGAAGCAGGCCGCCAACGGCCTGACCTGGTGCGTGGCCGAGATGGAGCGCCGCTACAAGCTGATGAGCAAGCTGGGGGTGCGTAACCTGGCCGGCTACAACACCAAGATCGACGAGGCCAAGGCGCGGGAAGAGTTCATCTACAACCCCTTCAGCCTGACCCCCGAGAGCCCGGAGCCCCTGCAGCGCCTGCCCCACATCGTGGTCGTGATCGACGAGCTGGCCGACCTGATGATGGTGGTGGGCAAGAAGATCGAAGAGCTGATTGCCCGCCTGGCCCAGAAGGCCCGTGCGGCCGGCATCCACCTGATCCTGGCCACCCAGCGCCCCAGCGTGGATGTGATCACCGGCCTGATCAAGGCCAACATCCCGACCCGAATCGCCTTCCAGGTGAGCAGCAAGATCGACAGCCGCACCATCCTGGACCAGATGGGGGCCGAAGCCCTGCTGGGCATGGGCGACATGCTCTACATGCCCAGTGGCACCGGCTTCCCCGTCCGGGTGCACGGTGCGTTTGTCAGCGATGAAGAGGTGCACCGCGTGGTCAGCTACCTGAAAAGCCAGGGCGAGCCCGACTACATCGACGGCGTGCTCGAAGGCGGCACCGTGGACGGTGACGACGGCCCGGGCGGCGAGGGCGGGGGTGAGGGCGGCGAGAAAGACCCGATGTACGACCAGGCCGTTGAAGTGGTGCTCAAGGATCGCAAGGCCAGTATCTCGTATGTGCAGCGCAAGCTGCGCATCGGCTACAACCGGTCGGCCCGCCTGCTCGAAGACATGGAAAAAGCCGGCCTGGTGAGTGCCCTCACCACCAGCGGCCAGCGCGAGGTGCTGGTGCCCGCACGCAACGAATGAGAGTGAGCCCATGAAGATCCGAAACCCTCTGGCAGCCCTGGGATTGGGCTTGATCCTGGCCGGGCCCGCCCTGGCCGGCGGCCTGGATGCGCTCGAAGCCTTTGTCAAAGGCACCCGCAGTGGCAAGGCCGACTTCACCCAGGTGGTGACGGCGCCGGCGCGTGAGGGGCAGGTGGCGCGCAGCAAGAGCTCCAGCGGCGTGTTCGAGTTCCTGCGCCCGTCGCGCTTCCGGTTCGACTACCGCAAGCCGTTTGAGCAGCAGTTGGTCGCCGATGGCCAGACCGTGTGGCTTTATGACGTGGACCTGAACCAGGTCACTGCGCGCAAACAGTCGCAGGTGTTGGGTTCGACCCCGGCGGCCCTGCTGGCCTCGGCACCCGATCTCAAGTCGCTGGAGGCTGAATTCAAGCTCACGGCCTTGCCCGAGCAGGATGGGCAGCAGTGGGTGCAGGCCCTGCCCAAGTCGCGTGACGGCCAGATCCAGAGCGTGAAGATCGGCTTCAAGGGCGAGCAACTGGCCACCCTGGACATCGTGGACAGCTTTGGCCAGCGATCGGTGCTGAGCTTCACCGGTTTTCAGGCCAACCCCAGCCTGCCGGCCGATGCCTTTCAGTTCAAAGCCCCTAAGGGCGCCGATGTCGTGCAGCAGTAGCCGCGGCTGAAAACAGGTGTTCATCAGGCGGTCTTTACCATCCGTTTGTCAACGCCTGCGTGTCGCTCGTCGTTGCGTGTTCATCGCTTGACGACTGCCTGGCCACCCGGCCGGTGCGGGCGGCAGGCGGTCCACCAGGAAACCGATCATGGATCTGATGCGTCGCCACCTGCTCGGCGGATCTGCCGCCGGCGCCTGCCTGGGCTTGGCGGGCTGCGCTGCCGTTCCGGCGTCCGACAGTGGCCCGCGTGATCCGCAGGCTGACAGCCCGGTGGCCCAGGTGCGCTGGCTCAACCGCCTCAGCTGGGGCGCCACCCCTGAGGCGGCACGGCAGCTGGCGGGTCTGGGCCTGTCGCGCTGGCTGGCCCAGCAGCTCAAGCCGCAGCCCGGTGCGCCGCTGCCGCCCGAAGCCCAGGCCCAGATTGACGCCATGACCATCACCCGCGAGCCCTTGGTGGCCCGCGTGGTGGCCCTGGAGGCGCAGCGGCGCGCGGCCGATGCCCTGAAGGATGACGAGGCCAAGAAGGCCGCCCAGCAGGCCTATCAACAAGAGCTGAACCGCCAGGGGCGCGAATCGGCCCAGCGTTTCATGCTGCGCGCTCTCTATTCACCCCAGCAGGTGCAGGAGCAGATGGTCTGGTTCTGGATGAACCATTTCAGCCTGCACCTCTACAAAGGCAATCTGCGCGCCCTGATCCCGGACTTCGAGGAGCAGGCCGTGCGCCCGCATGCGCTGGGGCGCTTTCGTGAGCTGCTGGGGGCCACGGTGTACCACCCGGCCATGCTGCGCTACCTGGACAACGAGCACAACGCGGCAGGCCGCCTCAACGAGAACTACGCCCGCGAGCTGATGGAGCTGCACACCCTGGGCGTCGGCGGGGGCTACACCCAGCAGGACGTGCAGGCCCTGGCGCGGGTGCTGAGCGGCCTGGGCGTGGTCAACCCGCCCGATGCACCCCCTCCGCAGTTGCCACCGGCCCTTCAAGGGCAGTACGTGCGACGGGGGCTGTTCGAGTTCAACCCGCGCCGCCACGACGACAGTCCGCAGACCCTGTTGGGCCAAGCCTTGCCGGGGCGGGGGCTGGCCCGCGTGGAGGTGGCACTCGACCGGCTGGCCAGGCACCCGTCCACGGCGCGCTTTGTGGCCCGCAAGTTGATTCTCTTCTGGGTGTCGGATACGCCGGCACCCGGGCTCGTGGACAAAGTGGCGGCGGCCTTTTTGCGCAGCGACGGCAACATGGCGGCGACGCTGAACGCCTTGTTTGCCAGCCCGGAGTTCGCGGCTTCATTGGGCACCTTGTTCCGCGACCCGGTGCACTACGTGCTGGCCGCCGTGCGCCTGGCCTATGACGGGCGCGTCATCCTCAACCCCAACCCGGTGCTGAACTGGATCAACCGCCTGGGCGAGCCCCTGTACGGCCGCAGCACGCCAGACGGCTACCCGCTGGAGGCGGCGGCCTGGTCCAGCGCGGGCCAGATGAGCACCCGCTTCGAGGTGGCCCGGGCCATCGGCTCGGGGCCGGCCGGCCTGTTCAAGACCGAGGCCACGCCCCCGGTTGAGAAGCCCGCCTTCCCCCAGTTGTCAAACGCGCTGTACCACCAGGGCCTGGCGCCCAATCTGAGCCCGCGCACCCGGCAGGCCCTGGACCAGGCCACCTCGCCGCAGGAGTGGAACACCTTCTTGCTGTCGTCCCCTGAATTCATGAACCGCTGACCCGAAAGCGAGGCCCTCATGCAACGCCGACACCTTCTTCAGCATTTGGGCGCCGCCAGCCTGGCACCCCTGGCCCTGCACGGCGGCCACAGCTGGGCCGCGCCGGGGGCGGGGGGCAGCAAGTTTCTGCTGGTGTTTCTGCGCGGGGGCTACGACGCGGCCAATCTGCTGGTGCCCACGGCCAACACCTTTTACGAGGAGTCACGGCCCAACATCGCCATCGCCCGGCCCGGTCGCCCACAAGGGGCCTTGCCGCTGGATGCGCAATGGGGCTTGCACCCGGCCCTGGCCAGCAGTGTGCTGCCGCTGTACCAGCGTGGGCAGGCGGCCTTCATCCCGTTTTGTGGCACCGATGACCTCACGCGCAGCCACTTTGAAACCCAGGACAGCATCGAGCTGGGGCAGGGCGTGGGCGAGCGGCGCGATTTTCGATCCGGTTTCCTGAACCGGCTGTGCGCCGAGTTGGGCGGGGCCGAGGGCCTGGGCATTGCCTTCACCGAGCAGTTGCCCATGGCCTTGCGCGGCCCGGTGCCCGTGGCCAATGTGGCCCTGTCCTCGGTGGGCAAGGCGGGGGTGGACGAACGCCAGGCCCGCATCATCGAGGCCATGTACGGCGGCGGCACCCTGGCCACCCCGGTGCGGGAAGGCTTTCAGGTGCAGGCCGAGGCGCGCCAAAGCCTGCAGGCCGAAATGGAAAGCGCCAACCGGCGGGCCATGTCGGCCCGCGGCTTCGAGCAGGTGGCGCGGCGCTTGGCCTATCTGCTGCAGTCGGGGCACGACATCGGCTTTGTCGATGTGGGCGGCTGGGACACCCATGTCGCACAAGGGGGGGCCACCGGTGCGCTGGCCAGCCGCTTCGACGAACTGGGGCAGGGCCTGGCCGCGCTGGCCGAAGGCCTGGGCGAGGACTGGGGCCGCACCACCGTGGTCGTGATCAGCGAGTTTGGCCGTACCTTCCGCGAAAACGGCAACCGTGGCACCGACCACGGCCATGGCTCGGTGCTGTGGGTGCTGGGCGGTGGCCTGCGTGGCGGGCGGGTGCTGGGCGAGCAGGTGGCCATCAGCCCGTCCACCCTGTTCCAGAACCGGGATTTTCCGGTGCTCAACGATTACCGCAGCGTCCTTGCCGGTTTGCTGGGGCGCCAGTACGGCTTGGGGCCCCAGGCGCTGCAGCGGGTCTTTCCGGGCGCTGCGGTGCGTGACCTCGGGCTGGTTTAGGGGCGATCGGCCAGCACGCGCTGCAAAAAGCCGGCCACGGCGTCGTGTGCGGCCGGCCAGTTCAGCAAGGTGTGCGGTGCGTTGGGGATCAGCAGCACGCTGGCCCGGGGGTTGTCCTTCAGGGCAGCGGAGCAGTGGCCCAGGGCATCGGCGTTGCCCAGCCAGGGGTTGCTGCGCGAGAAATACGGATCGGTGCTGCTGATCAGGTTGAGCACCGGCTGGCCCGGTGCAAAGGCGTTGCGCGGGGCCTGAACAAAGTAGTTGGCCTCGCAACTCCAGGAAAACACCATGCGTGCCGCCACCCCGTCACCGGCGTAGCGGGCCACCGCCACGGCACCTTCGCTGGTGCCGGCCAGCACGATGCGGCGGGTGTCTGCCCAGGGCTGAGTCTGCAAGGCGGCCAGTGCCGGTGCGATTTCAGAGCCTCGCAGCGCATGGATGCGCTCATAGTCCTGGGCTGAAATCGGCGACTGGTAGGTGACCCGCTCGGGCAGGGCGAATGAGTCCGGCGCCATGCTGGCAATGCCCTGGTCCGCCAGCCATTGTTGCCAGGTGCCGATGGCGCTCAAGCCCAGGCCCGACGAGCCGTGCAGGAACAACACCACCGGCACGGCTTGCCCCTGGGTGGCCGGGCGGGCGCTGAAGGCCCCGGTGTAACGGGCGCCACCCGTGGCGCGCTCGGGCAGTACCAGGGCCGCCCGTGCCACGCTGGCGGCCAGCGTGGCAGGGGTGTGTTGCCAGGCCTGGCCCTCGATGCGACCGGCCGGCGGGGTCTGGGCCAGGGTGTGGGCGCCGAGGAGCAGGCTCAGCCCCAGCAGGGCGATGCGCCCTCTGGGGCGGGCCGCGATTCGAGCCATGGGCATGGGAAGCACCTCTTTGTTCAAATTTGTTCAGGTGCTCCAGTGTCGCGTGCAGGCCGCGCTGCGGCCATCCGTGAAAACCGTGCCCGGGTGCATGGACAATCGAGGCATGAACACGCCTCGCCCCGCCTCCATGCCCCACTTTGCCTCGTACCTGCCCCTGGACGGGCGGTTGCGCCTGCAGCCGCGGGCCAGGGGGGCGAAGCAGCCACATCGGCTGGGGGCTTGCACCTTGCTGCGGGTGGGGGAGGTCGGTCGCGCACACCCGCCCCGGTCGTCCAAACAGTGCCCGAGGGTGCGAGGACTCGGCCTGGGGCGTTCTCTGGGTTCAACGGGGGTGATGCATGGCTGATTTGTTCGCTCAAGAGCCTTCGGCCCCCCTGGCTGAAGCACTTCGCCCCAAGACTTTGGACGAGGTGGTCGGGCAGTCGCATTTGCTGGGCGAGGGCAAGCCTCTGAGGCTGGCGTTTCAGTCGGGCAAACCCCACTCCATGATCTTCTGGGGGCCGCCAGGCGTCGGCAAAACCACCCTGGCACGCCTCACGGCCTCCGCCTTCAAGTGCGAGTTCATTGCCCTGTCGGCGGTGTTCTCGGGGGTCAAAGACATCCGGGCTGCGATGGAGCAGGCCCAGCAAAACCTGTCCATGGGCAAGCACACGATCCTGTTCGTGGACGAAATCCACCGATTCAACAAATCTCAGCAAGACGCTCTTTTGCCCTATGCAGAAAGCGGCTTGGTCACCTTCATCGGTGCCACCACGGAGAACCCTTCCTTTGAAGTGAACTCGGCGCTGTTGTCGCGGGCGCAGGTCTATGTTCTCAAATCGCTGACCGATGACGAACTGAAGCTGCTGCTGGCACGTGCCCAAGAACTCGCCCTGGGCCATCTGGTCTTCGACGACCTGGCGCGGGACACGATCATTGGCTATGCAGACGGCGACGCGAGGCGTTTCTTGAACCTGCTCGAACAGACGAGCACTGCCGCCAAGGCTTCTGGCATCACGGCCATCACAGCCGACTTCTTGCAGAACGCCCTGACCTTGAACAGCCGTCGCTTCGACAAGGGCGGTGACAATTTCTACGACCAGATTTCAGCCTTGCACAAGTCGGTGCGGGGCTCCCACCCTGACGCCGCCCTTTACTGGCTGACCCGCATGTTGGATGGGGGGGCGGATGCCCGGTATCTGGCGCGGCGCATTGTCCGCATGGCTTGGGAAGACATCGGCTTGGCCGACCCCAGGGCCATGCAGATTGCCAACGATGCGGCCCTGACCTATGAACGCCTGGGCAGTCCGGAAGGGGAACTGGCCCTGGGCCAAGCGGTCATCTACCTGGCTGTGGCCGCCAAGAGCAACGCGGGCTACAAGGCCTACAACGAGGCCAAGGCCTTCGTGAAGCAGGACAAGAGCCGTGAGGTTCCGGTGCACCTTCGCAATGCGCCCACCAAGCTCATGAAGGAATTGGGCTACGGGCACGAATACCGCTATGCCCATGACGAGCCCAACGCCTATGCAGCGGGTGAAACCTACCTGCCTGAGGGCATCGAGGAACCCGCCTGGTACCAGCCCGTGCCGCGTGGGCTGGAGCTCAAGATTGGCGAGAAACTGGCCCATTTGCGGGCGCTGGACGACGCCGCACGTCGCGGCTGAGTTTTTTTTCATCCCGAATTTCTGAGGTTCGGCGCATTGGCGGTGAGCATTTCTGGTCATGGATGCACTGCTGTGGTGCGTTCTGGATTGAAATCAGCGTTGACGTGGCCCGCACCGCTTCATCGGCTTGGCGAGCCGTCGTTGCTATTGAACTTGTAGCGATGATTTATGATGCCAAGCCATCTTGCGCCACGATGGGTGGGTTCTCGGTTGACGCTGTCAGCCGTTTTCACATCGGGTCTTGTCAGCAGATGCATGAATGAACAGCGTTTTTCATCAGTTTTTGTGATGCCCAAATAGGCCTGCTGATGCAGGTCAAAACACGGGTAAACCCCGGTCAGTCAATAACTTTTTCATTCTGTACCGTTGGCTACAATCCCGCCCACCAACCCGCATCCGATTTTTCTGGCGGGTTTTTTGCTAGGTGGAAGACGGCTTTGTTGTGCCCCGGCGATCCGCCCGGGGATCGGCACGGCATCTGACTCAACGGAGAAACTTTATGGAAATATTGCTGCAGCAGATCATCAACGGTCTGGTACTCGGCAGCATGTATGCCTTGGTGGCCTTGGGCTACACCATGGTGTACGGCATCATCAACCTGATCAACTTCGCCCACGGCGAGGTGCTGATGGTCGGGGCACTCACCAGTTGGACCATCATCGGGTTCATGAAGGACGCAATGCCTTCAGCGCCCGGTTGGCTGATCCTGCTGATCGCGGTGATCATCGCCTGCGTGGTCTCGGCAACGCTGAATTTCGTGATCGAAAAAGTGGCTTACCGGCCGCTGCGCAACAGCCCCAAGCTGGCGCCGCTGATCACGGCCATCGGCATGTCGATCCTGCTGCAGACCCTGGCCATGATCATCTGGAAGCCCAACTACAAACCCTATCCCTCGCTGCTGCCTTCGGCACCGATCGAAGTGGGTGGCGCGGTGATCACGCCCACCCAGATCCTGATCCTGGGTGTGACGGCGGTGTCTCTGGCGTCGCTGATGTGGCTGGTCAACTACACCAAGCTGGGGCGTGCCATGCGTGCCACGGCTGAGAACCCCCGCGTGGCTGCCCTGATGGGCGTGAAGCCCGACATGGTCATCTCGGCCACCTTCATCATCGGGGCCGTGCTGGCCGCCATTGCCGGCGTGATGTACGCCGCCAACTACGGCACCGTTCAGCACACCATGGGCTTCCTGCCCGGCCTCAAGGCCTTCACGGCCGCTGTGTTCGGCGGCATCGGCAACCTGGCGGGTGCCGTGGTGGGCGCCATCCTGCTGGGCCTGATCGAGTCGATCGGCTCGGGCTACATCGGCGCGCTGACCGGCGGTCTGCTGGGCAGCAATTACACCGACATCTTCGCCTTCGTGGTGCTCATCATCGTGTTGACCCTGCGTCCGTCCGGCTTGCTGGGTGAACGTGTGGCCGACCGCGCCTGATCGGGGGAATCAACATGAACCAAGACAACAAGACCCTCAAGTACGTGGCCGCCGGCGCGGCCCTGCTGTTGCTGCCTTTGCTGCTGCAGTTCTTTGGCAACGCCTGGGTGCGCATTGCCGACCTGGCCCTGCTGTACGTGATGCTGGCCCTGGGCCTGAACATCGTGGTCGGCTATGCCGGCCTGCTGGACCTGGGCTACGTGGCGTTCTATGCCGTGGGCGCGTACATGTTCGGCCTGCTGGCTTCGCCCCAGCTGACCGACAACTTTGCGGCCATCGCCGCCATGTTCCCGGGAGGCTTGCACACACCGTGGTGGGCCATCATCCCGCTGGGTGCGGTGATCGCAGCCTTCTTTGGCGCCTTGCTGGGGGCCCCGACGCTGAAACTGCGCGGTGACTACCTCGCGATCGTGACCCTGGGCTTCGGTGAGATCGTGCGGATCTTCATGAACAACCTGGACCACCCGATCAACATCACCAACGGCCCCAAGGGCCTGGGCCAGATCGATTCGATCAGTTTCTTCGGTCTGGACCTGGCCAAGCGCCTGTCCATCGGCGACTACGACATCAACTCGGTCACGCTGTACTACTACCTGTTCCTGGCGTTGGTGATCTTCACCGTGATCATCTGCTACCGCCTGCAGGACTCGCGCATCGGTCGTGCCTGGATGGCCATCCGTGAAGACGAAATTGCCGCCAAGGCCATGGGCATCAACACCCGCAACATGAAGTTGCTGGCCTTCGGCATGGGCGCCAGCTTCGGCGGTGTCGCCGGTGCCATGTTCGGTGCCTTCCAGGGCTTTGTGTCGCCGGAATCCTTCAGCTTGATGGAGTCGGTGATGATTGTGGCCATGGTGGTGCTGGGTGGCATTGGCCACATCCCTGGCGTGATTCTGGGCGCTGTGCTGCTGTCGGCCCTGCCCGAGGTGTTGCGCTACGTGGCCGGCCCCTTGCAGGCCATGACCGACGGCCGTCTGGATTCGGCCATCCTGCGCCAGCTGCTGATTGCGCTGGCCATGATCATCGTGATGCTGTTGCGTCCGCGTGGCCTGTGGCCCGCGCCCGAACACGGCAAGTCGCTGCAGCAAGTTCGTTAAGGAGAGACACCCATGGCAGAAACCGTACTCAAGGTGTCCGGCATTTCCAAACGTTTCGGTGGCCTGCAGGCCCTGAGCGATGTGGGCATCACCATCGAACGTGGCCAGGTCTATGGCCTGATCGGCCCCAACGGCGCCGGCAAGACCACGTTCTTCAACGTCATCACCGGGCTGTACACGCCCGACACTGGCAACTTCGAGCTGGCCGGCAAGCCCTACCAGCCCACGGCCGTGCATGAAGTGGCCAAGGCGGGCATTGCCCGCACCTTCCAGAACATCCGTTTGTTCTCCGAAATGACCGCGCTCGAGAACGTGATGGTGGGTCGCCACATCCGCACCGGCTCGGGGCTGCTGGGGGCGGTGTTCCGCACCTCGGGCTTCAAGGCCGAAGAGGCTGCGATTGCCAAGCGCGCTCAAGAACTGCTCGATTACGTGGGCATCGGCAAGTACGCCGATTTCAAGGCCCGCACGCTGTCCTATGGTGACCAGCGTCGCCTGGAGATCGCCCGTGCCCTGGCCACCGATCCGCAGCTGATCGCTCTGGACGAACCGGCCGCCGGCATGAACGCCACCGAGAAGGTGCAACTGCGCGAGCTGATCGACCAGATTCGGCGCGACAACCGCACCATTTTGCTGATCGAACACGACGTGAAGCTGGTCATGGGCCTGTGCGACCGCGTCACGGTGCTGGACTACGGCAAGCAGATTGCCGAAGGCCTGCCCGCGGACGTGCAGAAGAACGAAAAGGTGATCGAGGCTTACCTCGGCGCCGGTGGCCATTGAGTGAGAAAGACAAACCCATGACAGCGAAAACGCTTTTGAAAGTGGCTGGCCTGAAGGTGTCCTACGGGGGCATCCAGGCGGTCAAGGGCGTGGACTTCGAGGTTCACGAGGGCGAGCTGGTCTCGCTGATCGGCTCCAACGGTGCGGGCAAGACCACCACCATGAAGGCCATCACAGGCGGTCTGGCGGCCAACGCCGGCGACATCTACTACCTGGGCAAGCCCATCAAGGGGCAGGGCGCCTGGGACCTGGTCAAGCAAGGCCTGGTGATGGTGCCCGAGGGCCGCGGCGTGTTCACCCGCATGACCATCACCGAAAACCTGCAGATGGGCGCCTTCATCCGCAACGACAAGGCCGGCGTGCTGGCGGATATCGACAAGATGTTCGCCCTGTTCCCCCGCCTCAAGGAGCGCCGCGACCAGTTGGCCGGCACCATGTCGGGTGGCGAGCAGCAGATGCTGGCCATGGCCCGGGCCCTGATGTGCCAGCCCAAGGTGCTGTTGCTGGACGAGCCCTCGATGGGCCTGTCGCCCATCATGGTCGACAAGATCTTCGAGGTGGTGCGTGATGTGTCGGCCCAGGGCGTGACCATCGTGCTGGTCGAGCAGAACGCCAGCCGTGCGCTGGCCATCGCCAGCCGTGGCTATGTGATGGAGTCGGGCCTGATCACCATGACCGGCAAGGGCAAGGACCTGCTGAGCGACCCCAAGGTGCGCGCCGCCTATCTGGGCGAGTAAGCCACAGCCCTCCGCGGCGTCTGCGGATGGGGCGCTGTGGCTGTCAAGGCCGGGTTTGAACCCGGCCTTTTTCATGGGCGGTGCTTTGGGGCACCCGGCCGCGATGGACTCAGTGGATTGGTGGACATACGGTAAATCTGGGGGATCAGGCGGGGTGCCTGCGGATAATGGCGCCCATGCTGACCTTTTTTCAATCGTTTCCGGTGCCGCTGCAGGCTGCTGCCCTGCTGGTGCTGTCCAACCTGTTCATGACCTTTGCCTGGTACGGGCACCTCAAGAGCCTGGCGCAGACGCCCTGGTACACCGCCGCCTTGATCAGCTGGGGCATCGCCTTGTTCGAGTACCTGCTACAGGTCCCGGCGAACCGCATCGGCTACACCCAACTCAATGTGGGGCAGCTCAAGATCATGCAGGAAGTCATCACCTTGACGGTGTTCGTGCCGTTTTCGGTGCTGTACCTGCAACAGCCGCTCAAGCTCGATTACCTCTGGGCCGGGCTGTGCATGGTCGGGGCGGTGTACTTCATCTTCCGGGGTGCCTGAGTCTGGCACGGGGGCGGGTTGGGGGGCTCTGCAGCCGCCCATCCAGGCCGGCCGGTTAGAATCAGAGGCTTTGTCATTTTTTCGTCACAATCTGTGACCCCCCTCAGTCCGCTAGGAGTCGCCATGCTGTTTGGCAAGCTGTTGCCCCGAGAAGGCAATTTTTTCGAGATGTTCAACCAGCACGCCCAGCACATCGTGGAGGCTGCGCGTGCGTTCTCCCAGTTGGTGGCCAACTATGCCGACCCCCACCTGCGCGAGAAGTACAACCAGGACGTGGATGCCGCCGAGCATGCAGCTGACCGCGTGACCCAGGACGTCAACCGCCTGATCCACAAGACCTTCATCACCCCGATTGACCGCGAGCAGATCCACTCGCTGATCAACACCATGGACGACGTGGCTGACCTGATTCAGGACTCTGCCGAAACCATGGCCCTGTATGACGTGCGCGTCATGACCGATGAGATCAGCCGCCTCACCGACCTGAGCCTGAAATGCTGTGAACGCCTGCGCGACGCGGTGCAACTGCTCGACAAGATCGCCGATCAACCGGTGGCCGAAGCCGCGCTCAAGACCTGCGAAGAGATTGACCGCCTGGAGTCGGATGCCGACCGCGTGATGCGCTCTGCCATGAGCAAGCTGTTTCGCGAAGAGCCCGATGTGCGCGAGGTGATCAAGCTCAAGGCCATCTACGAGCTGCTGGAAACCATCACCGACAAGTGTGAGGACGTGGCCAACCTGATCGAGGGCATCATCCTCGAGAATTCCTGATCTGGGGCACTCACATGAGCAATGTTCCGGTAGCACTGTGGGCTGTCATGGTGCTGGTCGCCATGGCCCTGGTGTTCGACTTCATGAACGGGTTTCATGATGCTGCCAACTCGATTGCCACGGTGGTGTCCACCGGGGTTCTGAAGCCCGGGCAGGCGGTGGTGTTTGCGGCCTTCTTCAACTTTGTCGCCATTTTCATCTTTCACCTCAGCGTGGCGGCCACGGTGGGCAAGGGCATTGCCGATGCGGGGGTGATCGATATCCACGTGGTGTTCGGTGCTCTGGCAGGGGCCATTTTCTGGAACCTGATCACCTGGTATTACGGGATCCCCAGCAGCTCGTCGCACGCCTTGATCGGTGGCATTGTGGGCGCGGTGATCGCCAAGGCCGGGGCCAGTGCCCTGATCGGTGCCGGCATCCTGCGCACGGTGGCCTTCATCTTCATCTCGCCCCTGCTGGGCTTTCTGTTTGGCTCGCTGATGATGGTGGCCGTGGCCTGGATCTGCCGCCGCACGCGCCCTTCCAAGATCGACCGCTGGTTCCGTCGCCTGCAGCTGATCTCGGCCGGGGCCTACAGCCTGGGCCACGGGGGCAACGACGCCCAAAAGACCATCGGCATCATCTGGATGCTGTTGATTGCCACGGGCTATGCCTCGGCCCAGGAAACAGCCCCACCGACCTGGACCATCATCTGCTGCTACATGGCCATCGGCCTGGGCACCATGTTTGGCGGCTGGCGCATCGTCAAGACCATGGGCCAGAAGATCACCAAACTCAAGCCTGTGGGCGGCTTCTGCGCCGAAACCGGCGGGGCCATCACGCTGTTCATCGCCACCTTGATGGGGGTTCCGGTGTCCACCACCCACACCATCACCGGCGCCATCGTCGGCGTCGGCTCGGTGCAACGCGCCAGCGCGGTGCGTTGGGGCGTGGCCGGCAACATCGTCTGGGCCTGGGTGCTGACCATTCCGGCGTCGGCCTTTGTGGCTGGTGTGGCCTATTGGGTGAGCCTGCAGCTGTTCTGAACGCGCCTGGGGCGCTTGCCCACTGGCCTGACAACCCCGCCAACCGGTTTTCCGGAGCGGGGTTTTTTGTTGTCAGGCGTTCAGCGATTCGTACAGGGCCACCAACTCCTGGGTGAGCTTGTGGCGTGGGTCCAGATGGATCATGGGGCGGGCCAGCTCGTGCGATTCCTTGATCTTCACGCTGGCGCTGAGGTAGGGCTGGCACACCGGCAGGCCTTCGTCGATCAGCTCTTGCACGGTGCGGCGGGGCAGGGCGGCACGGGGCTGGAACTGGTTCACCACAATGCCGTCCACGCGCAGATCGGGGTTGTGGTCGGCCTGGATCTCCTTGACGCTGTCGAGTAGGCCATAGAGCGCCCGGCGCGAGAAGTCGTCGCAGTCAAACGGAATCAGGCAGGACTCGGCCGCGATCAGGGCCGAGCGGGTGTAGAAATTGAGTGCGGGTGGCGTGTCGATCCAGATGGCGTCGTAGTCATCGGCCAGCTCTTGCAGGGCGTCGCGCAGCTTGTAGATCTTGTAGCGGCTCTCCAGCTTGCCATGCAGTTCTTCCAGCGCCGGGCTGGAGGGCATGACGTGCAGGTTCTCCCAGGGCGACGCCACAATGAAGTCGCTGGTGGCGGGCGCCCGCAGCGTGAACTTGAGCGTGGTGTCGAAGAAGTCGGCCACCCCACTCAGGCCTTGCTCCACCGCATCACCCAGCAGGTAGCGGCTGGAGTTGCCCTGGGGGTCCAGGTCGACCACCAGGGTGCGTTGGCCCAGGTGGGCGCCGATGGCGGCCAGGTTGCTGGTGATGGTCGATTTGCCGACCCCGCCCTTCTGATTGAAAACAACGCGTCGCATGACCGATTCCGTGCAGTTGCAATGGGGGTATTGTGCATTGCAACATGCCTGCGGTCAGCGCCGGATGGGTCGCCGGGGCGAGCTCGCCCGCTGCGGGGCACTCACAGGTCGGTGCGCAGGCGCCAGATTTCGGGGAACAACACCACGTCGAGCATCTTGCGCAGGTAGCTCACGCCGCCGGTGCCGCCGGTGCCGCGTTTGAATCCGATGACGCGCTCGACCGTGGTCAGGTGGCGGAAGCGCCACAGGCGGAAGGCATCTTCGAGGTCGGTGAGTTCCTCGCCCAGTTGATACAGATCCCAGTGCGCCTTGGGGTCGCGGTACACCGTGAGCCAGGCCTGTTCGACGCCATCGCTGGCCTCGTAGGGCTGGGTCCAGTCGCGCTCGGTGTGGCTGGCGGGCACGGCCAGGCCGCGGCGGGCCAGCAGGCGCAGGGCTTCGTCATAGAGAGAGGCGCTCTGGTAGCGCTCCTGCACCATGGCCAGCAGTTCGGGGCGGTGTTCGTGCGGCTTGAGCATGGCGGCGTTCTTGTTGCCCAGCGCGAACTCGATGCAGCGGTACTGGTAGCTCTGGAAGCCGCTGGAGCTCACCAGGTAGGGGCGGATGGCGCTGTATTCGGGGGGGGTCATGGTGGCCAGCACATCCCAGGCATGCACCAGCTGCTCCATGATCTTGCTGACACGGGCCAGCATCTTGAAGGCCGTCTGCAGATCGTCGGCCGCGATGTGGCGGATGGCCGCCCCCAGCTCGTGCAGCATCAGCTTCATCCAGAGTTCGCTGGTCTGGTGCTGCACGATGAACAGCATTTCATTGTGGTCGGGCGAGCGCGGGTGTTGTGCCGTCAGGATGCTGTCCAACTGCAGGTAGTCGCCGTAGCTCATCGACTGGCTGAAGTCGAGCTGGGCGCGCTCTTCTTTCACGATTTGCGCTGTGGCGTGGGCTGGGGCTGCCGTTTCAGGCGGCTCCGGGTTCGCTGAGGTGTTGTGATAGGGGCACATGGTGGGGGTCCTTCTGTCGTTGGAGGGGGGTGTTTGTGGGGTGTTTGTGTCAGGTCAGCCGTCGCAGCACGGCCCGCACGGGCGAGGCGTCGGCGTTGATCAGCTTCAGGGGCAGGGCGATCAGCTCGTAGTCGCCTTCGGGCACCTCATCGAGCACCAGGTTTTCGAGCACACGCAGGCCACGGCGCCGGATCACCTGATGGCTGTCCAGCGTCTTGCTGTCGGCGGGATCGATGCTGGCGCTGTCAATGCCGACCAGGCACACACCCAGATCGGCCAGTTGCTCCAGCGTCTCGGGGGCAAAGGCGGGCAGATCGGGGTCCCATCGTGTGGGGGCTTGGCGGTAACAGCGCACTAGCACGCGGGGGGGCATGGCCTGATGGGCGGGCAGGGCGTGGGCCAGATCCGACCAGTGCAGCAGCGGGCCGCAACCCACGGCATGGATCACCCGGCAAGGGCCCAGAAACGGCTCCAATGGCAGGAGCCCGACCGGGCTGCCGGCGGCGTCGTAGTGCAGCGGGGCATCGGCATGGGCCCCCACATGGGGCGACAGGCTGAGGGTGGCCACGTTCACCGGACAGCCCGGACCCAGAGTGGCGGCCCAGTGCTGCTGGTAGGGGGCATCACCCGGAAACACCGGGGTGCCCGCGTGGATGGAGGGGGAGATATCCCAGATCTGTTGCATGGGCGCTGACGTTACTGGCGCCAGAATTTCGTGGTGTCGCTTATTTCCGACAGGCGGCGCATTTTCTGGAAGGGCTAGAATAAGAATAGTTTTCATTCAGAAGGCGACTGTGCCGATGTCCAAGCCCTCCGTGGTCAGCTCCCCCGCCCAGGAGATGGGAGTCCATGAATTGCCACTGCGCGTGGATGCGCAGGTGGTGCGCCTGGAGTTGCCCAGCTCGCCCGAAGACCAGGAGTTGCTGTTGCGCCTGCTCGAGATCGGTTTTCTGCCCGGCGAGCCTGTGCGCGTGATTGCGCGCGGCTTCCCGGCCGCCGATCCGATTGCGGTGCGGGTGGGCCACACCACGTTTGCCTTGCGCAGCCATGAAGCGGCGCTGATCCGGGTGTCTCTGGCCGCCCCTGAGGAAAAGAGCATCTGATGACCGAGACCGCTCCCGCCCTTCGTGCCGCCTTGCTGGGCAACCCCAATTGCGGCAAGACCGCGCTGTTCAACCTGCTCACCGGCAGCCGCCAGAAGGTGGCCAACTACGCGGGCGTGACCGTCGAACGCAAGGAAGGGCTGGTCACCACACCGGCCGGCCGGCGGGTGGTGGTGCTTGACCTGCCGGGGGCCTACAGCCTGAACGCCTTGAGTGCCGACGAGGCGGTCACGCGCGACATCGTGACCGGACACCGCGCTGGCGAGCCTGTCCCTGACCTGCTGGTGTGCGTGGCCGATGCCACCAACCTCAAACTCAACCTTCGCCTGGTGCTGGAGGCCCGTGCCCTGGGGCTGCCCATGGTGCTGGCCCTCAACATGAGCGATGCGGCCCGCCGTGAGGGCATCCACATCGACCGCGAGGTGCTGGCGCATGAGCTGGGCATGCCGGTGCTGGAGTCCGTGGGCATCCGGCACGATGGGGCTCAAGAGTTGCTGGCCTTCTTTGAGCAATGGCAGTCCACGCGCCGACCTGGCCAGGCCGCACGGGCCTGGCATGCGCCTCATTTTGACGAGGTGATGGCGACCCAACTGGAGGTACGGCGCATCCTGGGCCTGGCGGTCCAGACGCCGGCCGACACCCTGCACACCGACGACGCCATCGACCGCGTGGTGCTGCACCCGCTGTGGGGCATGTTGATCCTGGCCTTCACGCTGTTCATGATGTTCCAGGCGGTGTTCAGCTGGGCGACCGTGCCCATGGATGCCATCAAGGGGGCGGTGGATGGCCTGGCTGAGCTGGTGCGCGAGCAGGTGCCCGCCGGCGTGCTGCAAAGTCTGCTGGCCGATGGGGTGCTGGCCGGGGCCGGTGGTGTGCTGGTGTTCCTGCCGCAGATCCTGATCCTGTTCTTCTTCATCCTGGTGCTTGAGGATTCGGGTTACCTGCCCCGGGCGGCCTTTTTGCTGGACCGGGTGATGGGCACGGTGGGCTTGTCGGGCCGCTCCTTCATCCCGCTGCTGTCAAGCTTTGCCTGCGCCATCCCCGGGGTGATGGCGACCCGCACGATCACCCATTGGCGTGACCGGCTGGTCACCATCATGATTGCCCCGCTGATGACCTGTTCGGCCCGGCTGCCGGTGTATGCCCTGCTGATCAGCGCTTTCATCCCTGAGCGCACGGTGGGCGGTGTGTTCAACCTGCAAGGCCTGGTGATGTTCGGCCTGTATGTGATGGGCATCGTGGGCGCCATGGCGGTGGCCGCCGTGTTCAAGCTGTGGCGCGGCCATGCCCGGCACACGCCGCTGGTCATGGAGTTGCCCGCCTACCGCTGGCCCAGCCTGCGCAACCTCGCCCAGGGGCTGTTCGAGCGCGCTTCGATCTTTGTCAAACGCGTGGGCAGCATCATCCTGGCCCTGATGGTCGTGTTGTGGTTTTTGTCCACTTACCCGGGGGCGCCTGAAGGGGCGACCGGCGCTGCCATCCAGTACAGCTTTGCCGGCCAGTTGGGCCGCCTGCTGGAAACCGTGTTTGCACCCATCGGCTTCAACTGGCAGATCGCCATCGCCCTGGTGCCGGGTCTGGCCGCGCGTGAGGTGGCGGTGGGGGCCCTGGGCACCGTGTATGCCCTGTCGGCCAGCGGTGAGGATGTGGCGGCCGAACTGGGGCCGCTGATCGCGCACAGCTGGTCCTTGGCCACGGCGCTGTCCTTGCTGGTCTGGTACGTGTTTGCACCCCAGTGCATCTCGACCCTGGTCACCGTGCGCCGTGAGACCAACAGCTGGCGTTATGTGGCGCTGATGGCCGGGTACCTGTTTGCGCTGGCCTACGGGGCCAGTTGGCTCACCTATCGAATCACCTTGATGCTGGGAGGCGCTTGATCATGTGGCAGCAATGGATTGTGGGCCTGGTGGTGGCGTTGGCCGGGGGCTATGCCCTGTGGTATTGGCTGCCTTCGGCCTGGCGCAAGCCCCTGGGGCGCCTGCAAAAGAAGCTGGGCGAGGCCCCTGGCTGTGGTGCTTGCAGCGACTGCACAGGTTGCGGCCCGGCCAAGAAAGCGCCAACAGGGAGCGCCAGCGGCCATGAGCCGCTGTGGATGAAGCCAGGCCGCTGAGCCGGGCCGCTGAAGCCGGCACAAGGATCGCCTCAAACGATCCGGTCGCCCAGTACCTCGGCATACGGGGGCAGGCCGTGGCGGGCCCGCGCCTTTTCGCAGCCGAGGTCGCCAGCCTGCAGCTCATGACAGGGGGCGGGACGCCATTCGTAAATACCACACGCCACCTTCTCACCCACTTTGCCTGTGAGGGCCGCGCAGCGCATCGGCACATGATCAGTGCCCCGCATGCGGCACGTGCTGCGGTTGACTTCGACCGTCAGCCCGGCGGGCACCGTGCCACCTTCTTCGTCCAACTCATGGATTGAAAAATCGACGCGGTAAGAGGCACAGCAGGCGCCGCAGGTCAGGCAGGGATGGCTCATGAGAAACGATTTGAAACAGATTCAGCGGGCGCTGATTCTAAAGCGCCATCTTTGAACAGTTCAAACCGTCACAGCCGCAGATCCCTGGGCGCCCGCCTGCCTGCTGCCTGGGTCAGGAGGGGGCTTGCTTGTGCGCTGTCCATGGGCGCCGATGCGCCTCGCGCCTGAGAAAACGGGCAAGGCGCAGGTTGGGTGGCCCTGCGGGCCGCCGTGCGGTTGACGCCACTCGGCCGAGCAAAAGGAACGCCATGAGTGCCTTTTGCACGTG